>NZ_JBSHGZ010000006.1:0-210659 GCF_053618075.1 Embleya sp. NPDC055664
GGCCTCCGCTGCACCGGTGTCGGCGCCGCCGCCCGCCCCCGCTCCCGCCGCAGCACCCGCCGCCACGCCTCCCGGCTCGGTGACGAGCCTGGTCCGGCAGGCCCCCTCGGCGACCACGCTCGGCCGGCGGATCAACGACGCACACACGATCGCCACCGACTTCGGCCTGGACGCGATCGCCGCCGAGCTGGACCGGTTGCGGGCGCGGATGCGCCGACCGGGGCTGCGGATCGCGGTGGTCGGCGAGTTCGGCCGCGGCAAGACGTCGCTGATCAACCGGCTGCTCGGCGCCCCCGTGCTGCCCGAGGGCCGGCACACCCCGGTGCCCCTGGTGGTCGTGGCCGGACCCGAGCCGCGCCTGGAGCTGCAGTTCGCCGACGGGCGCGCCGAGCCGCGTCCGGCGGTGGCCGCGGCCTGGGACGAGGTGTATCGGCTGAGCGAGGACCACGACTCGGACGCACCCCGCCTGGTCGGCGTGCGCGTGCTCGTGGCCGAACCCGAACTGGCCCGCCTGGACGTCGAGTTGGTGGACACCCCCGGGGTCAACGCGGGTCGGGGCAAGGGCGAGGACGCGGAGGATCTGGACCGCCGGACCGAGGACCTGGTCCGGCGTACGGTCGCGGCCAGCGACGCGGTGCTGATGGTGGTCTCCGCGAGCGCGCCGCTCGGCCTGTCCGAGACCGCGTTCCTGGAGGAGGAGGTGATCGCCCGGCACGTGCCGCGGATCACCGTGGTGGTGTCCAAGCTGGACACCGTCGACGAGGACGAGCGCGAGGACATCGTCGACTACCTCGGCGGCCGGGTGCGCCGCATCTCGCCGACCCTGCAGGTACTGGCCGGCCCGCATCGCGAGGACGCCTCGCCCGCGGCAGGCGTGTACGCGCGGATCACCGAATACACCACCTCCGGCGGCCGGCGCAGCATGCGCTCGCGCCAGACAGCGGGCCAACTGCTCGCGCTGCTCGACGAGATGGCGGGCCTGGGTCGGGACGGACTGGCCACCGCGGCGCTCGGCGAGGTGGAACGGCGGCGTGCCGTCGAGGAGTCCGAGGTGGAGATCGACCGCATGGCCGGCGAATGGGGCCGGGTCCGGGTCGAGCTCCAGCAGCGCCGCACGCAGACGTCGGAGAAGTTCCGCGAGCACCTGCAACTCTCGCGCGGGGACCTGTTGGACACGCTGCGCTACGAACTCGAGCGCGCGCCCGACGCCCGGACCTGGTGGGAGCGCGACCTGCCGTTCCGACTGCGCCGCGAACTGACCGCGCTGGCCAAGAAGTTCGAGGCCCAGCTGCACTCCAGCGTGCAGGCCGACGTGCAGTGGCTTGACGCGAAGATGAAGCTGCACTTCGGGCGCGGCAGCGCCTACCGCCTGGAGAAGGTCGAGCAGCTGTCCACCGAGTTCGAACTCGGCGAGGCGGAGTCGCTGGGCCTGAAGGACCTCAAGAGCCGCAAGCTGGCCTGGCGGATCGGCCCGACCGGTCTCGCCGTGCTCGGCGCGCTGCTGATCCCGCTCACCGGCGGCGTCGCCGCGCTGCCGATGGGCGCGAGCATGGCGGCGTCGGCCGGCGGCATGGTGCTCGGCGAGGTCAAGTCGACCTCGCTGACCGAGGCACAGCGCGCACAGGCGATGAAGGCCCTGGAGCCGATGGTCGAGGAGGTCCTCGGCGGCTTCTCCGAGGAGGTCTCCAAGCGGCTGCACACGCTGTACGCCGGAGTGATGGACGAGGCGGTGCGCGGCCAGCGGGCCTGGCGCACCGATCGGCAGACCGCGCTGGCCAAGGTCGGCGCCGATGGACCCGCATGGCAGGATCTGGTCTCGCGCAGCGAGCAGCTCGGGGTTCAGCTCAACACCATGCTGGGCGCCAGAGGCTAGTGCCGGACGCCGATGCCGGGACCGGAACAGGTCCCGGCATCGGGCAGCCGTCGAGGAGGGGAGCGGTCAGGTGGACACGGGTCACGGGGCGGCCGATGGGGCCTACGCGGGGTACGGCGCGTGGCGGGCACGGCAGGAGACCCTGGTCGGCCTGATCGATCGGCTCACGCCGATCGTGGCCGGACTGCGCATCGGCGCGGGCGTCAAGAAGCTGGACTCGCTGAAGCAGCGGGCCGCGTCCGAGGCGTTCAAGGTGATGATCGTCGGCGAGTTCAAGCGCGGCAAGAGCACCGTGATCAACTCGATGCTCGGCGAGAAGGTGCTGCCCTCCTTCGCCCGACCGTGCACCGCGATCATCAACGAGGTGACGTGGGGCGACACCCGCTCGGCGCTGATCTACCCGCTGGAGGCGGACGGCAGCGCCGGTGAGCCGCTGACCGTCGGCGTGGACGAGATCGCCGACTACGTCACCATCGGCGCGGACGACGACAACACCCCGAACCCGTACGAGCGGGCGGTGGTGCGCTGGCCGCTCGAACTGTGCCGCAACGGTGTGGTGGTGGTCGACTCCCCCGGCCTGAACGAGGCACCGGAGCGGGAGAAGGTCACCCTGAACTACCTCGAACAGGCCGACGTGCTGGTGTTCGTGGTGGACTGTCAGGCCGCGATGTCGCGCAGCGAGCAGCTGTTCCTCGACGTGCACGTCAAGGCGCGCGGCCACGAGGACGTCTTCTACGTCGGCAACAAGATCAACCTGGTCGAGGAGGAGGAACGCGAGGACGTGCAGCGGGAGATCCGCAAGCGCCTCTCGCCCTACCTCTCCCGCCCGGACCGGGTCTTCTTCGTCAACGCCCGGGCCGCGCTGACCGGTCGGCAAAAGGGCGACCCGGACCTGCTGGCCGGGTCCGGGATGCCCGAACTCGAACGCGGCCTGGAGGAGTTCCTGACCCGCGAGCGCGGACGGGCCAAGATCCTGTCCCCCGCCCGGGAGCTCAAGTATCTGCTGATCGAGGCGCGCGAGCAGATCGACCGCAAGGAGGCGCTGCTCACCCAGGACGTGGAGGAGTTGCGCGCCACCTACGAGCGGGTCCAGGGTCCGCTGACCCGCCTGGAGCAGAACCGGCGGGTGATCGTCGCGCAGATGGAGGAACACCTGCGCGAGACCCGCGGCGAGGTCGAGGGCGCGACCCGGCGGTTCATGGACCGGGTCGCCGCGAACATCCCGACCTGGGCGCAGGAATACGACCCGAGCAACACCGTCGGCGCCAACCCGTTCAACGCGCGGGAGAAGATGGAGGCGGCGGTCAAGGAGATCACCGACCACCTCTCCGGGCGGGTCCAGGTCGAGTTCGCGCAGTGGCAGGAGAACGAACTCAAACCGCTCGTCGCGCGCCGTGTCGAGGACATGGAGCGGATGATCGACGACGACGTGAAGCAGTTCGTCACGCGCATCGACGAGATCCGGGCCTCGCTCACCGCCGGCCCGATCGGCACGGAGGAGGACGGCAAACCCTCGACGCCGATCGAGCGACTGCTCGCCGACGCGGTCAGCTTCGTGCTCGACCCGGCGACCGCGGTCTCCGGCGGCAAGTTCAACCTGCGCTCGATGCTCACCGCGCTGCTCCCGCAGATCGCGGTCGGCACGGCGGCGTTCCTGGTCGGCCTCGGACCGTTCGTGATCCTGGGCGCGGTACTCGGCTCGACCGTGTTCAAGGGCGCGCTGCAACTGAACAAGGCCAACCGCCGGCTCAAGGAACAGGTGGCGGAGCAGGTCCAGCTGGAACTGCGCAAGCAGGCCGACACCGACGTCACCAACCTGGGCGAAGAGGTCGTCAAACAACTCCGCAAGATGCGCGACGCGATCGCCCAGGGCCTGGACGCGGAAATCAAGTCGATCCGCGACGAGGTCGGCGCGGCCCTGCGCACGAAGGAACAGGGTGAATCAGACGCAAAGCGCGAAAGCACCGAAATGCGCCGCTACGCCCAGGAACTGAACCGAGTAGACGAGTCCTTGGCCGACTTGATCATGGACGTAGCCATGTAAACGACCCCGCAGCCCCAGCCGGGCCGGCGCTCGAGCCCAAGCAACCGCACGGACACTTGAGGCCAAGCAGCCGGACCGGCGCTGGAGGCGAAACAGCCTCGCCGACGTTCGAGGCGAAGCAGCCCGGCCGGCGCTTGAGGCCAAACAGCCCCGCCGGCGCTTGAGGCGAACCAACCCGACCGGCGCATGAGGCCACCCAGCCCCGCCGGCGCTTGAGGCGAACCAACCCGACCGGCGCATGAGGCCACCCAGCCCCGCCGACGCTTGAGGCGAACCAACCCGACCGGCGCATGAGGCCACCCAGCCCCGCCGGCGCTTGAGGCGAACCAACCCCGCCGGCCGGACGGTCGCTAGTCGACCAGATCCCGCACGACCGCGTCGGCCAACAGCCGCCCCCGCAAGGTCAACACGACCCGATCCCCCGCACCGCGAACAAGCAGACCATCCGCCACCGCCCGATCCGCCGCCTTTCTCCCCACCTCCGTGAGGAGCGAGCGCGGAACCCCCTCCACCAGCCGCAGCTCCAGCAGGATCCGCTCGACCCGCCGATCCTCCGCGCCGAGCAACTCACGCCCCTGCCCAGGAGACGAACCCGCCGCCAACCGCTGCGCATACGCGGCGGGATGCCGCACGTTCCACCACCGCACACCCCCCACATGGCTGTGCGCCCCCGGCCCCGCCCCCCACCAGTCGGCCCCGGTCCAGTACAGCTCGTTGTGCCGGCACCGCGCCGCCGCGTCGGTCGCCCAGTTGGACACCTCATACCACCCGAGCCCCGCCGCCCCGAACGCCTCGTCCGCCATCAGGTAGCGGTCGGCGAGCACGTCGTCGTCCGGCATCGGCAGTTCGCCCCGCCGCACCCGCCCGGCCAGGCGCGTACCGTCCTCGACGATCAGCGCGTACGCCGAGACATGGTCCGGCCCCGCACCGAGCACCGCGTCCAGCGAGGCCCGCCAGTCGTCGTCCGACTCCCCCGGCGTGCCGTAGATCAGGTCCAGGTTGACGTGCTCGAACCCGGCCGCGCGCGCCTCGGCCACACACCGCTCGGGCCGCCCCGGGGTGTGCCGCCGGTCCAGGACCCGCAACACGTGCTCGCGCGCACTCTGCATGCCGAACGACAGCCGGTTGAACCCACCCGCGAGCAGCGTGTCCAGGTAGGCCGGATCCACCGACTCGGGATTGGCCTCGGTGGTCACCTCCGCCCCCGCCGCGAGCCCGAACTCGTCCCGGATCGCCCCCAGGATCCGGGCCAGGTCGGCGGCCGGCAGCAGCGTGGGCGTACCGCCGCCGAAGAACACCGTCTCCACCGGCCGATCCACGTCCCCCAGCAACCGCCGGGCCAGCCGGATCTCGGCGATCGCGTCGTCCGCGTAGGACCCCTGCGAGGCCGATCCGCCCAGTTCGGTCGCGGTGTAGGTGTTGAAGTCGCAGTAGCCGCAACGCGACGCGCAGTAGGGCACGTGCACATAGAAGCCGAACGGACGGCTCGCGCCGGCGAACTCGGCGAGCGCGGACGCGGGCAGCGAGCCGTCTTCGGGCACGGGCAGACCGTCGGGGGGTGCGGAGGGCATCTCCCCATTGTCCACGAGCACGCGACCGACCCGCCGCGGGCAACCGCCCTCAGGTGACCAGCGTGCCCTTGTACATGTCGTCCAGGACCGCCGCGTACTCCTTCTCCACCACCCGCCGCTTCACCTTCAGGCTCGGCGTCAGCTCACCGCGTTCGACGCTCAGGTCGTGCGGCAGGATGGCGAACTTCTTCACCGTCTGCCACCGCTGCAGGTCGGCGTTGAGCCGGTCGAGGTAGTCCGCGACGAGCGCCCGGACCTCCTCGGCGCCGACCAGCTCCTCGTACGACCTGCCCCGCAGTGCCGGCTGCCCCGCGGCCCAGCCAAGGAGCGCGTCCGGGTCCAACGTGATCAACGCGGAACAGAAGTTGCGGCCCTCCCCGTGCACGAGGATGTTGCTCACGAACGGGCACAGGCCCTTGAACCGGCCCTCGATCTCGCTGGGCGCGACGTACTTGCCGCCCGAGGTCTTGATCAGGTCCTTCTTGCGGTCGGTGATCCGCAGATAGCCGTCCTCGATCACGGCGATGTCGCCGGTGCGCAGCCAGCCGTCCTCGGTGAGCACGTCGGCGGTCGCCTCGGGGTTGTTGTGATAGCCCTGCATCACCGCCGGGCTGCGCACCAGCAGTTCGCCGTCCTCGGCGATGCGCATCTCCGAGCCGGGCAGCGCCGGACCGACGGTACCGATCCGGTGCCGGTCGAAGCGGTTGACCGAACTGCCCGCGCTGGCCTCGGTGAGACCGTAGCCCTCCAGGATCGGTATGCCGATCGCGTCGAAGAACTCGGCGACGTCGGGCGAGAGCGCCGCGCTGCCGGAGATACAGCCCTTGAGCCGACCGCCGAACAACGCGCGCAGCTTGTCGAAGACGAGCCGGTCGGCCACCCGATACTTCGCCTCGAGCACCGCGGACGGGCTCCGGCCGGCCTGCCTGACCTGCGACATCTCCCGGCCGACGCCGATCGCCCAGCGGAAGACGCGGTACTTGAGGCCGCCCTCGGCCCGCACCGTCATGTGCACGGAGTTGTACACCTTCTCGAACACGCGCGGCGCGGCGGCCATGAACGTCGGCCGCACGATCGGGAGGTTGGTGATCAGCTTGGGGATCCGGCCGTCGATGGCGGTCGGATAGCCGATCCGGATCTGTCCGCAGACCATCACCTTGCCGTAGCAGTGCGCGAGCGGCAGCCACAGGTACTGGAGTTCGTCGGCGTCGTTGTCCCCGATCGCGGCCTGCGCGGCGGCCTGATACGCCCAGGTGTCGTGCGAGAGCCGGACGCCCTTGGGCCGACCGGTGGTGCCGGAGGTGTAGATGAGGGTCGCGAGCCGGTCCCGGGTGATCGCGGCGACCCGGGTCTCCACCAGGTCGGGCTCCTCGACCAGCCGGGCGCGGCCGAGGTCCTCCAGTTCGGCGAGGGTGATCACCCAGTCGTCGGCGGGCTCACCCTCGGGCCCGGGTTTCGGCGGGTCGAAGACGACCACCTTGCGTATCGCGGCGAGGTCGGCCCGCGCGCCGCGCAGCTTGGCGAGTTGGATGTCGTCGGCCACGAACGCCATCACGCTGCCGGAGTCGGTCAGGATGAAGGCGGCCTCGTCGGCGTTGGTGGTCGGGTACACGGTGGTGGTGGCCGCGCCGGCGCAGATCACCCCGAAGTCGGCCAGCACCCATTCCAGCCGGGTCTCGGCCACGATCGCGACCCGGTCCTCGGCCTCGACCCCCAGCGCCACCAGCCCGGCGGCGATCGCCTTGGCCCGCTCGCCCGCCTGCCCCCAGGTGACCGAACGCCACTCCTCGCGGTCGCCGTCGCCCACCGCGACCGGGTGGCGGTACGCCTCGTTGTCGGGCGTGGCCCGAATCCGTTCCAGGAAGTCCACCGCGATGGACGGCGAACGGTTCTCGATGGCGGCGGACTCTGAACTCACTTCGGCCTCCGTGTCCAGGGCGGTTTCCGGGGTGTGGTGGTGGTGCCGAGCGGTGTCGCGATCGCATACCCGTATCGGTACCGGTATGCGCGTGACCGGGGTGAGCATCGAAACCGACCAACCGGTCTGCGGAAGATGTCGATGAAGGAATCAGACGATGGAGCGTGGTTGGTTCGGGTGCGCGGCTCGGCCGACAGGTTCGGTACAGCGCGGGCAAAACACGAAGCGGGTGCATCGATTCTGCCCGATGCACCCGCAACGTACGCTGCTCGAGGGCTACGCGGTAGTAGCTTTTTCGGATCAGTTGCTGAATCGAGTAATCGATTCTCCTCCCGGGCGACCTACGTCGCCCGGATGTCCTATTTCAGCCCTGTCTCGGTCCTGACCGCAGCCACAACCACGACCCTGACCACAGCCCTACCCCATCCCTACTTCCGCCCGCCGCTGTCGTCGGTGGACAGCGCCGCGATGAAGGCCTCCTGCGGCACCTCCACCCGGCCGACCATCTTCATCCGCTTCTTGCCTTCCTTCTGCTTCTCAAGCAGCTTGCGCTTACGGCTGATGTCACCGCCGTAGCACTTGGCGAGCACGTCCTTGCGGATCGCGCGGATGTTCTCGCGGGCGATCACCCGCGCCCCGACGGCGGCCTGGATCGGCACCTCGAACTGCTGACGCGGAATCAACTCGCGCAGCTTCTTGGTCATCTCGACGCCGTAGTTGTACGCCTTGTCCTTGTGCACGATCGCGCTGAACGCGTCGACGGCCTCGCCCTGGAGCAGGATGTCGACCTTGACCAGTGCGGACTGCTGCTCGCCCGTGGTCTCGTAGTCGAGCGACGCGTAACCGCGCGTCTTGGACTTGAGCGCGTCGAAGAAGTCGAACACGATCTCCGCGAGCGGCAGCGTGTAGCGCAGCTCGACCCGGTCCTCGGAGAGGTAGTCCATCCCGATCTGGACGCCGCGCCGGGTCTGGCACAGCTCCATGATCGTGCCGATGTACTCGCTCGGGGCCAGGATGGTGGCCCGCACCACCGGCTCGTGCACCTCGGCGATCTTGCCGCCGGGGAACTCGCTCGGGTTGGTCACGGTGTGCTCGGTGCCATCCTCCATGACGACCCGGTACACCACGCTCGGCGCGGTCGAGATGAGTTCCAGGTTGAACTCGCGCTCCAGCCGCTCCCGGACGATCTCCAGGTGCAGCAGCCCCAGGAAGCCGCAGCGGAAGCCGAAGCCGAGCGCGACCGAGGTCTCCGGCTCGTACACCAGCGCGGCGTCGTTGAGCTGGAGCTTGTCCAGCGCGTCGCGCAGCTCGGGGTAGTCGGAGCCGTCCAGCGGATACAGGCCGGAGAACACCATCGGCTTCGGGTCCTTGTACCCGCCGAGGGCCTCGGTGGCGCCGTTGTGCAGGGAGGTGATGGTGTCACCGACGCGGGACTGCCGAACGTCCTTCACGCCGGTGATGATGTAGCCGACCTCGCCGACGCTCAGGCCGTCGGACGGCTTGGGCTCGGGCGAGATGACGCCGATCTCCAGGAGCTCGTGGGTCACCCCCGTCGACATCATCTGGATGCGCTCGCGCTTCTTCAGGTCGCCGTCGACCACGCGGACGTAGGTGACCACGCCGCGGTACGAGTCGTACACCGAGTCGAAGATCATCGCGCGGGCCGGCGCGTCCTTGACCCCGATCGGCGGCGGCACCAGGCGTACGCACTCGTCCAGCAGCTCGGGCACACCCACGCCGGTCTTGCCGGAGACCTTGAGCACGTCCTCGGGGTCGCAGCCGATGATGTGCGCGAGCTCCGCCGCGTACTTCTCGGGCTGGGCGGCCGGGAGGTCGATCTTGTTCAGCACCGGGATGATCTGGAGGTCGTTCTCCAGGGCCAGGTAGAGGTTGGCGAGCGTCTGCGCCTCGATCCCCTGAGCCGCGTCGACCAGCAGGATCGCGCCCTCACAGGCCGCGAGCGAGCGGGACACCTCGTACGTGAAGTCCACGTGGCCGGGGGTGTCGATCATGTTGAGGATGTGGATCTGCCCGTCGGGGGCCGTCCACGGCAGCCGCACCGCCTGCGACTTGATGGTGATGCCGCGCTCACGCTCGATGTCCATGCGGTCGAGGTATTGCGCGCGCATCTGCCGCGCATCGACCACGCCGGTGATCTGAAGCATCCGGTCGGCAAGCGTCGACTTGCCGTGGTCGATGTGGGCGATGATGCAGAAGTTCCGGATCAGCGCCGGGTCGGTACGGCTGGGCTCCGGCACGTTCACTGGCGGGGTCGCGGGCACGCGGGCTTCCAGATTCTCGATCGGGTGGACTGGCGAGGGTCGGGCGAAGGTCAAGCAAAGGTCAAGCTCGGATGTCGCGAGTGCCCTGTGCGGGCCGCGGGTGATCGTGATCGGATCACGCGCCGGAGCACAGGTGTCCTCCATATCGTCCCATGCGGCATGGGTACGCCGCGTTGGCGGCGGGGGTCGGGGGTGTTCGGCGGGTCGGGGCGGGGTCGAGGTGGGGTCCGGGCGGGGTCGGAATGTGGGCCGTGTCCTTGCCGACCGCCGGCTGCTGGTAATCTGATGGATCGCGTGTGGCGTACGTGTCTCTGCCACGCAAGTCAACGTCCGGACGGGCCCTCTCCCTGGATCGGATCCCGACCTAGTACTCAGAAGGCTCTTTCGTGGCGAACATCAAGTCCCAGATCAAGCGCAACAAGACGAACGAGATTGCGCGCCAGCGCAACAAGGCCGTCAAGTCGGAGCTGAAGACCTTCGTGCGCAAGGCGCGCGAGGCCGCCGAGGCCGGCAACGTCGAGCAGGCCGAGGCGCTGACCCGCCTCGCGGCCCGCAAGCTCGACAAGGCCGTCAGCAAGGGTGTCATCCACAAGAACCAGGCCGCCAACAAGAAGTCGGCCCTGGCGAAGCGTGTCGCGACGGCCAAGGCCTGACTCGCAACACCGGTCACCATGGCGTGACACCCGAGCGCACCGCGCTCAACACACCTACAAGGGCGCCGCTCCCCACCTGGGGGGCGGCGCTTTTGTGGTGCGCGGGGGGGGGGAGGCGGCGATGGGGTGTTGGCCGCCGGGGCATGGACCATGGGCGGAGAAGGCGCACGCGGCGGCGGGCCGGGGCGGAGGCGCACGCGGCGGCGGGCCGGGGCGGAGATGGAGTGGTTTCTCCTCCGCTTCGCTCCGTCGGGGGGAAGGGGGGGACGTTGCCGCTGCGCGGCGCTTGGTGGTTCCGGCTCCGCTGCGCTCCGCCGGTGGTGGAGGGAGTCCGGCTCCGCTTCGCTCCACCGCTGCCTGGATCGGACCGGGGCCGAGTCGTGGCGGGATGGAGTGGGGCGGAGCGGTTCCTGGCGCCTGCCGCTCGGCCGGGTCAGCACTCGGGGTGGGTTGTTGGAGCAGGGCGATCGTGTCGTCCGGATGCGAAGCGGCGAGCGAGCGCTTCGGGCCGCCGCTGGGATGGTGGTGATCGCGATGGTCAGGCGTTGCGGGCGGTGGAGATCGTCACCACGGCCTTTTCCAATGCATACGCGGGATCCATACCGCCGCCCTTGACCGCCGCGTCGGCGTCGGCGACGGCGGTAAGGGCTCGGACAATGCCGTCCGGAGTCCAGCCGCGCAGCTGTTGCCGAACCCGGTCGACCTTCCACGGCGGCATGCCGAGATCGCGCGCCAGATCGTTCGGCCGGGCGTTCCGGGGGGCGGCGCCGACCCGGGCGATCTGCCGCACGCTCTGTGCGAGCGCACTCGTGACCATGACGGGCGCGACCCCCACGGACAACGCCCAGCGCAACTGCTCCAGCGCCTCGGCGGTACGCCCCTCGACGGCCTTGTCGGCGACGGTGAAGCTGGACGCCTCGGCAACGCCGCTGTAGTAGCGCGAGACCACTTCCTCGTCGACCACACCGTCGACGTCCGCCATCAACTGACTGCACGCGGAGGCCAACTCCCGCAGATCGTTGCCGATCGCCTCGACCAACGTGCGACAGGCGTCCTCGGTGAGCGAGCGCCCGGCAACCCGAAACTCCGCCCGCGCGAACGCGATGCGATCCCCGACCTTGGTCACCTTGGGACACGCGACCTCGCGCACACCCACCTTGCGCACCGCGTCCAACAGCTTCTTGCCCTTGGGCCCGCCCAGATGCGCGAGCACCAGCACAGTCTCCTCGGCCGGATCGGCGATCAACCGCGTGACCTCGCCGACCAGATCCGTCCCAAGGTCTTGCGCGGACCGGATCACGATGACCTTGCGCTCACCGAACAACGAGGGACTGGCCAGCTCGGACAACATTCCGGCCTGCAACGCCCCCGGCGCCAAGTCCCGAACATCCGCCTCGGGATCCTGCGCCCGCACGGCGCGCACCACATCCCCGATCGCCCGATCCACGAGCAACTCCTCGGCCCCGACGACAAGCGTCACCGGCGCGAGCGGATCATCCTGCATTCGTCTGGCCACCCGACCAAGCATCCCACGCCCAACAGACACCCCACCCACCCACACCGGGCGAGGCTGCCCCCATCGTCCCCGCAACCCGCCTCACCCCGCCCCGCCCCGCCCCTACCTGCCCCACACGCAGAACCTCGGACCGCCCCCAAGCAACGAAGCACCAACGAGCACGCAGAGGCCAGAAGTTGGCATCGACCGGCCGGCGGCATTCACGAAACCGGATGGCGCGGAGGCATGCGGCGCGGTCGGGAGGTAAAACCGCAGGTCGGCACGGGCGAGAAACCAGGAGGGCCGTCCTGGAATCCGGTTCCGCCTCCCACTAGGCACTTTCGGGGACTCGGAACGGGCACACCAGGCGCGAAATGCCAGAAATCGGCACGCGGCACTCGGCACCTGCTTCTCGCCACACCGCCCACAGACATCCGGCTCCGACCTCGGAAACCGCCTCCACCACCCCTGCCCCGCCGCACCCCAATCCCGCACCCCAATCCCGCACCCCAATCCCGCACCCCAATCCCGCGCCCCGCCACGACCCGGCCCGGGCCCGATCCAGGCAGCGGTGGAGCGCAGCGGAGCCAAACTCTCTCCACCACCGGCGGAGCGCAGCGGAGCCGGAACCACCAGGCGCCGCGCAGCGGCAACGTCCCGCCCCCCTTCCGCCCCCGACGGAGCGAAGCGGAGGAGAAACCACTCCGCCACCACCCCGACCCGGGCGGCGCCCACGCCGCCCTTGGCCACGCTCCCGAGGCCGGCAACACCCCACCCCCCGCCAGGAACTCCGTCCCCCACCCCGCCGCAGGATCCACAGCCGCCCCCAACGCCCGTTGCGGGCGACCACGCCGCCGGCGGGCCGACCGCCATCCACCAATGGCCGGTGGGCATGCGTGGTGGCCGGCCCTCGGGCCACCGCCCTGAGGTGGGCCGAAGAGCCGGAAACCGCAATGGGCCCATCCGTGTCGGTGCGCAGAAGGCGGGCGCCGGATGCGGCGACCAAGGCCCGGGCGGACGGCGACGGGTGGCCGTAGGGGTTGTCCTTACCCACCGAAACCAGAGCCAGCCTGGGGTGCAACCCGAGAACGAGGGCGGGGTCCTGTCGAGCCGAGCCGTGATGCGCAACCTTCAGAACGTCCACCCGAACACCGGCCAGCCGCCCCCGCAGGGCCTCCTGCGCCTCGACTTCGGCGTCACCGGTGAGCAACATCCGAACCCCGTGCCGTTCCGCAAGTACCACCAGACTCGCGTTGTTGGCCACCGACCCACCCACAGCCCGCCCCGACCTCGCCACGCCCACCGCCTCCCCCAACCGTGGATCCGCAGCCATGACGGTTGACGCGGTGTGCGACAGCGCCTGCCGATCCGGCAGGTGGCCCGGCGGACGGCCCGTCCTCCTCGCCTCGATCCCGCCCCCGCCTCCGCCTCCGCCTCCGCGCAACACAATCGGGCCGGAAGCAGCGGAGAGGGCTTCCAGGTTCGACGGAGTCAGCGTTTGCCACGTCAGCGAGCCCAATGTGCGCTGCTCAATGGCGCCGACGGGGGTACCCAAGGAGGCGCCGGCTCTGGCGGCCCAACGGCGGACTCGCGTTACTTCGCCCGAAGGATCAAGGATCGGAGTCCCCTGGATGAGCCCCACTCCCCGACCGCGCAGCGCGCCAGGAAGGCCCTCCACGTGGTCCGCATGGAAATGGCTCAGCAAAATCAGCGGCAGCCGGCGAATGCCAAGGTCGCGTAGACAGCCGTCCACCGCATCCGGATCGGGCCCGGCATCGATCAGAACGCCCTCGCCGGCGCCCGCGTTCAGCACGATGGCGTCGCCCTGACCGACGTCGCACATCACCAGATGCCAGCCCGGAGGCGGCCAGCCGGTCAATGGGCGCACCAACATCGGCGGACGCAACAGGAGAACCACCGCGAGGGTCGCGAGCAGAGCCGTCGTCATCGCCCGCCCCCGCCCGGACCAGTCGGACCGCCCGGACCGCCCGGACCGTCCGGATCGCGGCGGGCGGCGAAACAGCCGCAGGGTCGGGACGGCCGCGATCGTGATCGCCGCCAGCGCCGCGCCGCCGAAGAGGCCGGTCGGCCAGGTGACGGCGGCGCCGGGCAGGTCGGCGCCGGTGCGGGCCACGGCCGCGATCCAGGCGATCGGCCACGAGCCGAGCCAGGCGGTGAGGTGGGCGAGCGGGAGGCAGATCGGGGCGAGGAGCAGGGTGACGAAGCCGAGGATCGTGGCCGGTGCGACCGCGAACTCGGCGAGCAGGTTGCACGGGACGGCCATCAGACTGACCCGGCCGGCAAAGGTCACCACGAGCGGCCCGCAAACGGCCTGCGCGGCGAGCGGCACGGCGACCAGGACCGCGGCCCACGTCGGCCAACCCCGGGCCCGGAGCCGGTTCGTCCAGTGCGGGGCGAGCAGGAGCAGCGCGCCGGTGGCCAGGGCGGACAGCGCGAAGCCGTAGGACCGGGCCAGGGTCGGATCGAGCAGGACCAAGCCGAGCACGGCGACCGCGAGCGCCGGGAGCCCTCGCCGGGGCCGACCGGTGTACAGCGCGACCACGGTGACCAGGCCCATGGCGGCGGCCCGCAGCACACTGGGCTCGGGACGGGCGACGACCACGAAGCACGCGACGGCGGCGGCGCCGGCGATCGGCAGCGTACGTCCGTGGACGCCCACACGGCGGAGCACGAACAGCACAAAACCCAACAAAATCGTGATGTTGGTTCCGCTGACCGCCGTCAAATGGGTGAGTTCGGTGGCACGAAAGTCGGCTTCGAGGTCGGCCGGAAGCCGGCTCGTATCGCCGACGACCAGGCCCGGAAGCAATCCCCGGGCAGCGAGCGGCAGTTCCGCACAGGCGGCCCGCAGCCGCGCCCGGAGCAGACCCGCGAAACGCTGGTGGGCGGCGGGAGCGCCGATCCGGTCCGGAGCGGCTCGGATCAGCAGCAGGGCCTGGCCGCTCCGCCCCGGAACCAGGCGGCCGTGGACCCGAATCGGGGTACTCGGCAGCAGCCCGAGCCAGGTGGCCGCATCGGGCCCGCCGGCCAGCACCGTGACCGGCGTCCGCACCCGCACCCCGGCCGGCCGTGAGGTCCCCGATGCGCCCGAGCCGCCGGGCGCGCCGAGTGGACCGCCGGGTGGATCGATGCGGTCGATGCGGTCGATGCGGGCCTCGAACAGCGTGGGTGGCGAGCCGAGTTCGCTGCCTCGGACGCGGGTGACGCGGCGCTCCGGGTCGGTGCGTACCGTCAGCTCGACGGTGGCCTCGGCGCGCTGCCGAGCCGCGACCGCCACCGGGCCGTCGTGGTCGGCGGCGGTGCGAAGGCCGGCGACCAGTCCGCCGGCCGCGACGCACACGAGCACGACCGCAAGCGTGGCCCGGCGTCGAACCGTGGGCCGACACGCGAGTACGGCTGCACACGCCGCGGCGCAGATACTCACCGCGACGGTGGCCCGGAGCGGGATCAGCGGCGCACCCCAGGCGGCGGCCCAGGCGGCAGCGGCGCCGGGGACGAGGCGGGCGTCGGTCCGGGCACGGCTTCTCCGGCGCGTGGGTGTCGGACGAGGGGCCGCCGGGCGTGGGGCTTCCGGTCCTTGGCGGCTGGGGACGTCGGGCGCGGTCATACCCGAACCCTCGGCTTCAGGTCGCTGTACTTGCGATCGCCGATGCCCCGGACCTGACGCAGTTGATCGACGGTGGCGAAGCGGCCCAACTGGGTGCGCTTTTCGATGATCTGGCGAGCCAGGACCGGGCCGACGCCGGGCAGTTGCTCAAGCTGTGCGGCGGTCGCCGTGTTGAGATCGAGAACGGCTGCCGGGGCGCCGCCCGCCGAGGCGGTGGAACCGGCTCCGGACGGATTGGCGGCGGCGGGCGGAGGTGTGGCCCCGGGAACGCCCACCGGGATCTGCTCGCCGTCGGCAAGGAGGCGGGCCAGATTCAACGTGGCCAGATCCGCCGCCGGCAGCGCACCCCCGGCGGCCTGCACCGCGTCCGCCACCCTCGACCCGGGTGGCAGGACGACCACCCCGGGCCGGGCCACCTTCCCCGCCACGTGCACGGTAAGCGGCCCACCCGCGGAAGTCGGCGCACCGCCGGCAGCCCCCGACGCGGGCCCGGCCTGCACCGGAGCCCCCACCCCGGCGCCCCCCGTCACCTGCCCCACCGCCACCGGCGCGGCCACACTCTGCGGACGCGCCCGCCACCACCCGCCCACGGCCAGCGCAACCGCCACCAACGCCAGCACCGCGACGGCAACCACCACCCGCCGATCCACACCCACCCGAAGCCGAGGCGGCACCCGATCCGCAACCGCCTCGACCAACCGCCGCCCCGAATCCGCCCCCTGCACCGAAAGCACCTCAGGCGCCCCCAGCAACGCCGCAACCCGCTCCGCCCCGGACCTCGGCGACCCCGAGGGAGGAGATGCAGAAGAACCAGCCGAAATCCCGGACATGCCCCGAAACTAGGCCTCCCCCATCCCCCGACCGGGCCGCCGCCCTGCACCTGTGCACAACAGCCCACCTGTGGAAACCGGATCCCCCCACTTGGGTACCGGGTTGGGGTTTTGGCGTTCGACGGGATCAGGGGCCTTCCGGGTGGGCGGGGTTGGGGCGTTTCCGGCGGACGCTGCGCTTGTGGCCGCGGGTGGCTGGTGCGGGGCTGGTCCGGGTCGGTGATGGGCCGCCGCCGGCGTGCGGGGCTCCGAGACTGCCGGTCTTCGGCGGGGCGGGTGTGTTGCTCGGCGAAAAACCGGCCGGCAGCGGCGGGCAGGGAGGGCACTCGGGTCGAGTCCTCCGAGGAGCCCTCTCGGCTGGGTTGGGCAGGGCGTTTCGAGGTGCGGTGGGCTTGTGGGGAGGGCGGGAGTTCACGAAACCGGACGGCGTCGGGTGCCGTGGTCTCGGCGCAAGAGAAAACCGCAGGTCAGCGGAGAGGGAAGCCATTTCGTGTGCCTCGGGATCCGGTTTCGGCTCCCACTGGGCACTTTCGGTCGACTCGACGGCCTCTGCGAGGTCGCAGCACCCGAAGCCGCCCCGACCGGGCAGTTTCGGTCTTCACACCGGTGTCGAGGAGGCCGGAGCACACGAAACCGGCACTCGACGCCCGACTTTCCACCCCGACACCACAAAACCGCAGGTCACCGAAGCCCGAAGCCCCCAACCACCCACCGCGATCCGGTTTCGAACCCAACTCCCCTCCAAACACATCCCAACCCAGCCGAGAGGGCTCCTCGGAGGACTCGACCCGAGCATCCTCCCTGCCCGCCGCTGCCGGCCGGCTTTTCGCCGAGCAACACACCCGCCTCGCCGAAGACCGGCAGTCTCGGAGCCCCGCACGCCGGCGGCGGCCCATCACCGACTCTGACCAGCCCCGCACCAGCCGGCCCGCAACCCCAAGCACCACGCACGCCGAAACAAACCCGACCCACCCGCGAACGCAAGCCCGGCGGAACCCAACCCGACCCCCTCCTCTGCCACCCGCCGCAGGTCGCTTTTCACCCCGACCCGGGCCCCCACCCCGACGAAACCCCACACCCCGAAGCCCCGCACGCCAGCAGCGGCCAACCCCACGACCCGGACCAACCCCGCACCACCCGGCCCGCAACCCCAAGCACAACGCACGCCGGACACACCCCGACCCACCCGGAAGGGCTGACCGGCGGGCTTGACCGAGTGCCCTCTCACCCCCCGCCGCCGCAGGCCGCCTTTCTCGCCACGCACCGCACCGCCGCGCACCCCACCGCCACGCACCGCACCGCACCGCACCGCACCGCACCCCACCGCACCGAACCCCACCGCACCCCACCGCACCGACGAGCGGCCGGGGCCCGATGCGCCAACGCACGCGCGCCCACCCCGCCTCACCGGGGCGAGACCACCACCGCCAGCAGTCCCGGGCCCGCGTGGGCGCCGATTACGGCGCCCACCTCGGTGACGAAAAGTTCGTGCAGGTTCGGTAGGCGTTCCTGGAGGCGTGCGGCCAGTGCCTCTGCTCGGTCCGGGCTGGCCAGGTGGTGTACCGCCACGTCCACCGGGCCTGCGCCCGCGTGTTCCACCGCCAGTTCCTCCAGGCGGCTGATCGCGCGTGCCGAGGTGCGGACCTTTTCCAGTGGGCCGACCAAGCCGTCGCTCACGTGCAGCAGTGGCTTCACCGCCAGCGCCGTGCCCATGAAGGCCGCCGCCGCGCCGATCCGGCCGCCTCGGCGCAGGTATTCGAGGGTGTCGACATAGAAGAGGGCCGAGGCCGCCTGGGCCCGCTTTTCCGCCGCGATCGCCGCCTCCTCCAGGGTGGCGCCGTCCCGGGCCGCCTCGGCCGCCGCCAGTACGGCGAAGCCCATCCCCATCCCGAGCGTGCGCGAGTCCACCACCCGCACCGGCACCTCGGCGTCGCGGGCGGCCAGCAGCGCCGCCTCGTACGTGCCGGAGAGTTCGCTGGAGAGGTGGATCGAGACGATGCCCGTCGCGCCCTTCTCGGCGAGTTCGCGGTAGGTCTCCGCGAACGTCTCGGGCGCCGGCCGCGAGGTGGTCACGATCCGGCGCTGGCGCAGGGCGTCGGTGAGCTGGGCCGGGGTGGCCTCGATGCCGTCGTCCAGTGGCCGCCCGCGCAGGACGACCTTGAGCGGGACCACCACGAGGCGGTGCCGCTCCACGAGCTCCTCGGGCAGGTAGGCCGTGGAGTCCGTGACCACGGCGAGATCGGTCGGCATCGTCGGCATGAGCGGGCAACCACCCGGATGTGAGACGACAGGGGGGCGGGGTCGGTGTCCCGGCTACCCGGGGTCGGGTCGCCGATTCGGGACACCACAATCAATTTTCGGTCACCATGCCACGCCCCGGCACGCGGGTGGCGCGCGCCACGGTGCGGCCGACGCGTCCCGTCGTGGGGGCTCGCCGCCGGCACGTGTTCAGGTCAGGCGCTTGCTTTCGGATCGATCGGAGCGACCGGACTGATCGGAGCGACCGGGCCGACCGGAGCGATCCGGCCGATCCGAAGGGTCGGACGCACCGGAGCCCCCCGACCGAGCCGGTGGACCCGGCAACCCCGACGGACCCGCTCCACCCGCCCCGCGCTCCTCCGCATACGCCCGCAAGGCCGCCGCCTCGCGCTCGACGTCGGTGCCGAGTCGGTCCAACTCGTCCTCGCCCAAATGGCGTTCGCGGTCCTGGACGGCCCACCGCAGGGAGGCCGCGGCGTGCTCGATGCGGTCCGCGCGGTCCTTGAGGCCGGGCAGTTCGCGGTCGACCCGGGTCCGGTCCGGCTCACGTTCGAGCAGCTTCAGGTCGGTGTCCAGCGCCTTGGCGAATTCGTCCAACCGGCGCAGCAGCGCAACCGCGTCGGACAGCTGCGCATCGTGCGCGTAGCCCGCCTCCAGCACCCGCCGGGTCTGGTCGAGCGAACGGCGCACCGACCCGCGCATCCGGGCCGCCTCGCCGGCGCCGCCGGTGAGCGTGTACGAACGCGCCTTCGACGCGGCGTCCTCCACCATGCCGCGCACGCGCGGGGCGTGCCGCTCGATCCGGCGCCGCACCGCGCGGCGCATCATCGTGATCAGGCCCACCACGACGCCCACGAGGACGAGACACGCGAGCACGCCGGCGCCCAGCACCACGCCCAGGGTCTCGGCACCGCCCGCCAAAGAGTGGGTGGGCGCGGGAACGTCGGCGAGGGCCACGAGGCGTCTCCTGCCTGGTCGGGGCCGGAAGGTATTCACTCACACTAACCCCGCCGCGAGGCTCCGCCACGCACGCGCCGGGAAAACCCCGCGTTCCGGGCCGATCGTCACCGACCGGAAACACCCCCGCCACCGACCGGAAATCGCCCCACCGAAGCGCCACTCGCCGGCGCCGCTCACCCGGCCCGCGAGCCGGGCCGCCGCCCCGCGACGAGCGACGCCCCGAGCCGGGCAGCCGAGTCGGCCGCCCCGCAACGAGCGACCGACCCACCCACCAACCCCCTACGCCGGAACCACGTTCACCAGCTTCGGCGGCTTCACGATCACCATCCGCACACCCGCCCCGTCCAGCGCCGCCACGATCGCCGGATCGGCCAGTGCCAGCGCTTTCAGGTCGTCCTCGCCGATCGTCGGCGGCACCTCCAGGCGGGCCCGTACCTTGCCCTTGACCTGCACCACGCAGGTGACGGTGTCCTCGACCAGGTAGGCCGGATCCGCCTGCGGGAACGCCTCGTAGGTGACCGTGTCCCCGTGCCCCAGCCGCGACCACAGCTCCTCGGCCACGTGCGGCACCAGCGGCGCGACCATCAGGACCAGCTTCTCGGCGATCTCGCGCGGCACGGCCGGCAGCTTGACCAGCGCGTTGTTCAGCTCGATCGCCTTGGCGATGGCGGTGTTGAAGCGCAGCGCGTCCATGTCCCGCCGCATGCCGTCGATCGCCTTGTGGGTGGCGCGCAGCGTGGCCTCGTCGGCCGGCTCGTCGACCACGGTCGGCATACCGGTGTGCTCGTCCACGATGTTGCGCCACAGCCGCTGCAGGAAGCGGTACGAACCGACCACCGCGCGCGTGTCCCACGGCCGGGAGATCTCCAGCGGGCCCATCGACATCTCGTACAGGCGCAGCGTGTCCGCGCCGTACTCCTCGGCCATCTGGTCGGGAGTCACCGAGTTCTTCAGCGACTTGCCCATCTTCCCGTACTCGCGGCTGACCGCCTGCTCACCCAGGAAGAAGCCGCCGTCGCGCTCCTCGACCTCGCTCGCCTCGACGTAGACACCGCGCTCGTCCTTGTACGCGAACGCCTGGATGTAGCCCTGGTTGAACAGCTTGTGGAACGGCTCGAACGAGGACACGTGGCCCAGGTCGAACAGCACCTTGTGCCAAAAGCGCGAGTACAGCAGGTGCAGCACCGCGTGCTCGACGCCGCCGACGTACAGGTCCACGCCGCCGGTGTGGCCCTCGTGTCGCGGCCCCATCCAATACTTCTCGACCTCGGGGTCGACCAGCATGTCGGAGTTGGTCGGGTCCAGGTAGCGCAGCTCGTACCAGCACGAACCGGCCCAGTTGGGCATGGTGTTGGTCTCGCGGCGGTAGCTCTTGGGCCCGTCGCCCAGGTCCAGGGTGACGTTCACCCAGTCGGCGTTGCGCGACAGCGGCGTCTCGGGCTTGGTGTCCGCGTCGTCCGGGTCGAACGTGCGCGGGCGGTAGTCGTCGATCTCGGGCAGCTCGACCGGCAGCATCGAGTCGGGCAGCGCGTGCGCGACGCCGTCCTCGTCGAAGACGATCGGGAACGGCTCGCCCCAGTAGCGCTGCCGGGAGAACAGCCAGTCGCGCAGCTTGAAGTTGACCGTGCCCTCGCCGATGCCGCGCTCGGTCAGCCACTCGGTGATCGCCTTCTTGGCGTCGGCCACGCCCAGCCCGTCCAGGCCGATGCCCTCGCCGGTGCTGTTCACCAGCGCCGCGTCGTAGGACACGAACGCGTCGGCCCAGTCGGTGGTGTCCTCGATCGAGCGGTCGTCGCTCGGCCGGACCACACACCGGATCGGCAGCTCGAAGGCCCGCGCGAACTCGAAGTCGCGGTGGTCGTGCGCCGGGACCGCCATGATCGCGCCGGTGCCGTAGCCCATCAGCACGTAGTCGGCGATGAAGATCGGCACCCGCTCGCCGTTGACCGGGTTGGTCGCGTAGGCGCCGGTGAAGACGCCGGTCTTGTCCTTGCCCTCGCTCTGCCGCTCGACGTCGCTCTTGGACTGGGCGAACCGGCGGTATGCGGCGATCGCCTCGGCCGGCGTGGCCGCGCCGCCCGTCCAGACCGCCGGGATACCTTCGGGCCACGCGTCGGCCACGATCGAGTCGACCAGGTCGTGCTCCGGCGCCAGCACCATGTACGTGGCGCCGAACAGCGTGTCGGGGCGGGTGGTGAAGACCTCGATCGGCGCGGCGTCGGTGGCGAAGGAGACCCGGGCGCCCTCGGATCGACCGATCCAGTTGCGCTGCATGATCTTGATCGGCTCGGGCCAGTCCAGCTTGTCCAGGTCGGCCAGCAGCCGGTCGGAGTACGCGGTGATCCGCATCATCCACTGCCGCAGATTCGCCTTGAACACGGGGAAGTTGCCGCGCTCGCTGCGACCGTCGGCGGTGACCTCCTCGTTGGCCAGCACGGTGCCCAGGCCCGGGGCCCAGTTGACCGGGGCCTGCGAGACGTACGCCAGACGGAACTCGTCCAGCACGGCGGCGCGCTCGGTGCCGCTCAGGTCGGCCCACGCGCGTCCGTCCGGGGTGGGCCGCGCGCCCTTCTCGAACTGCTCGACCAGTTCGGCGATCGGCCGTGCCCGCCCGACGCCGCCGTCCGCGCCGGGCGCCTCGGGGTCGTACCAGGAGTTGAAGATCTGCAGGAAGATCCACTGCGTCCAGCGGTAGTACGCCGGGTCGGTGGTGGCCACCGATCGGCGCTGGTCGTGGCCCAGGCCCAGCCGGCGCAGCTGGCGGCGCATGTTGGCGATGTTCGCCTCGGTGGTCACGCGCGGGTGGGTGCCGGTCTGGACCGCGTACTGCTCGGCGGGCAGGCCGAAGGCGTCGTAGCCCAGCGTGTGCAGCACGTTGTGGCCGGTCATGCGCTTGAACCGGGCGTAGACGTCGGTCGCGATGAAGCCCAGCGGGTGTCCGACGTGCAGGCCCACACCCGAGGGGTACGGGAACATGTCCATCACCATCATCTTGGGCCGCCCGGCGACCTTCTCCGGCTCGGCCAGCGGGCCGGCCGGGTTGGGCGCCTCGAACGTGCCGTCGGCCTCCCAGCGGTCCTGCCACCGCGCCTCGATGTCACCGGCCAGGACTGCGGTGTAGCGGTAGGGCTCGGTCGGGGCGTCGGTGTTGCCGGCAGGGCCCTGCGTCATCTCGGTCATCGTCCTCAACCATCGGGGTGTGGGCAGCCGTCGACTGCTTCTTCCGGTTACGGCCGCCTCCGCGAAGCGGCCGGTTCTGGAAACGAAAAGACCCCTCGCTCAGGAGGGGTCGCCGCGCCGAGTCGGGTGGGAGTGGTCTCCACCCGGCCTGCTCAGCGCGGCCCGGTAAGCAGCAGTACGGCACGCATGGCCCCAGGTTACCGCAGGACGCCGTCGGCCCGGGGTCGGCACCCGGGCCGCACCGCTCACAATCCGGGGGCGGGCCCGGTGGACAGCGACAACACCAGCAGGATCTGGGCGAGATGGTAGGCGCCGGCGATCAGCACCGGGGCGTAGGGCGTCGGGGCGCGGAACCGGTTCCAGGCGACGAGGGTGTCGGAGACGTAGAACAGGAACGCGCCGGCCACCGCGCTCGGCCGGCCGGTGGCCGCGGCGGCGACGACCATCACCGACACGACACCGACGTAGACCGGCACCATGCCGGTGTAGGCGGGCGCGGTCTCGCGCGCGCCGGTGACCAGCCGGACCGCGTACGCCCCCGCCGCGAACAGCACGACCACGATGCCCGCCGCGGCCCACAACCACGACCAGCCCATGCGCTGGAAGCCGCCGACGTAGACGCCGTGCGCGAGCAGCGAGGCGGTCACGGCCCCGGCGAACCAGCGGGGCGCGAGCACGTCCCGCGCCAGCGACAACGCGAGCGCGACGCTGAACAGCGCGCGCAGTGCCCCGTCGACGTCGTCGAACGACCAGACGACCACGATCAGGGCACAGATCACCGCGGGTTTCAGGAGGCGATCGAGCGGGAGTCGTTCCCGGGCGACGGCCACCCAGTCGGCGACCGCGAGCAGGCTCGCGAGCACCAGCACGAGTACGGCGGTGAGGGTCACGTCCGGCGACACTACTGGCCGGAAACCGGACCATTCGCCCACTCGTTCGACCCGTCACGCAACCGTGACGGGAAAAACCCCAATCGTGATCACCGGTGCCGGACGGGGGCGACAAACCGCCCGGTCCCGCCGCTTCACCGCGCTCGTGGCGATGCCGGCTCGGGGGGCGTCGAGCGGGCATAGCGGGTGGTCAAGGCGCGCAGGTGGGCGACCAGTTCCGGGGGCTCGGTGACGTCGAAGTCGTGGCCGAGCAGGCCCAGGTGCACGGCCAGAGTGTCGAGCGAGTCGGCGCCGGTGTCCAGCATGCAGGTGTGCGCGTCGACCACCTCGACGGTGCCCACGGCCGGGTTGATCCGCTCCAGCACCTCGGCGGCGGGCGCATGCACCAGCACCCGGGCGCGGTGTCGCCAGGCGGCGGCCGAGACCTTGCCCGCGACGTACCGCGCCGCGTCGCCCTCCGGATCCTCGCGCGGCGCGAACCTGGGCCCGGTCGGGGTGCGCGGGGTGAGCCGGTCGACCCGGAAGGTGCGCCAGGCGTCGCGGTCCACGTCCCAGGCGACCAGATACCAGCGGCGCCCCCAGTTGACCACCCGCTGCGGCTCGACCGTGCGCCGCGTGGCCGCGCCGGAGTGGTCGAGGTAGTCCAGGCGCAGCCGCTCGCGGTCCCGGCAGGCCGCGACCAGGGCGGTGAGCACCTCGGTGTCCACCCTCGTGTCCGGCCGATCCGCGGGCACCGACACCGCGTAGCGCTGCAACGCGCGCACCCGGCGGCGCAGGCGCGCGGGCAGCACCTGTTCGAGCTTGGCCAGGGCCTGTACCGAGGTCTCCTCCATGCCCGCCATCGCGCCTCGGGCGACGGTGGTCAGGCCGACGGTGACCGCGACCGCCTCGTCGTCGGTCAGCAGCAGCGGCGGCATCGCGGCGCCGGCGGCAAGCCGATAGCCACCGGTGGAGCCGCGGGAGGCGTCGACCGGGTAGCCGAGTTCGCGCAGTCGGTCGACGTCCTTGCGGATCGTGCGACCGCTCACGCCGAGTCGTTCGGCCAGTTCCGAGCCGGGCCATTCACGGGGTGTCTGGAGCAGGGACAGCAGGCGCAACAACCGCGCGGAGGTTTCCAACATTTTCTCAGCGTGCCGCCTCGATAGGAGCGTAGTGTTCCTAATTGGATCCTAGTCTTCTTCTCATGGAGAACAGCAGCAGCACCGCAACCGAGACCGTCGCCGACACCACGATCCGCCCCTTCCGGATCGAGATCCCGCAGGCCGATCTCGACGACCTGCGCGACCGGCTGGCCCGCACCCGCTGGGCCGCCGACGTCCCGGGCGTGCCCGCCTGGACGCGCGGGGTGCCGACGGACTACCTGCGGGATTTGGCCGCCTACTGGGCGGACGGGTTCGACTGGCGCGCGGCCGAGGCGCGGCTCAACGCCTTCCCGCAGTTCGTCACCCGGATCGACGGCCAGGACGTGCACTTCGCACATGTGCGCTCCGAGCGGGCCGACGCCCCGGCGCTGCTGCTGATCCACGACTGGCCGGGCTCGTTCGTGCAGTTCGTCGACGTGATCGAGCCGCTGTCGCGCGACTTCCACGTCGTGGTCACCGACACCCCCGGAGTCGGCTTCTCCGGCCCGCTGTCCGGCCCCGGCTGGACCACCGGCCGGATCGCGGGCGCGTTCACCGAGTTGATGGCCCGCCTGGGCTACTCGCGCTACGGCGTACAGGGCAACGGCGGCGGCGCGTGGATCGCGGGCGAGATGGGCCGGATCGATCCCGAGCACGTGCTCGGGATCCACGTCAACGGCCTGGTCACCTTCCCCTCCGAGGACCCGGCCGACTTCGCCGGGCTGACCGAGGGCGAGCAGGCCAGGCTCGCCCGGCTCCAGGAGTTCCGCGACGACAAGATGGGCTTCAACGCGATCCAGTCGACCCGGCCGCAGACGCTCGCCTTCGGGCTGCACGACTCGCCCGTCGGCCAGCTCGCGTGGATCGTGGAGAAGTTCAAGGAGTGGACGGACACCGCGAGCGCGCTGCCCGAGGACGCGGTGGACCGGGACACCCTGCTGACCAACATCAGCGTGTACTGGTTCACCGGCACCGCCGGATCCTCCGCCAACCTCTACTACGAGATGGCGCACGACCAGGGCGCGTGGGCGCCGAAGGAGCGCGGCACGGTGCCGACGGCGGTGGCCGTCGCGCTGCCGTCGGACGTGGCGATCCGCCGGTTCGCCGAGCGCGACCACCACGTGGTGCGCTGGACGGAGTTCGAGCGCGGCGGCAACTTCCTGTCGCTGGAGCAGCCGGAGTTGCTGATCGGCGACGTCCGCGAATTCTTCGCGGGCCTGGAGCGATAGGCACCGACGAACGCGGGCGTGGGGCCCGGGGCCGGAAACGATCGAAGGCCGCCTCCCGAATCGGGAAGCGGCCTTCGACGCGATGTGGAGCTACGGAGAATTGAACTCCGGACCTCTTGCATGCCATGCAAGCGCTCTACCAACTGAGCTACAGCCCCGCGCGAATACGTTATGAGTCTACCCGGTCGGTCACCGTGCTCACGACCAAGGGTGGTTTGAGCGGCGGCGGGGTGCGCAGCGGCCCGGCCAGGCGCAGCACGATCGCGGCGGCGAGGCCGCTCATCGCCGCGTACAGGTGCCCGAAGTCCCAGATGCTGTGGTCCACGATCACCGGCAGGACGACCCACACGAACATCACCGCGGCGCCCGCCAGGCGGACCCAGCCGGTCATGATCAGCACCGCCGCGACGCACGAGCCGACCTCGACGTAGCTGACCCCGACGTCGGTGGCGAAGGCGATCTTCGCCGGCAGTCGCCCCGCCCTGATCGCGCCCTTCTCCACCGCGGCGGTGATCAGCGAGCCGAACACGTGCGCGCTCGCGCCGATCAGCAACATCCGAGGCGACCCGTAGCGGCGCTCCGCCCAGGCCACCACGGTGCCGAACACGAGCACGTACGTGGCCAGGCCGGACCCGTGGTCGGCGACCCAGAAGGCGCTGGTGAGCAGCGCTTCCACCGGATCGTCGCCGAGGCGGAACAGGTTGGTGCTGTTCAGCTTGGTGAGCAGGTCGATCAGCCGTGGCGGCGACGTGCGTTGCACCACGGTGGACGCAGTGAAGATGGCCATGTAGGTGAAGGTGACGGGTGCGGACAGGACCCACGCGTGCAGTCGCCGGGTCCACGGGCTCAGCCGGTTCACCCAACGCCGCGCCCACCACCACCGGTTGCCGAAGCCGCGCAGCACGTACCACGCGACGACGAGGCCGAGCCCGATTCCGACGATCACGCCGGGCCGGTGCCCGAAGCCGATCGTGGCCAATCCCGACCCCGCGCCGGCGCTCAGCCCGTCGTGCTGCGGAAGCGGGCCCGGTAGGCGGAGGGGGTGACGCCCAGGCGGCGCAGGAACGCCCGGCGCAGCGACTCGTCGCTGCCGAGACCGCTGCGCGCGGCGGCGGCGGTGACCGTGGCGCCGGCGGCGAGCAGCGCCTGGGCCGCCTCGATCCGCACCGCCTCGACGTACACCGCCGGCGTCGTGCCCACCCGCTCGTGGAACAGCCGGGTCAGGTGGCGCGGACTGAACCCACCGAGCCGGGCCAGCGCGGGCAGCGAGTGGTCGGCCGCCGGATCCGCCGCGACCGCGTCCAGCACCGGGCGCAGCGGGTCGTCGGCGCCGGGCGGGGTGCGCGAGGGCACCGAGAACTGCGACTGGCCGCCGGGTCGGCGCAGGAACACCACCAGGTCGCGGGCCACCTCGCGAGCCAGGTCGGCGCCCTCGTCGGCCTCGACCAGGGCGAGCGCGAGGTCGATGCCGGCGGTGACCCCGGCCGAGGTGTAGACCGAACCGTCCCGGACGAAGATCGCGTCCGGCTCGACCGTGATCGCCGGGTGGTACCGGGCGAGCAGCGCGGCGTGCCGCCAGTGCGTCACGGCCCGCCGCCCGTCCAACAGGCCGGCCCGGGCCAGCACGAACGCCCCCGTACACACCGACGCGACCCGTTCGGAAACCTCGGCGAGCGCGGCCACCGCGTCGAGCAGCGCGAGCGGCGGCGCGTACTGCGGGAACTCGACCGACCCGGGCACCACGAGGGTGTGCGCGGCGTCGATCTCCGCCGCGGCGGCGTCCACCATGAGCCGGGTGCCGGCCGAGGTGGTCACCGGCTCACCGGTCGGCGAGCACAGCGTCACGGTGTACGCCCCGCCCATGCGCTCGGCGGTGCCGAACACCTCCAGCGGTGCGGTCACGTCCATCAGCCGTACTCCGTCGTAGCCGAGCACGGCCACATTCCTGCGTCGCATGACATCCAGGCTAGCCGGGGAGCATGTCCGAATCCGAGGGATCGGTGTCCGGATGGACATGGCCCCGAACGGGCACGGAAGGCGAGGCTCGACGCAGACACAAACCCGCCACCGTCATCCAGGAAAGGACCGACGCCATGTCCGAACGCATCGCCGACGTCGACATCCCCGACAGCGCGCTCGCCAAGGAGGCGACCGAACTGGTCCGGGACACCGCCGGCTCGCTGCTCTACGACCACTCGCGCCGCGTGTACCTGTTCGGCGCGCTCCAGGGTCGCCGCCGGGGCCTGGTCTTCGACCCCGAACTGCTCTACGTGGCCGCGCTGTTCCACGACCTCGGACTGACCGCCGAGCATCGCGACTCGCAGCAGCGCTTCGAACTGGACGGCGCCGACGCGGCCCGCGACTTCGTACTGCGACACGGCCTCTCCGCCGAGCAGGCCCGCATCGTGTGGACCGCGATCGCCCTGCACACCACCCCCGAGATCCCCACCCGGATGGAGCCCGAGGTCGCCCTGGTGACCGCCGGCGTCGAACTCGACGTGCTCGGGATCGGCCTCGACGACCTCTCCGAGCAGGCGCGCGCGGCCGTGGTCGCCGCGCATCCCCGCCCGGACTTCAAGCGGCGGATCCTGCGCGCGTTCACCGAGGGCATCGAGCACCGCCCGCAAACCACGTTCGGCAACGTCAAGGCGGATGTCCTGGACCGGTTCGTCCCCGGCTTCGAGCGCACGAACTTCGTCGACGTGATCGAGCAGTCGGGGTGGTCCGAGTGAGGCCGCCGCTGCCCCCGTTCACCGAGGCCGACGCCCGCGCCAAGGTGCAGGCCGCCGAGGACGCCTGGAACACCCGCGACCCCGAGCGTGTCGCGCTCGCGTACACCCCCGACTCGGTGTGGCGCAATCGGGACCGCTTCGTCACCGGCCGCCCGGCCATCGTCGCGTTCCTGACCGAGAAGTGGGCCCGCGAGCAGGACTACGCGCTGCGCAAGGAGCTGTGGTCGTACACGGCCGACCGCATCGCGGTCCGCTTCCAGTACGAGTGGCACGACGGCACCGGCGCCTTCTGGCGCAGCTACGGCAACGAGTTGTGGGAGTTCGCCGACAACGGCCTGATGCGGCGGCGCGAGGCGAGCATCAACGACGTCGCGATCACCGAGGCCGATCGGCGCATCCACGGACCTCGGCCGGTCGAGGAGCACGGGGTCGGATTCCCGCTCGCGTGAGCGGGACGAGGGGTGGATCCGGGGACGCGTCGACCGTCCTCGGGCCCGCCCCTCGAACCCGGCCCCCGGCACCCTCAGTCCCCGCGTCCCCCGCATTCCCCCGCCCACGGGTGGGTGAGTTCCTGGCACCGCCGCCAGAACCAGGCCCGGTCCGGCCGGCTCTCGCGTGTGGCCGCGCGGTAGTGGGTCGGGCGCGGGACGCGGTCCTGCCAGAACAGCCCGGTGGTGCGGCCGGGTTCGTCCGCCGCGCACAACCACACGGCGGTGTCCGCGCCCTCTTCGGGGCTGCGCAGGAGCGGTGCGGTCAGCCGGCGGAAGGTGGGCATCGATGCGCGCAGCCCCGGGGTGTCGGTCCAGCCCGGGTGGGTGGCGTGCACGACCGGGCCGCCGTCGCCCAGGTGTTCGGCCCACAGTTCGGCGAGCACGACCTGCATGCGTTTGGTCCGGGCGTGGGCAACGGTCGGCCGGTACGGGCCGCGTTCGTACTCGATGTCGTCCACCGGCAGCCGTTGGGTGTACATCCCGCCCGAGCTCATCCACACCACCCGCGCGCAGGAGGCGGCGTCGGTGGCGAGGAGCCGGGTGAGCAGATGCGGTCCGAGCACATGCACCGCCAGGCACACCTCGTGCCCCTCGGCGGTCACCGCACGCTCCCGGGGCAATACGCCGGCGTTGTGCACGAGCGCGTGCAGCGGACCCTGTTCGGCCCGCAGCTCCTTCGCGAGGCGGGCAACGTCGGGCAGGCTGCCCACGTCGCAGCGGCGCACGGCGAGGTCGGCCCCGGGCACCAGTTCGGCGACCCGCCGGCCGGCCGCCTCGGCCCGCGCCGCGTCCCGCCCGACCAGCACCACGGTCGCACCGAGCCGGGCCAGGCCGGTCACCGCCGCCTCGCCGATCCCGGACGAGGCCCCGGTCACCACCACGGTCCGCCCCTTGAGCGTGTGCTGGGGGTCGGCCGTGAATCCCGACCGCCGCACCCGGTACCCGATCCGGCTGTATCCGGGCACGATTGCCCGGTCCATCGCCCGCTCCCAGAACCGACTCTCCGTCATCGCATGCTCACCTTCGTCGAGATCCCGAAGGGAGAATGCCCGGAACAGGGCTTTCACACTTTTTCCACCGATGCCGCGCGGTGGACGCATCGATGCCGCATCGAGAACGCAAAAAAGACCGCCTCCCGAACGAATCCGGAAGGCGGTCTCACCATCTCTGTGGAGCTACGGAGAATTGAACTCCGGACCTCTTGCATGCCATGCAAGCGCTCTACCAACTGAGCTACAGCCCCGCTATTCACCTGGGTCGGATGGGCTTGCCCTCCCGACCACGAGTACTTTACACGCTCCCCCGCATCGCTTCCAAACGCCTTTCCCGGCACCGATCGTGGGTGACCGGGGATGCGCGGAGCGCGCTCGTCGAGCCGCCCCACCCACCCCCGGCCCCCCGCCGAGACTAGAAGCTGCCGACCGGCCTGACCATCCCGGCCATGGCGCCGCCGTCGACGACCAATTCGGTGCCGGTCAGGTAGGACGCCGCGTCGGAGGCGACGAAGGCCACCACCTCGGCGACCTCCTCCGGGGCGGCGATCCGGCGCAGCGGCACGGACGGGTACTTCCCCGCGCCCTGCTCCAGCCCGACCGCGGCGATCATCGGGGTGTCGATGGTGCCCGGGTGTACCGAGTTGACCCGGATGCCGTGCTCGCCGACCTCCAGGGCGACGGTCTTGGAGAGCCCGCGTACCGCCCACTTGGTCGCGCCGTAGGCCGCGTGTCCCGGCATGCCTTCCAGGCCGGCCTGGGACGAGATGTTGACGATCGAACCGCCGCCGCGCGCCTTCATCGCGGGCAGCACGGCCTGCATGCCGTGCCAGACGCCGAAGAAGTTGACCCGCATGATCCGCTCCACACGCTCCGCCGTCTCGTCGGCGAAACCCCTGGTCCAGTAGATCGCGGCGTTGTTGACCAGGATGTCGAGGCCGCCGAACGCCTCGACCGCGACGTCCACCACCGCGGCCCAGTCCGCCGGATCGGATACGTCGTGCCGGACGAAGCGCGCGGCGGCGCCCAGTTCGGCGGCCACCCGCTCACCCTCCTCGGTCAACAGGTCGGTGAGCACCACCCGCGCCCCGGAGGCCACGAACAAGCGCGCCTCGGCCGCCCCTTGCCCGCGGGCGGCCCCGGTGACGATCGCCACCTTGCCGGTCAGATCAGCCATGCCCATGCACCCCATCCACGTCGCCCACACCGTCCACGGAAACCACGCCATCCACCGGACCCGCCCCGCCCGTCCCCGAACGCGGCGCGATCACCCGCCTCACTGACCCATCACGTATTTGACCGTCGGCCCGGTGGTCCACCCGCCGTCCACCGCCAACTCCGCGCCGGTCACATAGGACGCCGCGTCGGAGAGCAGGAACGCGACGGCCGCGCCGATCTCGCTCGGCTCGCCGACCCGACCCATCGGGGTGTTCGGGTAGTTGCCCTCGCCCTCCCGGATGCCCACCGAGGACGTCATCGGGGTGTAGATCATGCCGGGATGCACCGAGTTGACCCGGATCCGCGCCGGGCCCAACTCCACCGCGGCGACCTTGCTCATGCCGCGCACGGCCCACTTGGACGCACCGTAGGAGCCGGTCATCGCGAGCCCCATCAGGCCCGCCGCGGAGGAGATGTTGACGATCGACCCGCCGCCGTTCGCCTTCAGGTGCGGGATTACCGCCTGCATGCCCAGCCAGACGCCGGTCAGATTGACCTTGATCACGAACTCGAAGTGTTCGAGCGTCTCGGTGTCGAACATCGCGCCGGTGGACACGCCGGCGTTGTTGACTAGCCCATCCACCCGGCCGAACTCGGCCACGGTGAAGTCGACGACGGCCTTCCACTGCTCCTCGCTCGTCACGTCGTGCCGGTGGAAGCGGGCGTGCGCGCCGAGTGCGGCGGCCGTCTCGGCCCCTTCGTCGAGCAGATCGGTGAGGACCACCCGGCCGCCGCCGTCGACGATCTGCTTGGCCGCCGCGGCGCCGAGGCCGCGGGCTCCGCCGGTGACGATGACGACCTTGTCGGTCAGATTGGGGCCCTGGAGTTCAGCCATGATGCGTTCCTTCGATCCGTGCCTGCCGACTTCTCGGCTCGCATTTGCATAGTACAACTAAGCAAATCGAAATCCGACCGAACGGTTGCCGGCCGGCCCCCGCTGCCGCCGCTACCCCTGCACCGGCGGCACGATGCCCGCCATCGAACCGCCGTCGATCACGAACTCGGTACCGGTGATCCACGAGGACGCGTCGGAGGCCAGGAACACCACCAGTTCGCCGATGTCCTCCGGCTCGCCCACCCGACGCAGCGGCACGGTGGGGAAATTGCCCGGCCCGCGCGTGAAACGGTTGCCGATCATCGGCGTGTCCACGGCCCCCGGGTGCACGGAGTTGACCCGGATCCCGTACTCGCCCAGCTCCAGGGCGGCGGTCTTGGTCAGGCCGCGGACGGCCCATTTGGAGGAGCCGTAGGCCGCGTGTCCCGGGATGCCCTGGAGGCCGGCGAGCGAGGAGATGTTCACGATCGACCCGCCGCCGTTCGCCCGCATCAGCGGCGCCACCGCCTGGATCCCGTGGAAGGTGCCGAACAGGTTGACCTTCAGGATCCGATCCAGGCCCTCCGGCGTCTCCTCCAGGATCGGCTTGGTCCACATGATCCCGGCGTTGTTGACCAGCACGTCCACCCCGCCGAACTCCCGCACGGCCAGCTCGACGACCGCCGCCCAGTCCGTCGCGTTCGACACGTCGTGCCGCACGAACCGGGCCTCGGGGCCGATCTCCTCGGCGACCCGGGCTCCCTCGTCCTCCAGCAGATCGGTCAGCACGACGCGGGCCCCGCACCGGGCGAACAATCGCGCCTCGGCCTCACCCTGACCCCGCGCCGCACCGGTGACGATCGCCACCTTGCCGGTCAGATCGATCGAGTCGCTCACGGTGATTACCTCCCAGTCGTCGGGCCCTCGGCCCGGGGTCGGCCGGATCCGGTCCTCCGCACCGGATCCGGCCGGTCGGTCTCGCCCGGGACACCGGCGCCCGCGCGCCGCGTCCCGAACGAAGTCTCGATCCCTCAGGCCCCGTACTTCGCGCGGAAGTGCGGAATGACCTGCTCCCCCCAGATCCGGATCGTCTCCATGCAGTCCGCCTGCGGCACCGTGCCCATCTGGATCAGGCACATGATCTCGTCCGCCCCCGCGTCGATCAGCTTCTGGACGTAGCCGATCGCGTCCTCCGCCGTGCCGTACGCGTGGTTCACGTTGTAGGTGGCGGTGGCGTTCACCGTGACCGGGATCTTCGCCTCGTGCAGCATCGCGACCTGCTGTTCGGCGGCCTCGTGGATGATCGCCACCTCGTCCCGGCCCTCGACCACGGCCTCGTCGGGGATGCCGGACCTGCCGCCGGAGAACCAGTGCGCGATCGACTGGGCGAAGAAGCGCTGGCCGCGCGCGCCCACCTGGCGGGCCCGGGCGCCGTCCTCGGAGACGATCGTCGGGCACAGCGCGACGAGGTGGTCGTTGGTCACCGAGGACACGAACCGCTCGCCGGTGCGCTCCTTGATCGCATCCCGGTAGATCTGGTTGAGGTTGGCCACCTCCTCCGGACCGGCGAAGCCGAGTACCAGCGCACCGACGCCGTACTCCGCCGCCTCGACCAGGCTCGGCTGCTTGCTGCAGGCCAGGAACAGCGGCGGGTGCGGGGTCTGCACCGGGCGCGGCAGGATCGGGTGCGAGCCCTCGATGTCGAGCACGTCGCCGTGCCACACCAACTCGTCCTGCTGCCACGCGGCGCCGATGATCCGCAGCGCCTCCTCGACCTGGGCCTTGGTCTGCTCGATGTCCACGCCGCACAGCGAGGACTCCTGGAGCGTGCCGCCGCGGGCCGCGCCGACGTCGAGCCGGCCGCCGGAGAGCGTGTCCAGCATGCCGATGCGCTCGGCGACCCGGGCCGGGTGGTTGAAGTTGAACGGCATGCAGACCGCGCCGTGGGCGATCCGGATCCGGCTGGTACGCGCCGCCACCCAGGTCAGGAAGATCTCCGGGGCACTCATGTGCGAGTACCACTTCGTCGAGTGGTGCTCCACGGCCCAGATGCGGTCGAAGCCCATGCGCTCGGCGTATACGGCCTGCTCCACGGAGTCGAGGATGACCTCACGCTCGTGTTCCGCCGTGGGGTTGGCCATCTGGGCTTCGAAGATCATCGAGAACTGCATGCCGTACTCCTGGTGCGCGAGGCGTGGAATACTTCAATTAGATGTATGACGACCAGTCAGGTCAATAGCCAACTGACGTAGAATCAGAAAAAGTCGCCGCGTACCGATGGAGGCCACGATGACGGGGGATCCGCTCCCGAAGCTGCCCGCAACCGCGTGGGCCGTGCTCGGCCTCTTGTCGTTCCCGGGCGAGCGATCCGGCTACGACCTCAAGAAGTGGGCCGACGCGTCCCTGCGCTTCTTCTACTGGAGTCCGGCGCTCAGCCAGATCTACAGCGAGCTCAAGCGCCTGGAGCAGCTCGGCTTCGCCGTCTCGCGGATCGCCTCGCAGGACGAGCTGCGCAACAAGCGGCTGTACCGCATCACCGACTCCGGCCAGGAGGCGCTGGCCACGTGGGCGCGCGAGACCCCGGCGGGGCCGCCCGTGCTCAAGCACGGCGTCGCGCTGCGGGTCTGGCTCGGCCACCTCAGCGAGCCGGAGGAGCTGCGCAAGACCCTGGTCGAGCACCGCGACTACGCGGCGAGCACGCTGGTCGAGGTGCGCGCGAGCGAGGACACCGCGCAGGACCGCTGGCCGTTCCCGGCCCTGGTGCTCAAGTGGAGCGAGCGCTACTGGCAGGCCGAGCGCGATCTCGCCGACGGCATGCTCGCCGACCTGGAGGACCTGTACCGCAAACAGGGGGGCGAGGCCGCCGGGTGAGGACTCGGCGAGACGACGGCAGGACAACGCGGGGGATGAAGCGGGAGACGAAGCGAAAGCGGTCTCGGAGCCGGGTGTGAACCCGGCGCCGAGACCGTCACATGGCTCGCGTCGCGACCGTCAGACGTCGTCCCCGATGACCGGTTCCGGCAGCGTCCCCGCGTTGTGCTCCAGCAGGCGCCATCCCCGGGCTCCCGGGCCGAGCACCGACCAGCAGCAGTTGGACAGCGCGCCCAGCGCGCCCCAGGTCTCCCGGGGCAGGCCCAGCAGCGCGCCGAGGCCGCAGCGGATCGCGCCGCCGTGCGAGACCACCACGAGCGTGCCGTCCTCGGGCAGCTTCTCGACCGCGAGGCCGATCGCCTCGGCCATACGCTCGGCGACCTCGCTCTCCAGCTCGCCGCCGCCGCGCCGGACCGGTTCGCCGCGTCGCCAGGCGGCGAACTGCTCGGGGAAGGTCGCCTCGATCTCGCGATTCGTCAGCCCCTGCCACTCGCCCGCGTAGGTCTCACGCAGTGCGGGGTCCAGGGTGACCGGCACGTCGACCAGCCGGGCCAGCTCCGCCGCGGTGTCCACGGTGCGGGTCAGGTCGGAGGACACGATCGCGTCCGGGCGCAGCGCCGCGAGCAGTCGGGCCGAGCGCCGGGCCTGGGCCAGGCCCTCGTCGGTCAGCGGGATGTCGGTCTGGCCCTGGAAACGCCGCTCGACGTTCCACGTGGTCTGGCCGTGCCGCCACAGCAGGACCCGGCGGCCGGTGCCGCTCAGAGCGCGCCCTCCGCCGCCCCCGCCGCCTCGGCGGCCCTGGCCTGCTCGTTGCCACGCAGCACCGCTTCCGGCAGCTCGATCCGCGGGCAGTCCTTCCACAACTTCTCGAGCGAGTAGTAGGCCCGCTCCTCGGCGTGCTGGACGTGCACCACGATGTCGATGTAGTCGAGGAGGATCCAGCGCCCTTCGCGCTCGCCCTCGCGGCGGACCGGCTTGGCGCCGAGCCCGCGCAACGCTTCCTCGACCTCGTCCATGATCGCCTTGACCTGGCGGTCGTTGGACGCGGAGGCGAGCACGAACACGTCGGTGATCGTGACCACCTCGCTCACGTCGTAGGCGACGACGTCGGTGGCGAGCTTCTCTGCACATGCCACGGCAGCCGCGGTGGCGAGCTCCAGGGCGTGGGGGGTTGCGGTCACGATTCGCTTCCTGCGGACGACAAGGGGATTACCGTTCAGGGTCTCACACGCGGGGCGTGCGACGGCGACTCGTTATTTCCCGACCGGCCCGGCCGAAGCCGATCCGGCCCGCTTCCCGGCTCACCGGTCCACGCGGGACCGGCGGGCCGGGAAGCACCGCCGCTACGGCTTGGGCGCTTCGAACGTGTAGTCCTGGCCGAGCGTGACCACCACGTCCGCCAGCATCTCCCCCGTCGCCTTCTTCACCGACGTCGGCGGCAGGTGCAAAGTCAGCGCGGCCTGTTCCGCGTCGACCTTGCGGGCGTCGTTGGAGTACTGCACGACCGACGTCGGCTGTGCGCGCTTGCCCGACGCACCGCCGGGGACGTACGTGACGCCCGCGTTCAGCAGCTTGGCGTGTGCGTCCTCCTGGGCGCCGTTCTTGCCGCTCGCGTCCTCGACCATCACACGCGCCGGACCCGCCTCGACCCGGCCCTGGCGTACGGTGCCGCCCAGCAGCTCACGCACGATCGGGACGGCGGCGTTGACGTCCAGGATGCCCTCCGGCGACACCGGCAGCGCCCGGACCTGCAACAGCTTCGCCTGGGTCGCCTTGGCCAGGTTCGCCAGGAGGGTGCTGAGCTTGTCGTCCGGCAGCGAGGGGTCCGGCAGGTTCGCCATGTTGGCGAGCAGCGTCAAGACCGCGTCGGGCTGGGTCGGGAACGCGGTCAGCAGGCCCTGGAGGACCCGGCCGAACCGGTCGCCGGTCACCGTCGGCGACTCGCCCGGCTGCTTGTACGTGGCGAAGGCCAGCGCCGCGACCCCGTTCGCCGGGTTGCGGCCCTGTCCGACCAGGACCTTGCCGTCCTGGCCCTTGATCTCGACGTCGGCGTTGAGCTGGATGCCGCCCGCGAGGTCGACCAGGCCCTGCAGGACCGGCTCGGAGACCACCCAGGAGCCGTCCAGCTTGACCCCGAGCAGGTCGGACAGCGCGTCCCGGGACGCGCCGGGGCCCTCGTCGGCCATCAACTGGCCGAGCGGGAAGGAGCTGTTGTCGGAGTTGACGATGGTGACCGAGGACACGCTGACCATGGACGCGGTGTTCTTCGCCGGGTCGACGGTGAGCAGCGCGTTGGCCGAGGCGCGGCCGTCCTTGCCACGTAGTTGCACCAGCACGCCGCCGTTCTTGCCCGGCGCGGCGACCTTCTTCTCGTCCCGCAGCCAGGTGTCCCAGGCAAACCAGCCGCCGACACCGAGCAGCGCCACCGCGATCACCACGACGAGGGCGATCAGCCGGGTCCGGATCGCCCGGCGCTTCTCGTCCCGGCGCTCGGAGCGCGTCTCGGCGAAGGAGAGCCAGTCGATGACGTCCTCGGCCTGCTCGCTCTCGTCGTCGACGAAGGCGAACTCGTCCGAGCCGTAGCCGGGCCGTCCCGGCCGCCCCGGACCCGGACGACGCGTCCTCGGCGGCGGCACCCGGCCGTCCCCGGTCGAGCCGGCCCCGGCCCTCGTGGCGGACGAGCCGGCGGCGGGCGGGGCGGACGCGGCCGAGTCGGCCTTCGCCTCCGTGGACCGCGCGCGCGACGGCCGCACCGGCGTCGACCCGGCCGCGACCCCGATCGAGGTCGGGTCCGTACCGGCCACCGGCACCGACGCGGCCGACCCGGGCCGGCTCGCGGGCACCACGGGGGGCGCGGGCGGCGCGGGGGCGGCGGCGGGGGGCTGCTCGTAGTACGCGGTGGGCTGCTGCGGTTCGGGGCGGCCCTGCTGCCCGTCCGGGTATCCGCCCGGGTTGCCCTGCTGTGGATACGCCTGGCCCGAAGGGGCCGCCGGATCGTAGGCGTTGGGGTTGTACGCGTTCGGGTCGTAACCGGCGTTCGGGTCGTACGCGTTGGCGTCGTAGCCGCCGGAGGTGTAGCCCGTGGAGTCGTAGGTGCCGGGGGCGTACGCACCGGGCGCGTAGGCGCCGGCGTTGGGGTCGTACCCCGTGCCGTAGCCGCCGCTCCGGTCGTACGTCCCCGCGCCCGCTCCCTGGCCGTACCCGTTCGGGTCCTGACCGGGGTTCGCCGCCGGATAGGCCCCGGACCCGTACGCGTTCGCGTCGTAACCACCCGCGCCGTAACCGGCGTTCGGGTCGTAGGCCGCGTTCGGGTCGTAACCGGCGTTCGGGTCGTACGGGTATTGCTGCGGCGCGAAGTTCACCGGTTCGAGACCCTCGGGGCCCGATCCGGCAGGCGGTTGTGCGGGGTATCCCGGGTGTCCGCCGTCGCCCCGCCCCGGGCCGTACGGTTCCTGCGCCTGCCCGCCGTCCCCTCGCTCGGTGCCGTAAGGCTCCCACTCGCGCCGGTCGTCGTTGCTCACGAAGCTCCCCGGTACAGCCCCCGCTTGCTGATGTATTGAACGACCCCGTCCGGTACCAGGTACCAGACCGGATCGCCCCCGGCCACCCTTGTACGGATGTCGGTCGACGAAATGGCCAGTGCGGGGACCTCCACCAGGCTCACGCCGCCGTCCGGGAAACCCGGGTCGGACAGAGTGTGCCCCGGACGGGTGCAACCCACGAAATGCGCGAGCTCGAACATCTCGTGCGCGTTGTGCCAGGAGAAGATCTGGGACAGCGCGTCGGCGCCGGTGATGAAGAATATTTCGGTGCCCTCGGGCGAGGACTCGCGCAGGTCGCGCAGGGTGTCGAGGGTGTACGTCTCGCCCGCGCGGTCGATGTCCACCCGGCTCACCGAGAACCTCGGGTTGGAGGCGGTGGCGATCACCGTCATCAGGTACCGGTCCTCGGGCGAGGACACGTCCTGCGCGGACTTCTGCCACGGTCGACCGGTCGGCACGAACACGACCTCGTCGAGCCCGAACTGGCCCGCCACCTCGCTCGCGGCGACGAGGTGCCCGTGGTGGATGGGATCGAAGGTGCCGCCCATGACACCGACACGTCTGTTCCGCTCGCTCATGGCGCGAGAATCTATCGTTCCGCGCTCCCCGAGCGCGCGCGCCTACTCCTTGACCGCCCCCGAGGTGATCCCCGCGACGATCCGCTTCTGGAAGACGAGCACCAGGATGATCACCGGAATGCTCACCACGACGGAGGCCGCCGCGATCGCGGCGGTGGGCTGCTGGAACTGCGAGGCACCGGTGAAGAAGGCCAGCGCGGCGGGCACGGTACGGGAGTTGTTGGTCGAGGTCAGCGACACCGAGAAGACGAAGTCGTTCCAGGCGAAGAAGAACACCAGGATCGCGGTGGTCACCACGGCCGGCACCGCCATCGGCGCGATCACGTAGCGAAACGCCTGCCACGCGGAGGCGCCGTCGATCCGCGCGGCGTCCTCCAGGGCCCACGGGATCTGTTTGAAGAACGAGGTCAGCGTCCAGATCGACAGCGGCATGGTGAACGACAGGTAGGGCAGGATCAGCCCGATCCAGGTGTCGAACAGGCCGATCGAGCGCCACATGTCGAACAGCGGGCCGACCACCGCGATGGTCGGGAACATCGCGATCGCCAACGCGCCGAGCAGGATCAGCCGCTTGCCCGGGAACTCCATCCGCACGATCGCGTACGCGGTGCCGGTGGCGCAGGCGACCGCGATCGTGGTGGCGATCAGCGAGATGCCGATCGAGTTGCGCAGCGCGTCGGTGAAGAGGTTGTTGCGAAAGACCGTGCGGTAGTTGTCCAGACTCCAGGTCTTGGGCAGGAACTGCGCGTTGTTGATGTCGTCGCCGCCCTTGAAGGACAGCGAGAGCATCCAGGCCAGCGGGAGCACGGTGATCCCGATCACCACGACGCTGACCAGGGTGCGTACACCCTCGCGGGCCGGGCTTGGCTGACTCACGCGGGGCTCCCGAGCTTGCTCACGTCGGTACGGAAGAGCTTGATGAACAGGAACGCGATCAGCAGCACACAGGCGAACAGCAGTACCGAGATCGCCGAACCCAGGCCCAGGGCCGTGCGGCTGACCAGTTGGCGGTAGGCCAGGAAGGACACCGTCTCGGTGTCGTTGGCGCCGCCGGTCATCACGAAGACCGAGTCGAAGATGCGGAACGCGTCCATGGTCCGGAACAGCAGCGCGACCAGGATCGCCTGCTTCATGATCGGCAGGGTGACCCGGGTGAGCCGCTGCCACGGCCCCGCGCCGTCCACGCGCGCGGCCTCGTGCACGTCCGGGGAGACCTGGATCAGCCCGCCGAGCAGCAGCAGCGACATGAACGGCGTGGTCTTCCAGATCTCCGAGAGGGCGATCACGAACAGCGCGGTCCAGCGGTGGTCGAACCAGGCGACGTCGGTGCCCAGCCAGTCGTTGACGAACCCGGTGGACGGGTCGAACGCATAGCGCCAGGCGTAGGCGGAGACGACCGTGACGATGCCGTACGGGATCAGCACGATGGTGCGCAGCGTGCGGCGCAGGTACAGGGCGCGCTGCATCAGTTGGGCGAGGCCGAAGCCGATCACGAACTCGACCGAGACGGTGAGCACGGTCAGCGCGAGGGTGGTCCACACGTCGGTCCACCACAGCGGATCCTTGAGCACCACCCAGTAGTTCGACAAACCCGCGAACGAGTTGGCGTCGGGCGTGGTCAGCCGCTTGTGGAAGAGCGAGAGCCACGCGGCGTCGACCAGCGGCGCGATCGCGACCGCGAGCATGATCAGCACGGCGGGCGCGGACAGCAGCCATCCGGTGCGGCGCATGCGCTGCGCGTGGTCGAGCTGCTTCCGGGGCTTCCTGTGCCGAGGCGCGGTGCGGGTCGCGGATGCCGTGCTCACAGCAGCACCTTGTCGTGCAGGACCCCGGTGATGAGGTCGTCGGTGGCGCGGGGGGCGGAGTTCGGGTCGACGTCGGCGGGCGGGTGGTACTCGCGCTGCACCGACGCGGAGACGTCGTTGTAGTAGGGCGTTCGCGGACGCGGGCCGGCCTGGTCGAGGGACTCCTTGATCAGATCCGCCATCGGCAACGCCGCGCGTACGCCCGGATCGTCGTAGGCGGCGGCCTTGGCCGTGGTCTCCTTCGACTCCAGCATGTAGGTGATCTGGTTCTCCAGGGTGCCCGCGCAGCGCACCGCGCTCACCGCCTCGGCGGCGTGTTTGCCGTATCGGCTGACGCCCAGTGAGATCCCGCCGAACGGCGGCTTGGACGGCTTGTCCGGGTCGGTCTGCGGGTAGCGCGCCCAGCCGTAGTCGTCCAGCACCTCGCGCGAGAGTTGGCCGCCGGCGACCGCCTCGGCCGCGGCGCCGCGCGCGTATGTCCAGTTGATCATGAAGCCGCCGGAGTCGGACTGGAACACGGTCCGGGTGTCGTCCTCGATCGAGGTGGCCAGGTTGGCCGGTGCGGCGGAGGAGCGGCCGAGGCGGCGCATCACCTCGGCGGCCCGTTTGCCCACGCCGCCCTCGCGCAGTGTGGGCTTCAGGTCGACGCCCTTCTCCACGTCCCGCACGATCGCCCCGCCGGCGCCGGTGACCAGGCCGTTGACCCATACGGTCAGGCCCTCGTAGCGCTTGGCGGGCACCGCGACGGTCTTGTGCGTCTTCTCCGCGGCGGTGATCAGGTCGTCCCAGCCGATCGGCCGGGTGAGGTCGAGTCCGGCCTCGGCGGCCACCGACTTGCGATACCACAGGAGTTGGGTGTTGGCCCGGAACGGCGCGGCGACCAGTCGGCCCCGCCACCCCGAGGACTCCACGGCGCTGCTCAGCATGCCGTCGGTCAGTGCCGGGGCCTCGGCCGCCGTGAACGGGCGCAGGAAGCGCGCCTCGGCGAACTCCGGTACGAAGACGGGGTCGAGCGCCATCACGTCGATCGAGGAGTCCTTGGCGGCAAGCCGGCGCACCAGTTGCTCGCGCTGTCCGGACGCGTCGGTGGGCAACACCGAAACCTTGACCCGATAGGCGCCGCCGGACGCCCGGCTGCACCGGTCGGCGAGCTTTTGATAGGCCCCGTTGTCCGGCGGTACGTACCAGTTCAGCTCGGGCGGCCCCGAACCGCCGCCCCCGCACCCGACGACGACGGAGGCGACCAACGCGAGCGCGACGGCCAGGAGCCCGTGACGACGAGGCATGTGGTTCACCTGATCAGCAGATCAAGGAACCGACCCCGATTCCGCCAACTCCCCCGAATGGTGGCGTGTCGGTGTCGGGAGGTGCGGGGGCGTCGCCGGGTCAGTCGGGGATCGTGGCCAGGGTCCAGGCGCCGTCGGCCTCGATCTCGATCAGGCAGGGGCCCTTGGGCAGGATCGACTCGCCCTCGTAGTCGCCGATCACGTTGGCCAGGGTGCCGAGATATGCCTCGTCGTCGCCGTGTTCGGTGAAGGTGCCGACGATGAAGTTGCTGCCGCCGGCGTGCGTCATCGCGACCACCGTGCGCGGGCCGGCCCAGCGCACCGTCTCGGGGCCGGTGCCCTCCAGCCGGTCGGTGAGCGGCCGGGCGGCCTCGGGGGTGAGCAGTCGCACGGTCCACGCGCCGTCGGCCTCGATCTTCAGGCGCGAGGTACGTGTGCCGCGCTCGTCCACCAGGGCCCGGCTCCGGTGCACGCCGATCGTGTTGGCCAGGAGCTTGTCCGTCTCCAGGTCGGCGTCCAGCGTCCAGACCACGAAGTTCTCGGTGCCCCGGGCCTCCAGCTCGACCAGGAAGGGGCCGGCGTCGACGGGGCGCTCGATGGAGAGGACGCGGTCGCCGCGGCCCTCGTACTCGACGGCGGGGGCGGGGCGGGGCGAGAGTGGGCCGGCGTCGGCGGGGTCGGGGGCGGGCGTGGCTTCCGATTCCGGCAACTGCTCGGCTGGGGGCGGCGGTTCGGCCGCGATGTCGACCGAGGCGGCCGGCGCGGGTTCGGCGTCGGACCCTTCGACCGGTTCCGGTTCCGGTTCCGGCTCGGCGTGCACCGCCGTGTCCGGTACCACCGGGTCCGCCATCGCCGCGGCCGTGAACAGCGCCTGGTCGGGCTCCGCGCCCAGGTCCCGCACCAACTGGTCCAGGCCCGCCTCGTAGCCCTGTCCCACCGCGCCGAACCGCCACCCGTCCCGCCGGTAGACCTCGGCCAGGATCAGCGCGCGCTCCCGGGTCAACTCGCCCACCGGCAGCACGAATCGGCCGATCTCGCCGTCGGCGCCGAGCAGGCGCAACAACGACCCGGCGCCGAACCCCGGCGCCTGCGCGCCGATCGCGAACACCAGCCGGTCCACCGCGTCGTCCACGGCGGACAGGTCCACGTGGAACTCGGCGGTCCCGGTCCCGCCGGCCACAAGCGCGACCGCGCTCGTCAGCGACGCGGGCCGGGCGGTGCAGACCACGTCCAGATCCGCGGTCCCGAGGCTGAAGCAGTACGCGGCCAGGCCCTCGCCCGACACGTCGAATTCCACCCTGATGGCCGAATCGTCCAGCCTCGTCTTCTCGCCCATGGCGAACGTACGCATCGAGCCCTCCCCGGCCTCCCCTGACCTGGCGTCACCTTAACGCGCATGACGAAGCGCCGGGCGGCAACGGGGCACCCGGCGCGGACAGGGCGGTTCGACGAACCGGACGCGGCCGTCCGGGTTCGGACCGAGGGCTCAGCGGTCCTTGTTGAAGCGCGTCACGACGAACAGCAGGATGAGCAGCGTGGCCAGCGCACCGATGCCGGCACCCAGCGCGTTCAGGTTCTCGTGCTTGCCGCTCTCGTTGGCCAGCGTGGTGAGGACGGTCGTGGCGTGCTGGGTCATCCGTGGTCAGCCCTTGCGTAGTTTTTGCCGACGTGTGCGGACGACATCGTACGGGCGCGGAGGGTGAGGCGCGCGGCCAGGTTCCGGGGACGACCCTCGGCCTCGGGCGTCGGATGTGCCTAGGGTGGGGGCGGATTGCTCGAGGCTAGGGGGCGCAGCATGCCGGACGACAAGACGATCGGACCGTTCGAGGGACGCCGACGATTCCCCGGGATCTCCTCCCGGGCCTACGAACACCCCTCCGATCGCGCCGCGCTGGTGGCGATGCGCCGGCTCAGCGGTTTCGATCTCGTGCTCAAACAGATGTCGGGTCTGGTGTCCGAGCGGGCGATCCGACTCGCCTTCCTGGCGGGTTCGGTCCGGGCGGGCGAGCAGCAGTTCCACCGCCTGCACGAGATGGCCCGCGAGTCGGCGTACATCCTGGATCTGCCCACCGTGCCGGAGCTGTTCGTCACCCAGGACCCGCAGCCGAACGCGATGGCGATCGGCATGGACAAGCCGTTCATCGTGGTCACCTCGGGTCTGGTCGAACTGCTCGACGACGACGAGATGCGCACGGTCATCGGGCACGAGATCGGGCACATCCTGTCCGGACACGCGGTATACCGCACGATGTTGCTGATCCTGACCCGATTCGCCGCCGCGCTGTCCGGAATCCCGCTGGGCACGATCGGCGTGCACGCGATCATCACCGCGTTGCAGGAGTGGTTCCGCAAGTCGGAGGTGTCCTGCGACCGGGCGGGCCTGCTGGTCGGTCAGGACCCCGAGGTGTCGATGCGCGCGCTGATGAAGGTCGCGGGCGGCTCGCAGCTGCACGAGATGAGCACCGACGCGTTCCTGGAGCAGGCCGCCGAGTACGAGGGCGCCGGCGACCTGCGCGACAGCGTGCTCAAGCTGATGAACCTGCTCGGGCGTTCCCACCCCTTCCCGGTGGTCCGGGTCGCCGAACTGCGCAAGTGGGCGGACGGGGACGACTATCGGCGGATTCTCGCCGGTGAGTATCCGCGTCGTGAGGACGACCCGAACGCGTCGGTGCGCGAGGAGGCCAGGGCCTCGGCGAACGCCTACCGCGAGTCCGTACGCACCACTACGGACCCGCTGTTCGGCCTGCTGCGCGATCTCGCCGACGGCGCTGCGGACGCGGGCGGCAAGCTCCGGGACCGGTTCACCGGCCGCCGCGACGAGCCGGGGGCGACGCCGGACGGTGGTCCGCCGCCGACGAGCGGGGGCAAGCGGGCGGAGTGACCCGGGAGCGGGGCCGGGTCGGCTTGCGGGCCGAGGGAGTGGCCCGCGTGAAGTCGCCCGGGTGAGGTGGCTCGCTCTCCCTATATATAGGCGCCACACAGGCCACACCTGTGAACACACCGGCGACCGGGGCGGCCGGGCGACCACCGCCGGCAGCACTGTCAAGTAGTCGGATAGTCACATAAAGCAGCAATGCCGGTCCCGCCTCCCCGCCGGGGGCGGGACCACTAATCTTCCCGGGTGACTGCAAACGGGGAGCAACCGGATCGGGTGCCGTGGCAGCCGTCCCGCGAGAATCCGCCACCGGGCCGGTCGGAGCCGCCGGCCCGGCAACAACACGCGGACCACGCCTACCCGCCGCGCACCGGCCCCGAGCCGGGCGAGGGTTGCCTGTACACGGTGGTTCGCTGGCCCGCCCGGATCATCGCGCTGATCATCGTGGTCCCGCTGCGTCTGCTGTGGGAGTTGGTGCGGCTGATCGGCAGGGGGATCAAGTTCCTGTTCTGGGACTGGTTCCTGCGTCCGATCCTGCGGGGGCTGAAGAAGCTGCTGTGGGACTGGTTCCTGTACCCGGTGCTGAGCTTCGTCGGCCGCTACATCCTCGTCCCGCTCGCCAACGCCCTCGCATGGGTGTTCACCCGGCTGATCCACCGACCCCTCGCCTTCCTGTTCCGCTACCTCCTGCTCGTGCCCGGCGCCTGGTTGTGGCGGCACGTACTGCGGCCGATCGGGCGCGCGACGCTGCTCGCCCTGCGGTTCGCGTGGGACGTCTCCACCGCGGTGCTCAACTTCCTGATCGTCCGGCCGCTGTCCTGGTTGTGGCGCGCGGTGCTGGTTCCGATCGGTCGCGGCATCGCGGTGCTCTGGCGGCATCTGGTGGTGCTGCCGGTGGCCTGGGCCTGGCGCAACGTGCTCACGCCGATCGGCAGGGCCATCCGCGCCGTATGGCGGGTGCTGGTCGTGGCGCCGTGCCGCTGGGTCGGTCGAGCCATTCTCCGGCCGATCGGCAGGGCCACGTCAGAGGTGCTCCGAGCCCTCGGAATCGGGGGGCGCTGACCCGACCCGTCCCATGGCCGTAGGCTTGGACCGACTTCTGCCCATCCATCTCGAGTCAAGGACTGAGCGAAACTGGCACGACGTACGCCCGAGGGACCGCCGCCCGCGCCGACGGTCCAGCGACTGCGCCTCCGGTACACCAAGCGCGGCCGCCTCCGGTTCACCAGCCACCGGGATTTCCAGCGCGCGTTCGAGCGGGCCCTGCGTCGGGCGGAAGTGCCGATGGCCTACTCCGCCGGTTTCACCCCCCACCCCAAGGTGTCCTACGCGGGAGCGGCGCCCACCGGCGTCGCCAGCGAGGCCGAATATCTCGAGATCGGCGTGGCCACACACTGTGACCCCGCCCGTCTGCGGGATCTGCTGGACGCGTCGCTGCCGAGCGGTCTCGACATCGTCGAGATCGTCGAGGCACAGGGCGGCAACCTCCCCGAGCGCCTGGAGGCGTCGGTCTGGGAGCTGGCCCTGGACGGGGTCGCTCGCGAGGAGGCCGAGCGCGCGGTCACCGCGTTCCTGGCCGCCGAGACCGTCGAGGTCCAGCGGATGAGCAAGAACGGAATGCGCACATTCGACGCCCGGGAGGCGGTGATCGCGCTGACCGTCACCACCCCCGACGCGAACGACGCAGGTCACCAGGGTGTCGATGCGGGTAGTGCCGCACCCTGTGCGATACTGCGACTGGTTGTCCGGCACACCACACCCGCCGTTCGACCCGACGACGTTCTGTCCGGTCTTCGCACGGTCGCCGAACTTGTGACGCCCACCGCCGCCGCGGTCACCCGCCTGGCGCAGGGGCCGCTCGACGCCGCGACCGTTTCGGTGACCGACCCGCTCGCGCCCGACCGCGCGACATCGGCGGTGGAGCACACCTCGCAGGGGGGCGAGGAACTCCGAACCGGCCCGCAGGGCGGTGCAGAACCCGTCGTCGAAGCCTCGAATCGGTGACGACCGGGTACACGAGGCCCAAGGCTTGAATTTCCGACAGACTTATCGCCCGGATCACGGCCGCAAGGCCGGGACCGGCGAGTGAGAGAGAAGCTTCCGCGCGGCGCCCTGCGTTGGAGCGCCCGGAAGCGTGACGGGAGACAGACCCGCATGCTCGACACCGAGCCCAACGACACGCCTGAGACATCAGGTACTTCCGGGGTGGTAAACCCCGGTACCGACAACGACAGCAGTACGAAGGACGACACGGCCACGACGTCGGCACCCCGCCGCCGTCGGCGCGCCGCCAGCCGTCCGGCAGGACCGCCGAGCGTGCCCTCTCCCGAGGCCGCGCCGGTTCCGGCTGCCGTGACGCCCGAGGCGCCCGCGCCCGCCGGCGAGGCCGACGAGGAGGAGCCGGAGGTCGACGAGACCGCACCGGTCGACGCCGCGCCGGAACCCGAGCCGGAGCCCGAGCCCGAGGCGCCGCGACGGACGCGGCGTACCCGCAAGCGGGTGACCGCGCCGGTGACCGACACGGCCGCGATCGCGGCCGCGCCGACGGAGGCGGTCGAGGCCGCGCCGGCGGAGGTCTCCGCCGAGGCCGCCGCGCCGGCCGAGGAGGAGGCGCCGCGTCGGGTCCGGCGGACCCGCAAGCGGGCCGCCGTCGCGCCCGAGGCGGCCCCGGAGGAGGTCGCGCCCGAGCCTGTCGCCGAAACCGCGCAAGCCGCGCAGGCCGAGGCCGAGGAGGCGCCGCGGCGGACCCGGCGTACCCGCAAGCGTGCGGTGCCGGCCGTCGAGGAGGCCGAGGCGACGCCCGTCGCCGAGGTCGCGCCGGTGGTCGAGGCCGAGCCCGAGGCAGCCGCCGAGCCGGTGGCCCCGTCGTCCCGGCGCAAGACGCCGCCGCCGGTCTTCCAGCCGCTGTTCCAGGCCCCGCAGGCGGCGGTCTTCGCGGCGCCGCAGCGTGCCGCCGAACCGGTCGCCGCGCCGGCCGAGAGCACCGCCCCGGCCGAGCCGGAGACCACGCCCGAGGAGCCGCGCAGCCGGCGTCGCCGACGCCGCGCGCTGCCGGTGGACGAGGTGCACGGCGCGGCCGAGGCCGAGCCGCAGGACTCGCGCTACCAGGACGAGCAGGAGCGGCACCCGGGCCGCGCGGTCGCCACGGCCGAGCCGGTCGAGCCGACCGAGGAACCCGAGGGCGCCGAGGCGCACGAGACGCACGAGGACGAGACCGACGGCGACCGCCCGACCCGTCGCCGCCGGCGCGGTGGCCGACGCCGCCGCGGTCGCGGTGACGACGGCGCCGAGGACCACGGCTCCGACGAGGACGACGAGCACCGCATCGAGGGCGTCGGCGACGGCCCCGACGAGGACGCCGACCCCGACGACCCGGGCGACGCCGGCGCGACCACCAGCAGCCGTCGTCGCCGGCGGCGCCGTCGTCGCGACGGGGCCGCCGACGAGCCCGCCGCCGAGCCGCAGGACGATCCCGAGCGCACCGTGGTCAAGGTCCGCGAGCCGCGCAAGCGCGACGTGCTCGCCGACAGCCCCACCGACGAGGTGCAGGGCGTCAAGGGCTCGACCCGTCTGGAGGCCAAGAAGCAGCGCCGCCGCGAGGGGCGCGAGCAGGGCCGCCGCCGGGTGCCGATCATCACCGAATCGGAGTTCCTGGCCCGCCGCGAGGCGGTCGAGCGGGTCATGGTCGTGCGCCAGAACGGCGACCGCACCCAGATCGGCGTGCTCGAGGACGACGTGCTCGTCGAGCACTACGTGAGCCGCAGCCAGGACACCCAGTCCGCCTACGTCGGCAACGTCTACCTGGGCAAGGTCCAGAACGTGCTGCCGTCGATGGAGGCCGCGTTCGTCGACATCGGCAAGGGCCGCAACGCGGTGCTGTACGCCGGTGAGGTCAACTTCGAGGCGGCGGGCTTCAGCGGTCCGCGCCGGATCGAGGCCGTGCTCAAGCCCGGCCAGTCGGTCCTGGTCCAGGTCACCAAGGACCCGATCGGCCACAAGGGCGCCCGGCTGACCAGCCAGGTCTCGCTGCCCGGTCGCTACCTGGTGTACGTGCCCGAGGGCACCATGACCGGGATCAGCCGCAAGCTCCCGGACACCGAGCGGGCCCGGCTGAAGACCATCCTCAAGAAGATCGTGCCGGAGAACGCGGGCGTCATCGTGCGCACCGCCGCCGAGGGCGCGACCGAGGAGGACCTGACCCGCGACGTGACGCGGCTCCAGGCCCAGTGGGAGGACATCAAGAAGAAGTCCAAGATGATCACGACCAGTTCGCCCTCGCTGCTGTACGGCGAGCCGGACATGACGGTCCGGGTCATCCGCGACATCTTCAACGAGGACTTCTCCAAGCTGATCGTCTCGGGCGACGAGGCGTGGGGCGTCATCCACGAGTACGTCGGCCACGTGGCCCCCGACCTGGCCCCGCGCCTGTCGCGGTGGACCAGCGAGGTGGACGTCTTCGCGACGTACCGCATCGACGAGCAGCTGATGAAGGCGCTGGACCGCAAGGTCTGGCTGCCCAGCGGCGGCTCGCTGGTGATCGACCGCACCGAGGCGATGGTCGTGGTCGACGTCAACACCGGGAAGTTCACCGGTCAGGGCGGCAACCTCGAGGAGACCGTCACCCGCAACAACCTGGAGGCGGCCGAGGAGATCGTCCGCCAGCTCCGGCTGCGCGACCTCGGCGGAATCATCGTCGTCGACTTCATCGACATGGTCCTGGAGGCCAACCGCGATCTGGTCCTGCGCCGGCTGATGGAGTGCCTGGGCCGGGACCGGACCAAGCACCAGGTCGCCGAGGTGACCTCGCTCGGACTGGTCCAGATGACCCGCAAGCGGGTCGGCCAGGGTCTGCTCGAAGCCTTCTCGGAGAACTGCGAGCGGTGCAACGGGCGCGGCGTGATCGTGCACATGGACGCGCCGGAGACCAAGGGCCACGGCAACGGCGGACACACCCACGGCGGCAACGGCGCGGCGAGCGGTGGTGGGCGGCGCAAGCGCAACAAGGGCCACGCCGACCGCAACGGAAGCGGGCCGATCACCGAGATCGTCGAGACCGACGAGTCGGTCGAGCGGGACGTGCCGGAGTTCGACGAGGTCGTCGAGGTGCCCGCGGTCGCCGAGGCGTTCGAGGACGTCGAGATCGTCGAGGTCGCGGAGCCGGCCGAGGTCGTCGACGCCGACGAGGTCGTCGAGGCGGAGATCGTGCCGGAGCCGGTGGCGCCGGTCGAGGTCGTCGAGACCCCGGTGGCGGAGGCCCCAGAGGCCGAGCCCGCGGTGATCGAGGGCGCGGAGGTACCGGCCGAACCGGTCGCGGCGGCCGAGCAGGCCGACGAGACCGAGGAGGCCCCCGCGCCGGCCAAGCGGGTGCGCAAGGCCGCCGCCAAGAAGACGGCCGCCAAGAAGACCGCGGCCAAGACCACGGCGGCGAAGAAGACCGCCGCCAAGGCGCCCCGGAAGTCGGCCAAGAAGGTCGCCGCCGAGGCGGCCGAGGCCGAGGCGACGGAGTCGGCCGTGCCCGAGGTCGCACCCGAGGCGGCGCCCGAGGCCGCACCGGCGGCGCCCGCCAAGGCGCGGAAGGCGACCAAGCGGGCCACGAAGACCGCGGCCACCGCCGAGCCGGCGACCGAGGCTCCGGCCGAGGCCGAGCCCGCCAAGCCGGCCAAGGCCGCCGCCAAGCCGCGCAAGACGTCGCGGCGCGCGACCCGGCCCGCCGGCCCGCCGGAGGGTGCCGTGGACGGCGCCGAGCCGGTATCGGCGGCGAGCGGAAGCTGAGCTGTACCGGGTCCGCTCCGGGGTGGTATCCCCGGGGCGGACCCGTTTGGCCTTCGGCCCCGGGCATCCTGTAACCTTTGCCCTTGGTGTGCTTAGGCACAGGCTCCTGAGCAACCACCCTCCGGATCGTAAGTTCGGAGGAGGCCCCCGATTTCTGTTCGGTGTGGCTGGCTTCAGGGGCTCGGACCCTGCAGAGAGAGAGATCCACGGTGTACGCGATCGTTCGCGCCGGTGGCAGGCAGCACAAGGTTGCCATCGGTGACGTCGTCCAGGTCGACCGCATTCGCGGTGCGGCGGGCACGGCAGTTGAGCTCCAGGCCATTCTCGTCGTAGACGGTGAAGCCGTGACGAGTGACCCGTGGGTCCTCGCGGGTGTGAAGGTGACGGCCGAGGTCGTCGACCACACCAAGGGCAAGAAGATCGACATTCTGAAGTACAAGAACAAGACCGGTTACCGCAAGCGCATGGGTCACCGTCAGCAGCACACCCAGCTGAAGATCACCGGCATCAACTCCGGGAAGTAGGGAGCAGCGACATGGCACACAAGAAGGGTGCATCCTCCACCCGGAACGGCCGTGACTCGAACGCGCAGCGCCTCGGCGTCAAGCGCTTCGGCGGCCAGGTCGTCAACGCCGGCGAGATCATCGTCCGCCAGCGCGGCACCCACTTCCACCCCGGCACCAACGTCGGTCGCGGTGGCGACGACACGCTGTTCGCGCTGTCGGCCGGCGCCGTGCAGTTCGGCACCGCGCGCGGTCGCCGCGTGGTGAACATCGTCCCGGCGGAATAATCACGCCGCGGCATTCGCTTCGACACCCGAGGGCGGACCCTATTCGGTCCGCCCTCGGGTGTTTGTCCACAGTGTTCGCTCCCCACTCGGGAGCCGAGGAGGAATCCACGTGACGACCTTCGTCGACCGCGTCGTGCTGCACGTCGCGGCGGGTAACGGGGGCCACGGCGTGGCCTCCGTGCACCGCGAGAAGTTCAAGCCGCTCGGCGGCCCCGACGGGGGCAACGGCGGTCGCGGCGGCGATGTCACGCTGGTCGTCGACGCCAACACCACCACGCTGCTCGAATACCACCACCACCCGCACCGCAAGGCCACCAACGGCAAGCCCGGCGCCGGCGCCAACCGCACCGGCCCCAACGGCAACGACGTGATCCTGCCCGTGCCGGACGGCACCGTGGTCAAGCGGCTGCTCCCCAACGGCGACGAGGAATTCGTCGAGGACCTGGTCGGCAACGGCGCCAGCTACGTGATCGCCCAGGGCGGGCGCGGCGGCCTCGGCAACGCCGCGCTGGCCTCGCCGCGCCGCAAGGCCCCCGGCTTCGCGCTGCTCGGCGAACCCGGCGAGGCCGGCGACTTCGTCCTGGAGCTGAAGACCGTCGCCGACGTCGCGCTCGTGGGCTTCCCCAGCGCCGGCAAGTCGTCGCTGATCGCCACGCTCAGCGCCGCGCGGCCGAAGATCGCCGACTACCCGTTCACCACCCTCGTGCCGAACCTGGGCGTGGTCACCGCCGGCGACGTCGTCTACACCGTCGCCGACGTACCCGGCCTGATCCCCGGCGCGAGCGAGGGCAAGGGCCTGGGCCTGGAGTTCCTGCGGCACGTGGAGCGTTGCAAGGCGCTGGTCCACGTCCTGGACTGCGCGACGCTGGAGCCCGGCCGCGACCCGATCACCGACCTGGACACCATCGAGGCCGAACTCGCCGCCTACGGCGGCCTGGAGGACCGGCCCCGGATGGTCGCGCTGAACAAGGTCGACGTGCCCGACGGCAGCGACCTGGCCGACCTGGTCAAGGCCGAGTTGGAGGCGCGCGGGCTCCAGGTGTTCCCGGTCTCCGCGGTCAGCCGCGCGGGGCTGCGCGAGTTGTCCTTCGCGATGGCCGCCCAGGTACAGAGCGCCCGTGACGCGGCGCCCGCACCGGAGGCCACCCGCATCGTGCTGCGCCCGACCGCGGTCGACGACAGCGGCTTCACCGTCACCCGGCGCGACGAGGCGTTCATCGTGCGCGGCGCCAAGCCCGAACGCTGGGTGCGCCAGACCGACTTCAGCAACGACGAGGCGGTGGGCTACCTGGCCGACCGGCTCGCCCGGCTCGGGGTCGAGGAGGCCCTGTGGTCGGCGGGGGCCGTTCCCGGCGCCGAGGTGGTCATCGGCGACGACGTCACCGGTGTGGTCTTCGACTGGGAGCCGACCGTCGCGGCCGGCGCCGAGATGCTGGGTCGACGCGGTGAGGACCACCGCCTGCAGACGCACCGCCCGGCGGTGGATCGGCGCCGCGAGCGTGAGGCGATCGAGACGCAGTACGAGGAGTTCGACCCGTTCTCGGACGACTCCTGACGCACGCCGTAGTCCGATGGCTTTCCCCCGACGGCGCGGTCCGGTGGATTCCCGCCGGCGCGCGGTCCGGGTGACCTTCTCGAATTTCCCGACCGGAAAGCGGGGCCTGAAGTGCACAGTGGGGTCGACGCGGCGCGCGAGGACGTGACCTCGGCGCGCCGCATCGTGGTCAAGGTCGGTTCGTCCTCGTTGACGACCGCGCAGGGTGGCCTGGACCCGGATCGGGTCGACGTCCTGGTGGACGTGATAGCGGCCAAGCGGGCCGAGGGGATCGAGGTCGTCCTGGTCTCCTCCGGTGCGATCGCCGCCGGCCTCGCGCCGCTGGGCCTGGCCCGCCGACCACGCGACCTCGCCACCCAGCAGGCCGCCGCGAGTGTGGGCCAGGGGCTGCTCGTGGCCCGCTATACCGCCTCGTTCGCCCGCTACGGCCTGCGGGTGGGCCAGGTGCTGCTCACCGTCGACGACGTCACCCGCCGCGCGCACTACCGCAACGCGTACAACACGCTGGACAAGCTGCTTGCGATGGGCGCGGTGCCGGTGGTCAACGAGAACGACACGGTGGCCACGGAGGAGATCCGCTTCGGCGACAACGACCGGCTCGCGGCCCTGGTCGCGCACGTCGTGCATGCCGATCTGCTGGTCCTGCTGTCGGATGTGGACGGGCTGTACGACGGCGACCCGGCGAAGCCGACGTCCTCGCGGGTTCCGTTCGTGAGCGGTCCGGCCGATCTCGAAGGCATCGAGATCGGCAAGGCCGGCAAGTCCGGGGTCGGCACGGGCGGGATGGTCACCAAGGTCGAGGCGGCGGGCATCGCCACCTCGGCGGGCATCCCCGTGGTGCTCACCGCGACCCGCTTCGCGTCCGACGCACTGGCCGGCAAGGACACCGGAACCCTCTTCCACCGCACCGGAGTTCGCACCGCCGACCGGCTCCTGTGGCTGGCCCACGCGAGCACCGCGCGCGGCCGGCTCGCGCTCGATCCCGGCGCCGTGCGGGCCGTGGTGGAGCGGCGCAGTTCGCTGCTGCCGGCCGGAATCACCGGTGTCCAGGGCGGTTTCGTCGCCGGCGATCCGGTGGACCTGGTTGACGAAAACGGTCACATCGTGGCCCGCGGGCTGGTCAACTTTGATGCGAAGGAACTGCCGGGCCTGCTCGGGCGATCCACGCGGGAGTTGGCCCGGGAGCTGGGTCCGGCCTACGAGCGCGAGGTCGTCCACCGCGACGACCTGGTGCTGCTGCGCCGCTGAGCGACGACCACCGAAGATCAGCAGCTCGCCGACGGGAGGCCGGCCGTGCCGGAGCGTGGGGACCGCCCCTGGGGACAGCCGACGACGCCGGCGCGGACCGAACCCGACGGCGCGGGCCGAATGTGGCACATCACGCTGACCCTGGCCGGCCCACCGGGCGACCCCGAGGACGTGCGGCGAGCGCTGGAACGCCTCGCCCACGAACACCCGTTCCTGCTCGCCGGCCGCTACGCCGCCGACCACGCCGAGGTGCGCTATTGGGAGGAGGCCCCCAACCTCCACGACGCCGCCGCGATCGCACTGCGCCTGTGGGGCGAACACCGCCGGAGCGCGGATCTGCCCCCGTGGGAGCTGATCGGCCTGGAGGTCGTCGACCGCCCCACCTACCAAAAACGCGCCGCCGCCCCGGCCCCCCTCCCGATCCAACCGGGCCGCGTACAACCGTTCTGAGCGTCGGTACGACACGCGCCGGGCGCGGCGGCTACGGCACCGTTGCCATGCGGGCGCAGGTGGTGGGTGGGGTGGGGTGGAAGGGGTCGATCCGTTCGGGCTGGGGTGGGGCGTCGGCCGGGGTGGGGCCGGTGAAGGTGGGGTGGAACCAGGTGGCGTTGTCCGGGGTGCAGGGCTGGGGGCCGGCCACGGTCAGGATGCGGCGGACCTGGAGGAGGCCGTCGTGCAACATCGGCGCATCGGTGTGGAAGTCCCAGACACGGTGCACCACGAAGCGGGTCCAGCCGGGGCCGCCGACTTGGGCGACGGCGTAGACGAGCACCACGTCGGCGGAGACCACGAGGTCGCGCTGCGCGTGCTCGGCGGCGGTGATCGTGCCGGTCGCGCGGGGTGCCGCGTCCAGGACCCGGATGGCCGCCGGGTCGAAGCGGGTGATCCAGCCGGTGGGCGCCGATACGTCGTCGTCGCGGGGGGCGACCAGGGCCGCGCCGAGTTGGTCGCGCTGTTCGCGGCGCAGCAGGGGCAGCGCCGCCCACGGCCGGCCGCCCGCCAGGACGGTCGGGTCGAGTTGGGTGCCGACCACGAACTCGCGGACCAGGTCGAGGGCTTGGCCGACCTGGCCGGCGGAGTAGTGGGCCGTTTCGCGGCGTTCGCCGACAACGATCCCGGCGACGCCCTGGGCCCAGCCCGCGGCCGGTCCGCCGGCCATCGGGTCGGCGGGCAGCGGGCCCGTCGCGTAGTCCGCGGGCGGGGTCAGCGAGACCCGTTGCAGGACGGCGGGGCCGACCTCCAGGTGCGATCCGGCGGTGCCGGCCCGCCGGGCGCCGAGGAAGGTCGCACCGCCGATCACCAGCAGGACGAGCAGCGCACCCGCCACGCCGCGCAGCGTGCGCAGCCGGACGCCGAGCACCCGGCGCCGGCGGTGCGGTCGTTTGCCCGAGTGCAGCCGCTCCCGCGCGGAGGGCTCGTGCAGGTCCGCCGCACGGACGAAAGTCGCGTCGAATACGACGGCGCTGTACTCGTCCTCGCCGTCGGGCCCACCCCTGTTCGGGCCTTCGGGGGGTATTCCCCGTCCGGACATGGAATCAGCTTAAGTCGCGTGCGAGCGGGTGGATATGCACCCGGGCGCGGGGTTTGGGTCGGGTCTGCGGCGAGGTCGTGAACGGGGCCGTGCCTCCCGGAAGCGGCGGCGAGGACGCGAGCGGGGCGTGCCTTCCGGACCGGGTCCCCGGCTCCGCACGGCCCCGCCCCTTCTCAGCCGGGTCCCGAACGTGCCACCGCCGCCTGGGACGGTGCCGCCGTACCGCCGGCCGCGCCCGAATCCCCCGGCGCGACGGTTATTCGCACCTGGGAGGTGTCCTGGCCGGGCGGCGCCGGCACGGGGTTGTTGTCGGTCGTCGCGCTGCGACCGGTGCCCACCGACGGTTGCCGGGGCGCGGTCGGTCCCTGCGAGGATCCGCTGCGGTAGACGGCGGTGACCGCCATCGCCACCACGCCGACCCCCATCAGCAGGGCCAGCACCCAGGCCACGCCGCGCCGCCAGCGTGTGGTGCGCGCGGCCTTGGCCCACGGCTCGCCCGCGAACCAGGCCGGCACGTGCGGCAACATCGGCTCGGTGTCGTGTCCGGGTACGGTCCGGGCCCGCCACGGGTCCTCGCCGTCGGGTGGATACGTCCCGTCGTCGAACCAGTCGGAGCGGTCGGCCTGTTCGGCCGTCCGGTCGGTCCGCTCGGGCGCGGCCGCGGTGGGGGTGGGCGCAGCGTCGATCGCCGCGCCACGCTCGTTCGCCGAGGGTTCGTGTACGCGGGCCGCGCGCACGAAGGACTCGTCGAAGACGACGGAGGAGAGCTCGTCCTCCGAGAACTCGGGAAAGTCTGGGCCGTCCGGGAACTCTGGCCCTGGTGAATCGGGCACTCCTAGACAGTATTACCGCAGGCACTCCGATGGATACCGATTCAAGGCACCGGTCTGGCGCCCTTCGCCGCGCCGCTCCGGGACCCGGCTCGGCGCGCCGGGCCCGGACGGGTGGTTCCGGAGTCGATCAGGAGCGCACGTGGCCGTCGCCGGTGACCACGTACTTCGTGCTGGTCAGCTCGGGCAGCCCCATCGGGCCGCGCGCGTGCAGCTTCTGCGTGGAGATGCCGATCTCCGCGCCGAAGCCGAACTGGCCGCCGTCGGTGAACCGGGTCGAGGCGTTGACCATCACGGCCGTCGAGTCGACCAGGGCCACGAACTCGCGGGCCGCGGCCTGCGAGGTGGTGACGATCGCCTCGGTGTGGCCGGAGGAGTGCCGGCGGATGTGCGCGACCGCGTCGTGCAGCGAGGGCACCACGGCGGCGGCGATGTCGTAGGACAGGTATTCGGTGTCCCAGTCGGCGTCGGTGGCGGGCACCACGTCGGCCGAGTAGGTCTGTACCGCGGCGTCGCCGTGTACGGTCACGCCCGCGTCCTTCAGGGCCGCGAGCGCGAGCGGTACGAAGGCGTCGGCCACGTCGCGGTGCACGAGCAGCGTCTCCGCCGAGTTGCACACGCTGACCCGGTGCGCCTTGGAGTTGACCAGGATGTTCACGGCCATCTCCAGGTCGGTCTGCGCGTCGATGTAGACGTGGCAGTTGCCCACGCCGGTCTCGATCACCGGCACGGTCGAGCCCTCGACCACGGTGCGGATCAGGCTCGCCCCGCCGCGCGGGATCAGTACGTCGACCAGGCCGCGCGCGGTCATCAGCTCCTTCACCGAGTCGTGCGTCTCGCCCGGCACCAGCTGGATGGCGTCGGCGGGCAGGCCGGCCGCGACGACCGCGTCGCGCATCACCGCGACGATGGCGGTGTTCGAGCGGTAGGCGGACGAGGAGCCGCGGAGCAGCACCGCGTTGCCCGACTTCAGGCACAGCGCGGCGCCGTCGACGGTGACGTTGGGGCGGGCCTCGTAGATGATCCCGACCACGCCGAGCGGCACCCGCACCTGGCGCAGCTCCAGGCCGTTGGGCAGGGTCGAGCCGCGCAGCACCTCGCCGACCGGGTCGGGCAGGCCGACCACGTCGCGTACGTCGGAGGCGATCGCGGCGATCCGCTCGTCGGTCAGGGTGAGCCGGTCGATCATCGCCTCGCCGGTGCCGTTGGCCCGGGCGCGCTCCACGTCCTCGGTGTTGGCCGCGACGATCTCCGCCGAGCGGGCCACGAGCGCGTCGGCGAGCGCGAGCAGCGCGTCGTCCTTGACCCGCCGGGTCAGTGGCGCGAGGACGGCGGCGGCCTCCCGGGCGCGACGGGCGGTGTCGAGGACTGCGGACGCTGCGCTGCTGGTCATGCCCGCAAGCCTACCTAGCCCGGTCGGTGATCAACACGACGATTTCAGCGGGCGAGACGCTTCCGCCCGGCGGGTGGGCCGGACACAATGACGCCTCCACCCTTCACCGAGGCGAGGAGCCATCCGTGACCGCTGTCCAGGCCCGCCGGCACGGCATCGCCGACCTGCTCACGCGTACCGCCGCCCGGCTGCCGGACCGGCTCGCCGTGGTGGACGGCGAGCTGCGGCAGACCTTCGCCCAACTCGACGACACGGTCTCGCGCGCCGCCGGGGCACTGGCAGCACGCGGAGTCGGCAAGGGCGACCGGGTGGTGCTGCTCGCCCGCAACTCGCACGGCTTCGTGGTGGCCTACTTCGCACTGGCCCGGCTCGGCGCGATCTCGGTCCCGGTGAACTTCATGCTCACCGCGCCCGAGGTCGGCTACGTCCTGGAGCACGCGGGCGCGATCGCGGTGCTGGCCGGCCCCGAGCTGACCGCCACCGCCGACGCCGCCCTGGCCGGCCGCGAGGCGCTGCGCGTGGTACTCGGCCCGGCGGTTTCGGGGTGGGAGCCGTTCGCCGAGCTGATCGCCGAGGGCGGCCCGGTGCCGGATGTGGCGCTCCTCGACGACGACCCGGTCCAGATCATGTACACCTCGGGCACCGAGTCCCGCCCCAAGGGCGCGGTGATGACCAGCCGCAACCTGATCGCCCAGTACGCGACCGCGATCATCGACGGCGGGATGGCCGCCGACGACGTGGAGATCCACGCCCTGCCGCTCTACCACTGCGCGCAGCTGCACTGCTTCCTCACCCCGGACGTGTACCTCGGCGCGACGTCGATCATCCTGCCCGCGCCGGACCCGGCCACGCTGCTCGCCACGATCGAGCGCGAGGGGGTGAGCAAGCTGTTCTGCCCGCCGACGGTGTGGATCGCGCTGCTGCGCCACCCCGATTTCGACACGCGGGACCTGTCGGGGCTGCGCAAGGGCTACTACGGCGCGGCGGCGATGCCGGTCGAGGTGCTGGGCGAACTGCGGCGGCGGTTGCCGCGGTTGCGGCTGTACAACTTCTACGGCCAGACCGAGATGTCGCCGGTGGCCACCATCCTGGGCCCGGACGACCAGGAGCGGAAGGCGGGTTCGGCGGGCCGCGCGGGGCTCAACGTACAAACCGCCGTCGTCGACGACGAGGACCGCCCGGTGCCGGCCGGCGAGGTGGGCGAGATCGTGCACCGCGGCCCCCACACGATGCTCGGTTACTGGAACGACCCGGACCGCACCGCCGAGGCCTTCCGCAACGGCTGGTTCCACAGCGGCGACCTCGGCGTACTGGACGCGGAGGGCTACCTCACGGTGGTCGACCGCAAGAAGGACATGGTCAAGACCGGCGGCGAAAACGTGGCCGGCCGCGAGGTCGAGGAGGCCATCCACGCCCACCCGGCGGTAGCGGAGGCGGCGGTCTTCGGCGTCCCCCACCCGTACTGGATCGAGGCGGTCACGGCGGTGGTCGTCCCGCGGCCGGGCGAGCGGATCACGGAGGAGGAGGTCGTCGAACACTGCAAAACCCGCCTGGCGGGCTTCAAGGTCCCCAAGTATGTGGTGATCGCCGAGTCGCTCCCGAAGAACCCCAGCGGCAAAATCCTCAAACGCCAACTCCGGGACCAGCACGTGAAGTTGGCCGCCGAATAACACCCGAAGGCCCCCCGAAAGCCCGGGACCACCATGCCCCGGGGCCAAGCAACCGGCCCAGCGGGCGCTCGACGCCACCTCGGCGGAGAGAGTTGCGTCCCCGTTCTGGTGCGGAGCGCCGGCCTTTCAGCCGTACCAGCGCTGTTTGCGGGTACGTAGCTTCCAGGGCCTGCGCTTGTCGCTGGCAACGAAGAGGTACTCGTCGCACGCTCGGAAGGAACGGCCGAAAAGGCCGAGGAAGAACCGCCCGAAAATCCACGCCCGCTCCGACTGACTCTTCAGTGCGTCCGCGCGGACGTAGCCACCGTACCCGCGACGTGCCCGCAGGATGACCGTGCGCTCTCCGCCGGTGTAATGGACGACCTCTGAGCCGCGTCCCGAGATCCGGCGATCGAACGTGCGGATCCCCTCGATGGGAACCGCGGAGACCTCCCACGGGCCCTCGCCTGCAACGGTGACCAGTTCGAGCCGTCCACTGGTTCCCAGGATCTGATCCCGGTCGTATTCGCCGGTGCGGGCCGTGGGTCTCGACACGACCGACTGCCATCGATGGCGCCTCTGCACCCAGCGCTCGGCCTGCCAGTATGTGTCGGCCCGAAGTAAGGCCACCGGCCCCTGGTAGCACAGCACCTCCGTGCCCCGGCCGGCCAGGACCCCGGACTCGTGCAGGGCCCTGGTGCCGTACGGGGGGCATCATCCGCACCTCCCACTCGCTGTCCGGCGCCAGGATGTCGATCACGACCCGCTCACCCCACTCCGCGGGGAACACGAACTGTGTACGCGGAGTGTCCGGATCCAGCCGCCGCGGCTGCGTGGTGTGATCCTCGATCCAGATCTCGCGCCCGTCCTCGTCGGTCGTGGACTTGAACTGCGGGACGCTCACCCGCACCCCCGGACCCGACACCAGGCCGATCTCGAACACCACGGGATCGTCCCCTCCCGGCCGCCTCAGGATCATCACCCGCGTCCCCGAGCCACGTTGCACGAACGTTTCCCCGGTGGCCGAGGTCGGGATCAGATGCGGTCCCGGCGCGCTCGACTCGACCGTGATCGACCACCTGTCGGCGGTCTCGACCACTACGAACTGCGCCCCGGCAAGGGGTATTTGCTGTGATGCGGCACTCGGCTCGCTCCATTGTTCGGCCCGCTCGTCCGGGCCACCCGGGTACAGCAGCACCGTGCAACCGCCCTGGCGCGCCGTGGCGTCGACCGTCGCCACGGCACCGGGCCCGGTGTACCGCAACACCTGCGGCCCCAAGCCCTCGATCGACTCGTCGAACTCCCGCGCCGAGGCGGGATCCCGCAGGCGCAGCGACCACTTTCCCGGCGTCATCACCCTCAGCCGCTCCACCGCCGCCGGTCCGGTGTCGAAGACCAGAACGCTGCCCTCGGACGCTGCGATCGGCGCCTCGTATAAACGCCGCCCACCGGCCGATCCGGCATCGGCGAGCGCCCACAGTGTCAGATGTTCGCCGGGCTCCTTCGAGATCTCCAGCATCGCCGCCGCCCCGGGCCGGGGAAAGATCACATCGACGTCGCCCGCGCCCATCCCGTGACACGTGTACGGCGTGTTGTCGTCATAGTCGTCGAATCCGCTCATGATCGGACTGTTCCATGCGGACCCGTGCCTCGTCCGACCGGTTCACAACTTCTCGGCGCCCGGCTTGTGAACAGTCGCGGTCGAAGGGCCGAGCACGAGCCGGACGCGGCGTCGACGAACGGCGGGTTTCCGGCGCCCGGCCCGAGTCGGAGGCTGCCGAGATCAGGGCGCTTCGGACCACTACGGGGTTCCCTGGCCGGGAATAATGCGTGGAACGTGACCCGGGTCGCGGGTTAGCGTCGCTGGACAATGCGAACGTTTCCCGTCGCCGACCCCGGCGATCCCGATATCCGGTCGGCGGGCCGCTACCTGCTCTGGCTCGCCGCTCGCACCCGGCGGACGATTGTCATGGGCATCGTCTGGGCGTCGGTGTGGATGGTGGCCCAGGCCCTCATGCCCGCCGCCGTCGGCCGGGCGATCGACGCTGTCGAGGCGCGGGACGAGGGGCGGCTGTACGCCTGGTCCGGCGTGTTGCTCGGGATCGCCGTGCTGATCGGCTTCACGGGCATCATGCGCCACCGCAACGCCGTCGCCAACTTCCTCGACTCGGCCTTTCGTACCATCCAGCTCGTCACCCGGCACGCCGCCCGGCTCGGTGCGGTGCTGCAACGCCGGATCGCCTCCGGCGAGGTGGTCGGCGTCGGCACCTCCGACGTGGACGCGATCGGCTCGACCCTGGACATCACCGCGCGCGGCTGCGCCTCGGTGGTCACGCTCGCCGTGGTCGCCGTCGTGCTGTTGCAGATGTCGGTACCGCTCGGGTTGCTGGTCCTGATCGGTGTGCCGCTGCTGATGGGTCTGGTCTCGCTGCTGCTGCGGCCGCTGCACCGGCGCCAGAACGCCTACCGCGAACTGCAGTCCGGGCTGGCCGATCGGGCCGTCGACATCGCGTCCGGGCTGCGCGTGCTGCGCGGCATCGGCGGTGAGCGCAGCTTCGGGGCCCGCTACCGGCGCGAATCGCAGGAGTTGCGGGTGGCGGGCGTACGCACCGCCAAAATCGAATCGATGTTGGAGGCCGCGCAGTTCCTGGTGCCCGGCTTCTTCGTCGCGTTCGGTACGTGGCTGGCCGCCCGGTTCGCCCTGGACGGCCGCCTGACGGTCGGTCAGATGGTGTCCTTCTACGGCTACGCGGCGTTCCTGACCGTCCCGCTCTCCACCCTCACCGAGTTCGCCGACCGCGTCGTCCGCGGCCACGTCGCGGCCCGCCGCGTGGTGCGCGTGCTCGGCCTCGCGCCGGGCGTCGAGGACCGCCCCGACCCGCTCGCCTGGCCGGCGCCCGGCGACCTGGTGGACCGGCGCTCCGGCCTGGTGGTCCGGCCCGGCGTGCAACTCGGCATCGCCTGCGAGGACCCGCAGGACGCGCCCGCGCTGGCCGATCGGCTCGGCCGCTACGAGGACGCCGACGTCTTCTACCACGACGTGCCGCTGGCCGACCTCGCGGTGGCCGACGTGCGCGAGCGGATCCTGGTCGCGCACCACGACGCCGGGCTGTTCTCCGGGCCGCTGCGCCGCGAACTGACCCCAGGCGGCGGAGGCGGGGGCGGCGTCGACCTCGACGAGGCGGTCGAGGTGGCCTGCGCCGCGGACGTGATCGACGCGCTGGACGAGGGCCTGGACACCGAGATCGCGGCCCGCGGCCGGGAGTTCTCCGGCGGCCAGGTACAACGCCTGCGCCTGGTACGGGTGTTGGTCGCCGACCCGCAGACGCTGGTGCTCATCGAGCCGACCAGCGCGGTGGACGCGCACACCGAGGCCCGGATCGCCGGCCGGCTCGCCGCGCACCGGCGCGGGCGTACCACGGTGGTCGCCACCACCAGCCCGCTCGTCCTGGACACCATGGACGAGGTCGCCTACGTCCAGGACGGCAAGGTCATGGCGGTCGGACCGCACCGCGAACTACTCGCGAACGAACCGGGATACGCGGCACTGGTCACCCGTGTCGACGACGACGAGGAGGGGAACGCGTGAGTGTGCGCCGCCTGTTGCCGGTGGCCCCGGCCGCCGAGGTCGGCCGGCACGCCGTACGGCTGCTGCGCGAGCGGCAGCGCGACCTGATCCTGACCGTGCTGTTCTACGCACTCGCCGCAGTGGCCGGACTGGTCGCGCCGCGCCTGCTCGGCGTATTGATCGAGAAGGTCCGCGACGACGCCCCGACCCGGACGATCGACCTGCTCGGCCTGGGCATCGCCGGCGCGCTGCTGCTCCAGGCGCTGATCGTGCGTCAGGCGGCGGTGGCCGCGGCGCGGCTCGGCGAGGGCCTGCTCGCGCAGGTCCGCGAGGAGTTCGTGGAGCGCATCCTGGACCTGCCGCTGTCCACCGTCGAGCGGGCCGGCTCCGGCGACCTGCTCGGCCGGGCGAATCGCGACGTGGCGGCGATGTCCCGCTCGGCCCGCCGCGCGGTGCCCTCGGTCCTTGTCGCGGCCGTGACGATCGTGCTGACCTTCACCGGGCTGCTGCTGCTCAACCCGCTGCTGGCGCTGCCACTGCTGATCACGGTGCCGCTGCTGATCCCGGTCACCTGGTGGTACCTGCGCCGGGCGCCCGCGGGCTATCTGCGCGAGAACGCCGCCTGGGCGCAGGTGACCGACTCGCTCGCGGAGACGGTCGAGGGCGCGCGTACGGTCGAGGCGCTGCGGCTCGCCGATCGGCGTCGGCGGCGCGGTGACGACGACGTCGGCAAGGCGTACGCGGCCGAGCGCTACACACTGTGGCTGCGCACCATCTGGTACCCGACGGTCGACTTCGGCTACATGTTGCCGGTGGTGGCGACCACGGCCTTCGGCGGCTGGGCGTATCTGCACGGCTGGGCCACGCTGGGCGAGGTGGCGACCGCGGTGTTGTACGTGCAGTTGATCATCGGACCGATGGACGAACTGCTCAACTGGCTGGACGAGGTGCAGATCTCGGCGGCCTCGCTGGCCCGACTCCTGGGCGTGGCCGACGTGCCGTCCGACCGCGAACCCACCGACGCCAAGCCGGTGGACGAGACGCTGACCGTGCGCGATGTGCGGTTCGCGTACGACTCGGGGCGCGAGGTGCTGCACGGCATCGACCTGACCGTGCGACCGGGTGAGCGGATCGCGATGGTGGGGCCGAGCGGGGCCGGAAAGTCCACGCTGGGCCGGCTGTTGGCCGGGGTCAACGGGCCGACGTCGGGCAGGGTGGAGGTGGGCGGGGTACCGCTGGTCGGCCTGCCGCTCGACGAACTGCGCGGCCGGGTCGCGCTGGTGACCCAGGAACACCACGTGTTCCGGGGCACGTTGCGGGACAACCTGTTGCTGGCGCGCGAGGACGCCGACGACGACGCGGTGTTGGCGGCGTTGCGCGCGGTCGACGCGGACTGGGTGGCCGGGCTACCCGCCGGGGTGGATACCGAAGTCGGGCCCAAGGGCTACGAGTTGACGGCACCTCAGGCGCAACAGCTGGCGCTGGCCCGGTTGGTGCTGGCCGACCCGCACACGCTGGTGCTGGACGAGGCGACGTCGCTGATCGACCCTCGGGCGGCCCGGCACCTGGAGCGGTCGTTGGGCGCGGTGATCGAGGGCCGAACGGTGATCGCGATCGCACACCGCCTGTACACGGCACACGACGCGGACCGGGTCGCGGTGATCGAGGACGGCCGCATCACGGAGCTGGGCAGCCACCGGGAGCTGATCGCGGCCGACGGGGCGTACGCGGCGCTGTGGCGGTCCTGGCACGGGTGAGCGAGCGCGGCTCACCCGTGGTCGGGGCCTTCCCGTTGCGTCAGAGGATCCAGGAGTCGCCAGCCGGGCCATCCAGCCACACCACGTTGGCCCGCGACGTGACCGTAAGCCCATACCGCCCCATGCCCGGTCGGCCATTCGACAACCAAGAAGCCATCACCGCTTCGACGTTGCTTCCCAACGGCCGAGTTCCGCCCTCGTACAGCCTGCCCGTGCCTGCGGCGTCGGCCTCCACGACCGCCCACGACCCATCCGGGTGGAGGAACCAGCGCCCCGTCACCTCACGCGCGGCGGAGTAGCGAAGGCGAATCGTGCCCGGGAGGGCAAGCTGCGCCGCCCACAGGAAAGCCGGATCGTCAAGCACGTCGGCAGCAACCCGAGTAGCACGCCCGCTCGCCGCCGCCCTGCCGGCAATCGCCGCCCGCATCATGGGCCCGATCTCCGGCGGCGAACTCTCACGTGAGGGCATAAAGGACACACCGGAGTCAACGAACCGCCCTTCGGCACGCCCATCCTCGACCATGCGCAACTTGACGTACCCGTAGGCACCCAGCGCCCCGGTGAGCGAGAGCACAAGTACAGCGTCGTGATCCGCCTGCGCCAACCAGGCCGGCGGCACGGCGTCCGGCGAGTAGGTGGCAATGATGCGCTGATACGGCGCCCGCTCCGGATGCCCGAGCGCACCATCGCCCACCACCAGGGCAGGACGAAAGCCCAAAGTCCCCAGCCGCTTGGCGTCGACCGCAGAAAGGCCCGCATCGTACTCAACGCTCGTCACGCGCCGATCGCCGAGCCGAGCGCAAAGCAGTGCCGTCGAGTACCCCGTACCCGTTCCCACCTCAAGAACGTTGTGCCCGTCCTGAACATCGAGGTCTTCCAGCATCCGCACCACAGTGGAGGGAAGCGTGGACGAACTGGTGGGCGTGCCCGTGACCGGCACACCATCAGTCGGCAGCGTCGCCCCGTAGTCGAGCTGGGTCACCCACGTCCTGTTCGCATACGCCAGGCGCAACCACTCTTCGGGCGATGCCTCGTGGCTCACCGCCCGGTACGTCGTAACACCGCGCTCGTCCGGCACATCCGCAAAGAAGGTCGGCACAAACGCGTGTCGCGGTACGGCCCGAAGCGCCTTCCGCCACGCCTCCGTACGCAGCGAACCATCCTGTTCCAGCTCCTGGACCAGGCTTTCGCGCAGCAACCGCGCGCGGACTTCCATCAGCGCGGCAGTATCGGTCATACCGTGTCGCCCTTCTCCAAGAGGTCGGCAATGGCGCGCGAAATAGGCATGCCGGTCTTGTGTTCGATCCACGACCACTGGCCGTTCGGGTTCACCTCAAGAAAACGCCATTCCCCGTCCGGGGTCACGATGAAGTCGAAGGCCCCGAAGACGAGCCCGAAGTGCGCCATGAATGCCATCACGCGTCGACGCACATCCTTCGGCACCACGGCGGGCTGGTAGCTGAGGCTCGAATAGTCCGCACGCCAATCGACCTTCGCGGCCTCCGAGCCGGCATGGATCTCCACGGCGAAGAACCTGTCGCCCACCACGGTCACCCGCACCTCGTGGCGCTTGTCGACCCACTCCTGGAAGAGATGGGCGCAGAGGGCAATCGAGTCGTCGAACTCGGCAGGATCAACGACGACCGTATGGACGGCCGCCCCGAGACTCTTCGTGATGACGGGTCCGGCAACCTCCTTGGCGAACTCGCGCGCCGCCGCGCAGTCGTTGGTCACCAGCGTGCGAGGCGGACGGAGTCCCAAGCGCCTGGCAACGGCGAGTTGCAGGGGCTTGCGGTTCGCTTCGAGGTCGCGTGCGGGGTGGTTGATCCACAGGCTGGGGATTGCGCCGACGACCCCGAGGAATCCCGCCCGCGACTGGGCGGCGGCGAACCGCCGGCCGGCCTCGGAGACGCCGTCGGGCATACGGAACTCCTCGGGCCTGCGGAAGTACACAGACCGCACAGCGGCCAGGTCGAGACGTCGGACCCCGTCGTCGAGACTCCCTGCCCAGCCACTCGCAAGTGTCGCCGAGAGGGTGAGATCGGTCGGGAACTCGGCGGTGTCACAGCGAAATACGGGAACGCCTCGGTGATTGAGGTGATCGACGACCAGGTCTGCGGTGGGATCGAGCCGGTTCGTGAGGACCAGCACCGTCCCGCCCGAGTGTTCCGCCATTAGGCGCTCGCTCCCTACCAGAGGTCCGTGCCCTCGTCGTTGCGGCTGTCGGAGTTGGTGGCGCTGCTCGTGTCGTTGGGCGCGCTGAACGCCCACGGATTACCGTCTGCGGCTACCGCGATCTGCAACTCCCGGTCATAGGTCACGCCCGCGTTGTCGATCGGCGCGCTGGTCTGGCCGGCGGCATACCGCATGCCGAACGGCTCGCACACGGTGCTCGTCGACGTCACATCGCCGGCTCCTTCCCGTTTGGGGGCATCAGGTGCCGGCACGTGCGCCGGTGTTGTCGTGGACCTCTGCATCGACATTCCTCTCTGGTGGTTGTTCCTGTGGGATCGGGATTCGGTGAACCTCGTGCTCCCATCGGACCCATGGCATCGCCTGGCCGGGAGGCTGGACGATCACGGATCGGCCGGGCGGGAAGACGTCGACCGCGATGACCTTGCCGTCGGGTTGCGTGCCGCGCTCACCGTCCGCATTGATCCGCACCCAATCGCCGACTGCAAGTGGGCCGACCTGCGGAGCCAGTGGCGGCCCCGGTCCGTCGACTCGTTCACATCTGCGGACCACCGCCGGAAGCAACTCGGCCCCGCCGGAGCCGCTTGCGCCCGCGAACGTGCGGGGCGCGCTACCACGCGCCGGGGCGGGACCGGCGAGTCGATCGCGCACGTCCATCGGGTCCCCTGGCCTCTCTCTGGTCGGGGTGCAGCACGAGTTGGTCGCCGGACACCACGAATCGGAACGGCGCCACCCACCAACCGCGCACCCGGTAGTGGACCCCATCCGGCCGCTCGATCACGTCCAACACCCGGCAACGCGGCACCTGTTGATGGACCGGCTCGGGGTCGTCGCCCACGAAGGTCCGCGCCCACCCGCCACGCGCGACCACGTATTGCCCGCGCCCGAACCGGACTCCCGTCCCGCCCTCGGCCATCGCCCACCTCAACCGGGACGGCACTGCTCGGCCTCCGCCGAACCCGCACTTCGCCCTGCGAAACGATCGCGCACCGTGGCAACCACCGTGACGCGTCGCCCAGTTCGTAGTCCACAGCGGGCTTGACGTCCTCGCGTTCACCATTCGGGAGGAGCCGGTAAACGCTCAACGTCATCCTGCTCCTGCCCTCGAGCACGCCCATGGATCACTCCTACGGATGAAGTGCCGATCCCACCGCCCTCGGTGGCGTCACGATCAGTCAACGGCCACGCACGGGTTGTCGCTACCCTGGTGGGGATCGCAGGCGGTTTAACGGGTTTAACCCGGGATTCAGGGAGTCATGGCAACCGCACGCACGCCGAACACAGACCTCATGGACGTAATCGCCCAATCCGGCTGGACTTACGAAAGACTCGCGCGGGCGATCCGCGCGATTGCGGCAGAGAACGGCGAGCTTCTACACACCAACAAGTCCGCCGTTGCGCACTGGACGACTGGTGTCCAGCCCGGCATCCGAACTCGGCGATACCTTGCCGAGGCGCTGTCGAGGCGCATGGGTCGGACTGTCACGTTGGTCGAGATCGGCCTGGCGCAGGCCGACGATTCACACCTGCTCACCGTCGATCCGATTACGGCGGCCATAGACCTCGGCCGGGCAGGCATGCGGCGGGAAAGTTTCCTCAGTTCAGCGGCTTTTACGGTCGGCTCGATCGCAGCACCACTGTCGTACGATCATGAATCCGTATCGCGGATGTTGCGTGCCCGGCGGCCGGGTGCTGCTATCGGCGCCGAAGAGATCGCTACCGTTCGCCACGTCACGGCCGCATTCGGCGCAGCAGACGAACGTCACGGCGGGGGCCATGGCCTGACTACGGTCATGGCGTATCTTGCCGACACCGCCGCCCCGTTGTTGTCCGGGCGTTTCCCATCTGAAGCAGTACGCCGAGACGCTTTCGGCGCCGTTGCCGAACTCGCTTATCTCGCAGGCTGGAAATTCCATGACCTCGGGAGTGAGGGAGCGGCTCAGCGCTACTATCTCACGGCGTTTCAACTCGCCTATGAAGCGGACCCGTTCGGACACAGCGCGTGGATGCTTCGCGTCCTGGCACATCAAGCGCTCCACCTCAAGCGCGCCGACCACTGTCTGGAGTTGACTGCCGAAGCGTTGCAACGCGCATCAGGGCGGGTCGACGGAGGTATGCAGGCCGTCTTGTACGTGACACGCGCACGTGCCTGCGCAGCTTCCGGCCGACCTGCCGAGGCCGCACGGGCGCTCCTAGACGCGGCCGACGCCGTAGCCCGCACAGATGAGCAGACTCCGTCCTATGCGACGGCTACCGGCCCGGCCTCGGGCACAGTGGCCAGCCAAACGGCGAGGACGCTCAAGGATCTTGGGGATCACGTCAACACGGAACGGCATTACCGAGCTGCTCTGTCCGAGCGTGACCCCGGGGCATTTCGGCGTATTCACGCCCTTACCTTCGTCGATCTCGGCACCTCGCTCGCTTCGCAGGCACGCGCGGATGAAGCCGTGGCCACTTGGGGTGAGGCAATGAATCACCTTGGGGGTGTCGCATCGTCCCGGCACCGTGAGGCGGTTGCAACCATGCGGCGTACTCTCACCACCTACAAACGGCGACGTGTACCGGGCGCGGCCGACCTCGACCAACGTGCGCGGGGTCTGCTTGCCACCTGACCGGTTCGACGCCGGCGCCGAGAGGAAGGAATGACCGCGTGTCCGATGGGGTCCGTGGTGATGAGCGGCTGATGGTCATGCTTGCTGTTTCCGTCATCGTTCATGATCAGACGAACGGGCGGGTCGTCCTGTTGCGGCGGGGTGAGAACAAGGCGTTCGCACCTGGCATGTGGAGCCTGCCGAGTGGCAAAGGGGCGCCGGGAGAACCGATTACGCACACGGCTGTTCGTGAACTCCATGAGGAGACTGGGGTAAAGGTCGCGCCGGAGGCACTGCGACTTGTGCATGTGACGCATAGCGCGCACAGTCCGGATGCGCCGGAGGGGTTTGTCGTGCTGGTGTTCGCCGCCAGGGAGTGGGACGGCGAGCCTGTCAATGCGGAGCCCGGCAAGCACTCGGCTGTGGCCTGGGTCGACACCGACGACCTGCCGAGCGAGTTCGTGCCGTCGACTCGGTATGCGTTGCAGCGGTACCTCGCCGGTGAATACCCCGAGGTCGCTGTCGACGGGTGGGACGACGTATAGCACCGCCCGGCGGGGCGGTCAGGGGAGTTGGCAGGGTTGGCCTGTTTGCAGGTTCGTCGTGGCAGCCACTATGACGGCGTTGAGTCTGGTTCGGGCCGTGGTCAGGGCGGTGATTCGGGTGTCTATGTGGTCGCGTTCTGCTGCGAGGCGGGTCAGGAGTTCCGGGGTGGCCTCGCCGTTGACGACACACGGCAACAGGGCGGCGATCGACTTGCTGGGGATGCCGGCGGCGTAGAGCTGTTGGATGAGTAGGACGCGGTCTGTCGCGCTGTCCGGGTATTGGCGTTGGCCGCTGGGGGTGCGGTCCGAGGTGAGCAGGTTTTGTTCCTCGTAGTAGCGCAGCGCTCGGACGCTGACGCCTGTGCTCGTGGCCAGTTCGCCGATGCGCATTGCGTCTCTCCACTGCTTGCCTCTGACGTGGGCGTCAGGTTTTAGCGTAGCTCGCGACTGCTTGTCCGCTCCGCGAAGGAAGTTCGCTCATGCTCAGCTCGGATGTGGCCTCCCCCGTCGTCTCGGTACAGCCCGTCGTCCTGGTGGCGCCCGATCGGGGTGTGGATCTGCGGGTGCGGGTTTCCGCGCCGGTTGGTGGGAGTGGGCTGCCGATCGTCGTCTTCTCGCACGGCTTCGGGTCGTCGTTGCACGGCTATGGGCCGCTCGCCGACTTCTGGGCCGCGCACGGCTTCGTGGTGATTCAGCCCACCCACCTCGACTCCAGGACCGTTGGCCTTCCCCAGGACGACCCCCGCAGGCCGCAACTCTGGCGCTCCCGGGTCGGGGACATGCGGCTCGTCCTCGACCGGCTCGATCTGCTGGAGGCGGCCGTTCCCGGGCTTGGTGGGCGCCTCGATCGAAGCCGCATTGCCGCCGCCGGGCACTCCTTCGGCGGGCAGACGGCGGGCATTCTGTTGGGCCTGCGTGTCCTCGACCCGGTGACCGGCAACGCCGAGGACCTGTCCGACTCGCGGGTCAAGGCCGGTGTCCTGCTCGCCACGGCCGGCAGGGGCGGCAACGACCTGACGCCCTTCGCCGCCGAGAACCTCCCGTGGCTGAAGGGCCCGGACTTCGCCCACATGACCGCGCCCGCCCTCGTCGTCGCCGGAGACCACGACGAGTCGCCACTGTCCGTCCGAGGCCCGGAGTGGCTCGCCGACCCATACCACCTCAGCCCCGCGCCCAAGAGCCTGCTCACCCTCTTCGGGGCAGAGCACTCCCTCGGCGGGATCGCCGGCTACGAGGTCCGGGAGACGACGGACGAGAACCCCGAGCGTGTGGCCCTGATCCAACTGGTCACCCTCGCCTACCTCCGGCACGCCCTCGGCATCGACGACGCCGACTGGGCGGAAGCAAAGAACGGCACACCCATGGGACGCATCGAATCCAAGTGACTCCCCCGCGCCGCCCGCGCTCACCCCTCCGCGCGGTCGTACGCCTCCCGCGACGCCGTCATCGCCGGCTCGTGGCGTTCGGCCCAGGCGGTGAGGCCGGACAGGTACTCGAACAGCTCCCTCGCCATCACGGTCGCCTCGTACTCGACCTTCGGCGGCACCGTCGGGTACACCGTGCGCGTCAGCAGGCCATCGCGTTCCAGGCTGCGGAGCGTCAGCGTGAGCATGCGGCGGCTGATGCCGTGGATGGCGCGCTCCAACTCGGTGAAGCGCACCGGGCCGTTGCGGACCTCCATCAGGACGCTGATGCTCCACTTGCCCGCTACCCGGTTGAGCACGTCCAGCACGCGGCAGGCCTGGGTGACCTCGGCCGGCTCCGTTACACAGATGTTCCGCTGTGACATGAAAGTGCCTTCTTTCGTCGGCCTCCATGGTCACGGAGGATGTGTCCCGTAACAAGAAGTGCACCAAGCGAACACCTCAAGCGCACACCCCAAACCCACGGAACCGGGAGCACCCATGTCCCCCACGCTCGACGACGCGACCCGCAAGCTCCTCGACGCCAAGAACTTCGCCACCGTCTCGACGCTCAACGCCGACGGCGGCCCGCAGTCCTCGGTCGTCTGGTTCCAACGCGACGGGGACACCGTCGTGTTCTCCGCGACCGACGGCCGGGCGAAGGTCCGCAACCTCCGCCGCGACCCGCGCGTCAGCATCAACGTCTTCGACCTGGAAAACCCGTACCACTCGGTCGAGTTGCGCGGCACCGCCGAGATCGTCCCGGACCCGACGAAGGAGCTCCCGCTCGCGCTCTCGCTCAGGTACCTGGGCGAGGCCCCACCGCCGGAGCCCGAAACCATCGCCCGAGTAATCGTCCGCGTGACGCCGACCAGGGTGAACAGCTTCTCCGTCTGAGCTGCCCGAACCCCGGTCGGCGACCCGCTACTTGACGACCGACAGCGGCAACAACTTCTGCCCCCGTCGGGTCGATCCGGATCTCCGTGCCCATCGCTCGCCAATGCGGTTCGCGGAATAGCCACGTGCGGCCCGTCAGCGTGTCTGCATCGGCGCGGCGCAACTTGATCCCTCTCGGGGGGGCTACTCGACGCAGGGCGGGAGTACTGCCCATGGCCCGCTTGGGCATTGAGCACTTACGGTGTGCGTCCCGTCGGGACTCACCGCGATGCGATACGCACTGCGCGACGGTCGGCCGTGCGCCTGGTAGTCGTCCCATAGCCGGCCCAGCAGATCGGCCAGTCGCCGCGGCCCGGCTTGGCGTGCGGTTCCCTCCGCGGTGACGGTCGCGATCGAGCCGTCCCTGTGCCACATGGTCAGGGCACCCGACAACGAGGTATCGGTCAGGACCTCGTCCAGCCCCAACGAAAAGGACACCAGGAATGTGAACTCGCTGTCGGCCCATGCCGCCACCGCCATCGTGCAGGACTCCGCCGGCCCCTCCGGATTGTCGGGGCGCGGCATCAAGGGGGCGCCATTGGCGGGGCGCAAGCTCATGAAGTACGCACCGGTCGACAGGAATGCACCGCTTGCCGCGTGCTGCTCGTCGACGTCAAGGACGGCGATGCCCGCCCCCAGCGGAACGACGATGATGCCGCCGGGACGAACTGCTTGACGCCATGCGGCAGGGAGGGTGCTCACGCCGCAGGTGGCGATCAGCCGATCGGTGCTGTTGGGCTTCACCACGTCGGAGCTTGAGCCGTCACCGCAGATGACAGTGATCTTGTCGTGCCCGGTGGCCTCGAGTGCGGCTCGCGCGGCGGAAACCAGTTCCGGAGCAACGTCGATGGAAAGAACGTTTTCGTCCCCCACGAGCCGACCCAGGAGTCCCGCGTTGTAGCCCGTTCCCGTGCCGATCTCGGTTACCGACGTGCCGGGGTGCACATCGAGGGCATCCAGCATGTCGGCCATGAGCGAGGGCACCGTGGACGAGGACATGGTGGGCCAGGTCGAGGTGAGGAGTACCTGATCCCGATAGACCTCGGCAAGCCAGTCGGGGTGTGCATCGTTCACCTCCTCGGAAACCCATGCCCCCTCGACGAGGTGGCTGCGTGTGAACCGACGTACGTAGGCGTGCCGGGGCTCCTTCCGGAATGCGTCGGCTACGTCGGGCCGGAGTGCATGGTCGCTGGCGGTCAGTTCGTCGACCATGGCCATGCGCCGCGTGGTTGCTTCGTCGTCGAGTGTTGTCATGTGCTTGCGGCTTCCTCCAGGTAGTCGGCGATGGCTCGGCAGATGTCGTCCCGCTCCGGTGTGAACGCCCACTGGCCATTCGGGTTCAGCTCCAGCGCCCAGATCCTGCCCGCGGCATCCTGCACGAGGTCCCAGGCGGCAAACACCAGACCGAAGCGGCGGGTTACGGTACGAATGCCGTCGCACACCGCTTCCGGCAGCGTTCCGGGCCTGTACGTGACGGCTTCGCGGTCGACCGCACGGATATCGAGGTACGGGCCCGCGGTGGTCGCCTCGCTGATGAACAAACGATCGTCCACCACCGCAACGCGGTACTCCGCCACCTTCTGCTCGATCTCGCGTTGAAGGAAGTTGGCGGTCGCCCGTGCTCGTGGGTGGCCGTAGTGCTCCGGTGGGACTCGTGCCGCGTAGAGCACCTGATAGCCCTCTGGCGCGTCATAGGTGATCGGGCCCAAGGTCTTCGATACGGCCGGCCCCTTTTGGCAGAAGCTGCGGTGGTCCTGGGGCGTGTTGCCGATCCAGGTATCCGGAACGGGCAGGCCGGCCGTGACGAACGCGGCGAGTTGTGCGGGCTTGGTGCAAGCCGCGATTGCGAGAGGGTGGTTCACCCACGTGACATCGGAGAGTGAGTACAGCACGCCCATCATGCCGCTCCGGGCTTCCAGGGAGGCGAACTCCCGGGATGGCCCAGCCTGGACGCTGTCCGCCGGAAAGGCGGACGGGCGGCGCCAGTAGACCACGCGCAGGTCTTCCAGGCGCATGGCCCTGGACCCTTCCGAGAGCTTGCCTCGCCAGCCAGCCGGCCCGAACGTCGCCGAGAGGTTCACCGAGTCCGGGAACGCACCGGTGTCGATGCGCGCGAGCGCAACACGACGCCGATTGAGTTCTTCGATCACGAAATCGGCGGTGGCGTCGAGCGGGCCGGTGGCGACGAGGATTCTCGACTCAGGCATTGGGGGTGGCGTCGTCCGCCACTCCCTTGTCGACCGCCCCCTGCTTTCCGTCCGAGGTGACGTCGGAGGACGTGATTGCCATGGACACAACCACCCCGCTCTCGATGATCGGTACACCGTCCACGAGAGTGATCTTCCTGCCCTCGTCGAGGGTTACGTTTCCCGGGAACGTGGTGTCGTTCGGCACCGACGTCCCGTAGTCCACGTGGAGGGGGACGAGGAGATCGGTGTCCGCTGCCTGCGGGACTTGCGCTTCGATGACCTTCTGCATCGTCGTACGTCCTCTCTACTGATCGATCGGCTGTGATCGTGACCCTGCGCTTTTCATCGTTGCCTGCGGTGGCGGTGCGGACCATCAAACCTTCGAAGGGGGACATGGCTTTCCGCTTTCAACGGACCGCCTGGCCCGTTGTTCCAGGGAGGGCCTCGTGCTGCTTTCAACGGCACGGGAGTTCGGTCACGGCCTCTTGTCGGCCGGTTCCTCCGAATGCTCATGCCGAGTGCTGAGGCCGGTGGGCAACAGAACCCTGAGGTTGCCGCAGTGCGTCTCGAACTCGCGAGCGTCGTCCCGTCGCACATACGCCAGGGAGTTGATCACGTCCACGAACTCCCCTTCCTGGCCGCTCACTCGGTCGATCACCGGCTTGTGCCGGTTCTCCAACCAGAACCGCGCAACGTCCTCCGACGTCCACTCGCGCGGATCCTGAGGGTAGATCGATTTCGCCTGCTGCTCCATGGACATGACTGAACCTCTCAGTTGCCGCCAGTAGTGAGTCGGACACTCTGAGAGACATCATCGACAGTGCGGACCTACGATCTGAAGGCATGCGCAGTACACACCCGGAAACTGTGCAGCGATCGGAGTCAACGTGTCCGTAGATGCTGAACTGCCAGACAACCCCAGGAAGTTGTACGGCTGCGAGCTGCGGAGATTGCGGAAATCCGCAGGGGTGAGCCCCGAAGACGTGTCCGAGGCGGGTCACTGCACACCGTCTTTGTTGTTCATGATTGAGCGGGGGGAGCGGCGGCCTTCGACGGACTTCACTCGGGCGGTCGACCCACTCGTCGGTGCCGAGGGTCTGCTGCTACGGATCCATCGATTGATCGAGCAGGAGGCGATGGGTTCACCGTCCTGGTTCAAGGGCTACTTGAACGCCGAACGCTCGGCAAAGCGGCTGCGCTTCTTCGATGTTCAGGCTCTGCCGGGATTGATGCAGACCGAAGCGTACGCGCGGGCCCTCTTCGAGGCGGCACGCCCGCTGGACGTTGCGCGGATGCCGATTGAAGATCGAATCGCGGATCGAATGGCCCGCCGGGAGATTTTGACTCGATCGGATCCGCCCCAGGTCTGGGTCGTGGTCACGGAGGCTGCCGTCCGTGGTGTGTCCGGGCTGCGCCGGGACAACGCCCGGGAGCAGATCGCCCACCTCATTGATGTGGCGCATCTACCCAACTGCGTCATACAGATCCTCGCGGTCGGAGTACACGCCTGCATGAACGGCAGCTTCGTCCTGCTGACAACACCACACCGCGGGGAATCGGCCTATGTGGAGACAATGGACCGTGGCTCGCTGCTCCATCGCGAGAGTGAGGTGCACGAGTACGAGCGTCGCTACGATCTGGTCAAGTCGGTTTCGCTCTCACCGGCTGAATCCCTCAAGTGGCTGAATGAACTACTGATGGAGTACCAATCGTGATCACGCCTACCGCCCCACCCAGTGTCTGGCGCACGTCCTCGTACAGCGGCAACCAGGGCCAGTGTGTTGCGTCGGCACTCTTGACAGAGGGCGTCGGCGTACTGGACTCCAAGGATCCCTCGATCGGCCACATCGCCGTGAACCCTGCGTCATGGTCGGCGATGTTGAAGGCAATCAGGGCACCGCGCTGATGGCGGCGTGACGGTTCGCGCACTAAGCGAGCTTCGAATGAACGAGGGCCTTCCGAATCCGGTATGACCGAATAATCGGAAGGCCCTCGTTATTTCGCGGCTAGACCCACTCGATCGTGCTGGTCACGTCCGAGCCGGCCGGCGGTGCCGGCAGGGGCATCCGCGCGATGCGCTGGATCGCCTCCTCGCTCACAGCCGTCAGCTCTGGGTGCCGGCCGGCTGCTTGACGACCGACAGCGGCAGCAGCTTCTGCCCCGTCGGGCCGATTTGGATCTCCGTGCCCATCTGCGGGCACACGCCGCAGTCGAAGCAGGGGCTCCAGCGGCAGTCTTCGACCTCGGTTTCGTCGAGGGCGTCCTGCCAGTCCTCCCAGAGCCAGTCCTTGTCCAGGCCGGAGTCCAGGTGGTCCCACGGGAGCACCTCGTTCCACTCGCGCTCGCGCGTGGTGTACCAGTCCAGGTCGACCGGCTCGTCGGCCAGCGCCTCGCCCGCGCAGCGCACCCAGCGGTCGTAGCTGAAGTGTTCGCTCCACCCGTCGAAGCGCCCGCCGTCCTCCCACACCGCGCGGATGATCCGGCCCACCCGGCGGTCGCCCCGCGAGAGCAGGCCCTCGATCGCGCCCGGCTTGCCGTCGTGGTAGCGGAAGCCGATCGACTTGCCGTACTGCCGGTCCGCGCGGATCGCGTCGCGCAGCTTGTGCAGCCGCGCGTCGGTGGCCGCCGGGTCCAGCTGCGGGGCCCACTGGAACGGGGTGTGCGGCTTGGGGACGAACCCGCCGATCGACACCGTGCAGCGGATGTCGCGGCTGCCCGAGACCTCGCGGCCCTTTTGGATGACCTTCTTGGCCATGTCCGCGATCTGCAGCACGTCCTCGTCGGTCTCGGTGGGCAGGCCGACCATGAAGTAGAGCTTGACCTGGCGCCAGCCGTTGCCGTAGGCGGTGGCGACGGTGCGGATCAGGTCCTCCTCCGACACCATCTTGTTGATCACCTTGCGCAGCCGTTCGCTACCGCCCTCGGGGGCGAACGTCAGGCCCGAGCGGCGCCCGTTGCGGGTCAACTCGTTGGCCAGGTCGATGTTGAACGCGTCGACCCGGGTGGACGGCAGCGACAGGCCGATCTTGTCGTCGGTGTACCGGTCGGCCAGGCCCTTGGCCACCTCGGCGATCTCGGTGTGGTCCGCGGAGGACAACGACAGCAGGCCGACCTCCTCGAAGCCGGTCGCCTTCAGGCCCTTGTCCACCATCGCGCCGATGCCCTCGATGCTGCGCTCGCGCACCGGCCGGGTGATCATGCCGGCCTGGCAGAACCGGCAGCCCCGGGTGCAGCCGCGGAAGATCTCCACGGACATGCGCTCGTGCACTGTCTCGGCGAGCGGGACCAGCGGCTGCTTGGGGTAGGGCCACTCGTCCAGGTCCATCACGGTGTGCTTGGACACCCGCCACGGCACGCCCGAGCGGTTCGGCGCGACCCGCTGGATCCGGCCGTCCTCCAGGTAGTCCACGTCGTAGAAGCGCGGCACGTACACACTGCCCGTGACCGCGAGGCGGAACAGCAGCTCGTCCCGACCGCCCGGCCGACCCTCGGCCTTCCAGGCCCGGATGATGTCGGTGATCTGGAGCACGGCCTGCTCGCCGTCACCCACCACCGCGCAGTCGATGAAGTCCGCGATCGGCTCGGGGTTGAACGCGGCGTGCCCGCCGGCGAGCACGATCGGGTGGTCCTCGGTGCGGTCCTTGGCCTCGATCGGGATGCCGGCGAGGTCGAGCGCGTTGAGCATGTTCGTGTAGCCCAGCTCGGTGGAGAAGCTGAGGCCGAACACGTCGAACGCGCCGACGGGCCGGTGCGCGTCCACCGTGAACTGCGGCACCTCGTGCTCGCGCATCAGCTTTTCCAGGTCGCCCCACACCGCGTAGGTGCGCTCCGCGAGCACGTCGGCGACCTCGTTGAGGACCTCGTACAGGATCATCACGCCCTGGTTGGGCAGCCCGACCTCGTACGCGTCGGGGTACATCAGGGCCCAGCGGACCGCGCACGCGTCCCAGTCCTTGACGGTCGAGTTGAGTTCGCCACCGACGTACTGGATGGGCTTCTGCACCTGGGGCAGAAGCGGCTCCAGACGCGGGAACAGGGACTCGACGGGCATGGCGGTCCTTCCGGGAGTGCGGGGAGGGATCGACCACCTCGGTGCGGGAAGGGTGATCGACCTCCCAGCCTAACGCGACACGGGCGGACCCCCTACCGAGATGTCGGCGAGAGTCCGCCCGCACAGGATGCGATCAGGGGTGCGATCAGGGGTGCGACCAGTACGATCAGGCGGATTTGAAGGCGCCGGCGTGTCTCATGTGCACCGACTGCAACAGCCCTATCCCCATCCACACGGCGAACATCGACGATCCGCCGTAGGAGACGAACGGCAGCGGCAGCCCGGCCACCGGCATGATGCCGAGGTTCATCCCCATGTTCTCGAACGCCTGGAACGCAAACCAGCCGACCACACCCGCCGCCACGATCGTGCCGAACAGGTCGTCGGCGTGCAGCGCGATCCGGATACCGCGCCACAGCAGCAGCGCGAACAACCCGATGATCACCGCGCTGCCGACGAAGCCCAGTTCCTCGCCGGCCACCGAGAAGACGAAGTCGGTCTGCTGTTCGGGTACATACGAACCACTCGTCTGCTCGCCCTGGAACAGCCCCTGCCCGGTCAGCCCGCCCGAGCCGATCGCCAGGCGCGCCATGGCCGTGTTGTAGCCGACGCCCCCCGGATCGAAGCTCGGGTCGGCGAAGGCCCGGAATCGGTCGATCTGGTACTCGCTGAGCAGCCCGAAGTGCACCACCGCCGCCGCGCCGGCCCCGGCGAGAGCGAACATCAGCACCATCCAGCGCGCCCGCGCGCCGGAGGCGAGCAGCACGCACAGCACGATCATCGCGATCACCATGACCGACCCCATGTCGGGCATCAGCATGATCACCGCCATCGGCAGCGCGGCCACCACGAGCGCCCAGAACACGGCCTTGTCGCCCGGTCTGGCCAGGTCCCCGGTGTCCACCCGCTCGGACAGGATCATCCCCATGCACAGGATGATCCCGATCTTGACCAGCTCGGCCGGTTGCAGCGAGAAGCCGCCACCGATCTGGATCCACGCCCGTGCTCCGTTGACCGTGCTGCCCAGCGGGCTCAGCGCCGCGAACAACCCGAACAGCGCCACGATCGCCACTATCGGGGAGAACGCCCGGATCCGACGGTGACCGATTATCGCCACCGCCGTGGCCAGCACCAGCCCGATCACCAGGTTGAGCAGGTGCCGCTTGAAGAAGAACTGCGGATCGCCGCCGGTGAGTCCGCGCCGATTGCGGGTCGCCGACCAGACCAGCAGCGAGCCCACCCCCGACAACACCAGCGCCGGGCCGAGCAGCAGCCAGTCCAACCGGCGCACCGGCGCGTCGCGCTGGATGATCTGCCGGGTGATCGACCGGCGCGGGGTGAACACCGGTGCCAGGCGGCCCAGGTCCGGTGTCCCGAATCCGGCCACCCGCGAGGCGGGCCGCAGTCGCAGGTTCAGGTTCATGTCCCTCTCCCGGTCCGGTAGGTCACCCGCTCGGGCGGCAGTGCCCCGGGCCCGAAAGCGGCCACATCCACCGTGCGCCCGTCACCGTCGCCGAACGGATGCGGCGGAGACAGGAGGGACGGTGCCCGGAAAGAGACCGGCGTCACCGTCCCGTCCGCCTGGATGTGCGGCAGGTCCGCGGGCGGGCTGGGCAACAGCGCCTTGCTCGGGTCGATCGCGCCCTTCTCGTCCACGCCGAGCAGCGCCTCGTAGATCTTGCGCACCGACGGACCCGAGGTGCCGGAGCCGGTACCGCCCTGGCTGACCATCATCACCACGGCGTACTGCGGACCGTCCTTGGACCCGCCGTAGGTGGCGAACCACGACGTGCTCTGCTTGCCGTACACCGAGCCGGTGCCGGTCTTGGCCGCTATCGGCATCTGCGCGTTCGGCCAGTTGGCGAACACGCCGGCCGCGGTGCCGTTCATCTCGACGCCGATCAGCGCGTTCTGCAGGTACTTCATGGTGGCCTCGCCGACCGGCACCTTGCCCGCGGCCTGTGGCTGGATCTCGCGCACCAGCTTGCCGTCGGGGCTGACCACGGCCTTGCCGATGGTCGGCTTCCACAACGTGCCGCCGTTGGCGATCGCCGCGTACACCCGGGTCATCTGCAGCGGGGTGACCGTGGTGTCGCCCTGGCCGATCGCGAAGTTGATCGCGTCACCGGCGCGAAACTGCCAGCCGTCGACGCAGTTCTCCTTGGCGATCTTGTCCACGTACTCGTTGCCGGTGTTGCCCTGCTTGCACCACGCGTCCTTGTTCTGCTCCCAGTTGCGCTTCTTCCAGGCCCGGTCGGCGATCCGCCCGCCCGACTCGCCGGGCAGGTCGATGCCGGTGGGGGCGCCCAGGCCGTAGTTCTTGGCCATGGTCACCATCGGGTCCTTGGGGGCCTTCCCGAAGATCCCGCCGTCCTTGAGCCACATGTCGTAGCCGATGCCATAGAAGACGGTGTTGCAGGAGACCTCCAGCGCGCGCTGCAGCGAGATCGGGCCGTAGCCCCTGGACTCCAGATTGTTGAAGGTCGTGCCGCCGACCGAGATGCTGGGCGAGCAGTCGTAGTTGGCCTTGGTGGAGTAGCCCGACTCGGCCGCCGCAGAGGTGGAGACCACCTTGAAGATCGAGCCCGGCGCGAACTGACCCTGTATGGCCCGCGACACCAGCGGCACGCCGGCCTTCTCGTCGGTGAGTGCCTTGTAGTCCTGCGGCGAGATGCCGCCCACCCACACCGACGGGTCGTAGTTGGGCGCGCTCGCCATCGCGATCACCCGCCCGGTCTTGACGTCCATCACCACCGCGGCGCCCGCGTCGGCGATGAAGTTCTTGTGCGTGTTGCCCGCGTCGTAGGTCGCGCGCGCCCGCTTCATCGCCTCGTCCAACTGCTGCTCGGTGATCGCCTGGATCTTCGCGTCGATGCTGGTGACCAGGTGGTTCCCGGCCACCGGCGGCGTCTCCGAGACGGTGCCGGTGACCCGGCCCAGGTGGTCCACGGACAGCCCGGTGACCCCGGACTTGCCGCGCAGGTCGGCGTCGTAGGTGCGCTCCAGACCGCTGCGGCCGACCTCGTCGGCGCGCTGGAGGTCCTTCTTGCCCTCCGCCTTCTGCTTGCTCAACTCGTCGTCGGAGACCGGCGAGAGGTAGCCGACCACGTGCGCGCCGTTGGCCCCCTCGGGCGCCGGATACTGGCGCACGGCGGTGGGCTCGGCAGTCACCCCGGGGAACTCCTCGCGGTGCTCCATGATGGTCAGCGCCTGCTCGGTGGTGGCGTTGTCCGTGACCGGGATCGGCTGGTACGGCGAGCCGTTCCAGCACGGCTTGGGCACGTTGCGCTCACACAGCCGGGTGCGCGCCTTGACCTCGTCGACCGGCAGTTCCAACACCTTGGCCAGCCGGGTCAGCACGGCCGTGCCCAGGTCCGGCATGCGCATCAGCTCGGTACGGCTGACCGACACCACCAGCGCGGTGCGGTTGTTCACCAGCGGCCGGCCCTTGTCGTCGAGGATCCGGCCGCGGACCGCGGGCGTCACCACGTCGCGGACCGCGTTCTGCGAGGCCGCCGCCGCGTAGTGGTCGCCCTCGCGGATCTGGAGGTACCAGAGCCGGCCGAAGAGGGTGATCATCAGTGACAGGACCAGGATCAGCAGGATCACCATCCGGGCGCGCACGGTGTGCGCGCCGTCGCCTCGCGATCGTCCGGCGTTGAGCAGGCTGGGCATACGTTTGCGCATCCGGTTCGGTCACCCCCTACCGGGCCAGGCCCGAGAGCAGCGTTTTCGGATCCACCTTGCGGGCCAGTGCCATCACCCACGGGACCACGAACGGGGCCAGGATCGCGTCGTAGAGCACCGCGGTCAGCAGCAGCTTGGTCAGCCCCACTTCCCGCACCGCTCCGTCGCCGACCAGCGCGCCGACCGCCGCGTACAGCACGGTGGTGCCCGCTGCGGCCATCGCGACCACCGCGATCGGGGTGAGCACCGAGCGCCGGGGGTTGCGGGAGGCGAACATGCCCGCCACGTAGCCGGTCAGGCACAACACGAACGCGTACCGCCCGGCCGCGTGGTCCGCCGGCGGCGCCAGGTCCGCGCACAGGCCCGCCGCGAAGCCGATCACACACCCCGGGGTCGGCCCGTACGTCAGCGCGAGTCCGACCACCACCAGCAGCAACAGGTCCGGCACCGCGCCGGGCAGACCGAGCCGGGCGAGCACGCTCACCTGGACCACGAGCGCGACGACGATCAGCAACGCGGCGTAGAACACGCGGGAGATCCGCACCGTCTCAGTCCCTTCCGGTCGGTGGGGTCGTGCCGCCCGCCGGCGGCTTGGCGTTGGTGCTGCGGTTGCCCGCCGTGGCCGGCTTGGCGGGCGTGGCGCCGCGCGGCGGCTCGGTGCTCGCCGGCGGCGCGGGCGGCGCCTGCTGCGCGGGCGGCGGCGCGGGTGTCTCCGGGGTCGGCGCGGGCGGCAGTATCGAGTCGCGCGGATCGGTGCGCGGCGGCTCGATCACCACGCCCACCGTGTCCAGGCTGGAGAAGTGCACGTAGGACTTCACCTCGACGCTGCGGGTCAACTCGCCCGGGGTGTTGCGCACCTCGGCGACCTCGCCCACCGGCACGCCCGGCACGAACGGCTTGCCGCCCTGCGAGCCGAACGTCACCAGCCGGTCGCCCTTCTTGACCTGGGCCTGTCCGTTGAGCAGCTTGAGGTTCAACGGCTTGCTGCCGCGGCCGGAAGTGATCCCTATTTCCATCGACCCCGCCAGGCGCGAGCCGACCGAGAAGCCGGGGTCGGTGGCGAGCAGCACGGTCGAGGTCATCGGGCCGACCTGGGTCACCCGCCCGACCAGACCGTCGCCGTTGATCACGGTCATGTCGGGCTTGATGCCGTCGCCGGCGCCCGCGTCGATGGTGACCGTCCAGGAGAAGCCCTGGGCGGGGCCGATGGCGACCACGCGCGCGGGCTTGATCCGATACTGGCCGGCCGCCGAGACCTTGAGCAGTTTGTCGAGTTCGGCCGCGCGGTTGCGGTCGAACTGGATGTTGTCCACCTGTTGCCGGAGTTTGGCGTTCTCGTCCTGGAGGCGCTTCTTCTCGCCCTCGTGGGAACCCGCGTCCTTGACCGCGTTCACGGCCCGGCCGACGGGGTCCACGGCCGCGGACACGCCGCGTTCGGCGGGACCGAACACGGCCGAGGCCCAGTCGCGCACGTTCGCGATGGGCGAGTTCCGGCCACCGCGGATGTCCACGGTGATGAGGGCGAAAGAGATCGCCAGCAGCAGCACGAGGACCAGCCGACCATGCCGGGAGTCCCTCACGATGCGCGCCCGCCCCTTTCGTACATTGCGGCGCTGGTGGGCAGTTGTGGTGTGTGGCCGCGTCGGATCGGGCACGGAGGGCGGCGCGTACGGCCGGCCGCCTCCGTCTGCTCGGTCAGCGGCGCGGTTGGGCGTCCAGTACCTGCTGAAGTTTCTCGTACTCCTCGACGCACTTGCCCGCGCCCAGAGCCACCGAGTCCAGCGGGTTGTCGGCGATGTGGATCGGCATGCCGGTCTCGGTCCGCAGCCGCTCGTCGAGGCCGCGCAGCAGGGCGCCGCCACCGGTGAGCACGATGCCGCGATCCATCACGTCGCCGGCGAGTTCGGGCGGACACTGGTCCAGGGTGCTCTTGACCGCGTCCACGACGGTGTTGACCGGTTCCTCGATGGCCTTGCGGACCTCGGAGGTGGAGATCACGATCGTCTTCGGCAGCCCGCTGACCAGGTCGCGGCCGCGGATCTCGCTGTGCTCGTCCTCGCCGAGGTCGAAGGCCGAGCCGATCGACATCTTGATTTCCTCGGCACTGCGCTCGCCCAACAGCAGCGAGTATTCCTTCTTGACGTAGGCGATGATCGCGTTGTCCAGCTCGTCGCCGGCCACCCGGATCGACTGCGCGGTGACGATCCCGCCGAGCGAGATCACCGCCACCTCGGTGGTGCCGCCGCCGATGTCGACGACCATGTTGCCGGTCGCCTCGTGCACCGGCAGGCCGGCGCCGATCGCGGCGGCCATGGGTTCCTCGATGATGTGCACGCTGCGCGCGCCGGCCTGGCTGGACGCCTCGACCACCGCGCGGCGTTCGACGCCGGTGATGCCGGAGGGCACGCAGATCACCACGCGCGGACGGGCCAGGTAGCGGCGGCGGTGCACCTTGAGGATGAAGTAGCGCAACATCCGCTCGGTGATCTCGAAGTCGGCGATCACCCCGTCCTTGAGCGGTCGGATCGCCACGATGTTGCCGGGCGTGCGCCCGATCATCTTCTTCGCCTCGGCGCCGACCGCCAGGATGCCCCCGGTCGTGGTGTTCTTGGCGACCACCGACGGCTCGTTCAATACGATGCCGCGGCCTCTGACGTACACCAGCGTGTTGGCCGTACCGAGGTCGACCGCCATGTCACGACCGATGAACGACAAGTTGTTCGCCATAAAAAGAACCTAGGGCCTTCCCGAGCTCGTAGCCATGAGGACATGAGCCGGCCGGGGGACGTCGCGACGCCGAACCGGCCGACCACAATCGTAGGCACGGTGTAACGGCGGTAGAAACACGATGTTCCGGGGCACGGCTGCACCCTCCATCCACCATGACGTGATCACCGGGTGAGGGGTTGCGTGCCACGCGCGGCGAATGGAGGGATTTCCCTCTAACAGCGCACGCACGGCGCCCGATCGGCACCTTCCGCGCTCACGCGCGGACGCACCCGGCGTGTTCGTGAAAAAATTCCACGCCCGGTGCGGCCCGCGCGCGTCGCGCGACTCCGGGGATCGTGCCGGCACGGGGTCCGGCCCGATGCGCGGGGCGCGATCGCGGGATCCGCCCGGGCGTCGCGGCCGAACCGTCAGGCGTGCTCGGGGAAGAAGTTCTTGATTTCGCGCTCGGCCGACTCCACCGAGTCGGACCCGTGCACGATGTTCTCCCGGGTGATGGTGGCGAAGTCGCCGCGAATCGTGCCCGGCAGGGCCTTGATCGGGTCGGTGACGCCCGCGAGCGTGCGGAACGACTCGATCACGCGCTCGCCCTCGACGATCATCGCCACCGACGGCGCCGAGGTCATGAACTCCACGAGCGGGGCGTAGAACGGCTTGCCCTCGTGCTCGGCGTAGTGCCGCTCGATCGTCTCGCGGTCCATCACGCGCAGATCGAGCGCGGTCAGGGTGAAGCCCTTGCGCTCGATGCGGCCGATGACCTCGCCGACGAGACCGCGCCGGACTCCGTCCGGCTTGACCAGGACGAGCGTGCGCTCGGACATGGGGCTCCTTGCTTGATCGGAGAGGGGGGCTCGGTACGGGTGTTGCGCCGTACGGGTATCGCACCGTACGGATGTTGCGACGTACGGGTGTCGCGACCCTGCGAATGGGTCAACGCCCAGAGCCTATCCGGGGTAACGCCCGGACCATTCGGCCGTATCCCGGATCACTCGGCCGTGGCCTCGCGGGCCGCCTTGGCGGCGTCGATGATCCGCCCGACCCGGATGCAGCCGTACCAGATGAGGCCGAACACCACGCCGATCAGGAACATCATCGGGACCACGAAACCGGTCAGGAACAGGCCGGCCTGGAGCACCCAGCCCGCGGTGATCGCCCACGGCTCCTTGAGCTTGGCGCACAACCACACGCACACCAGCGCCGAGGGCCCCGCGACCGCCCACAACACCCCGGTGGAGATGTCGGTGAGCTGCATGGCGACCAGCGCGGCCAGGCAGATCACCAGGGCCTGGCCGATCAGGTGGGTCGAGCACAGCGCGCGCATCCTCAGGCGTCCCTTCCGTCGGTCCGGCCGGTTCCGCCCTCGCGTGCGCCGCCCTTGAGCAACACCCGCGCCTCGCCGACGGTGACCACCGAGCCGGTGATCAGGACGCCGGCGCCGCCGAGGTCGCCCTCCTCCTCGGCCAGGGTGACCGCGGCCTCGATCGCGTCGGGCAGGGCGGGCTGTACGTCCACCCGGTCGGCGCCGAAGACCTCGACGGCGAGCGCGGCGAGTTCGTCGACGGGCATCGCGCGCGGCTGCGAGTTCTGCGTGACCACGACCTCCGCGAGCACCGGCTCCAAGGCCTCCAGGACGCCCCTGACGTCCTTGTCGGCCATCACCGCGACCACCCCGACCAGGTGCCGGAAGTCGAACGAGTCGCTCATCGCGCGGGCCGTGGCCAGGGCGCCGGCGGGGTTGTGCGCGGCGTCGATCAACACGGTGGGGCTGCGTCGGACCACTTCGAGCCGACCCGGCGAGGTGACCGACGCGAACGCCTCGCGGACCAGGTCGGCGTCCAGCGCACCGGCGCCGGTGAGCCCGGGTCGATCGGCCGTGCCGACGCCCAGGAACGCCTCCACGGCGGCCAGCGCCACCGCGGCGTTCTCCGCCTGGTGCATGCCGTGCAGCGGCAGGAAGACGTCCTCGTACTCCCCCGCCAGTCCGCGCAGGGTGAGCAACTGGCCGCCGACTGCGAGGTCGCGCCGGACCACGCCGAACTCCATGCCCTCGCGGGCCACCGTCGCGTCCACCTCGACCGCGCGCCGCAGCAGCGACTCGGCGGCGTCGGCGGGCTGGCGGGCCAGTACGACCAGGCTGTCCTTCTTGATGATCCCGGCCTTTTCCACCGCGATCTCACCGGGCGTGGAGCCGAGCCGGTTGGCGTGGTCGACCGCGATCGGGGTGACCACCGCGACCGTGCCGTCGACCACATTGGTCGCGTCCCACGTGCCGCCCATGCCGACCTCGACCACCGCGACGTCCACCGGCGCGTCGGCGAACGCCGCGTACGCCATGGCGGTGATCACCTCGAAGAAGGACAACCGGTGCGGCTGCGCGGCGTCGACGATGTCGATGTAGGGCTGGATGTCGCGGTAGGTCTCGACGAAGCGTTCCGCGCTGATCGGCTCGCCGTCCAGGCTGATCCGCTCGGTCATCGACTCGACGTGCGGGCTGGTGTAGCGGCCGGTGCGCAGGCGCAGCGCGCCCAGCAGGCTCTCGATCATCCGGGCCGTGCTGGTCTTGCCGTTGGTGCCGGTGATGTGGATGACCGGGTAGGCCCGCTGGGGTTGGCCGAGCACGTCCATCAGCGCGACGACACGTTCGGTGGAGGGGTCGAGCTTGGTCTCGGGCCAGCGCCCGACCAGTTCGGCCTCGACGGCGCGCTGGGCGGCCAGGGCCTCGGCGGGGTCTGTCACAGGTGTCACCGGTTCTGATCGAGTTCTTCGGGAGCTGGTCGAGTGCCGGCCGTGCGCGCGGCCCGGGGGTGCCCGGGCCGCGCGGCCGTACGGGTCAGGCCGAGGGCAGCCGGTCCAGCTGGCCCTCGATGCGTGCGATGTCGGCCTCGGCGCCGGCCAGCTTCTCCCGGACCTTGTCCACCACGTCGGGGGCGGCCTTGGCCAGGAAGCCCGCGTTGCCGAGCTTCTTGGTGTTCACGTCGCGGACCTTCTGCGCCTCGGCCAGGTCCTTGGACAGCCGCTTGCGCTCGGCGGCGAAGTCGATCGCGCCGGACAGGTCCAGCTCGATCAGCGCGCCCGCGACCGGGAAGGACGTGGTCGCCGAGAAGCCCTCGCCGGCCGGCGTGCAGCGGGCGAGTTGCCGCAGCGCCGCCTCGTGCGCGGCGATCGTGGTGCCCTCGAGCGAGATGTTGGCCGGCACCCGCTGGCCGGGCTTGAGGCCCTGGTCCGAGCGGAACCGGCGGACCTCGGTGACCACCTGCTGGAGGGTGGTGATCTCGGCCTCGGCGGCCGGGTCGGCGAACCCGCTCGGCGCCGGCCATTCGGCGACCACCAGCGACTCGCCGCCGGTGAGCGTGGTCCACAACTCCTCGGTGACGAACGGCACGACCGGGTGCAGCAGCCGCAGCGTCACGTCGAGCACGTGGCCGAGCACGCGCCGGGTGGCCCGGGCCGCGGCCTCGTCGTCGCCGTTGAGCGGGAGTTTGGCCAGCTCGACATACCAGTCGAAGACCTCGTCCCAGGCGAAGTGGAACAGCGTGTCGGACAACTTCGCGAACTGGTAGTCCTCGTAGTAGGCGTCGACCTCCGCCACCACCGCGTCCAGGCGGGACAGGATCCAGCGATCGGTCGCCGACAGGTGCTCGGCGGCCGGCATCGGGCCCTCGACGGTGGCGCCGTTCATCAGCGCGAACCGGGTGGCGTTCCAGATCTTGTTGCAGAAGTTGCGCGAGCCCTGGACCCAGTCCTCGCCGATCGGCACGTCGGTGCCCGGGTTGGCGCCGCGGGCCAGGGTGAAGCGCAGCGCGTCGGTGCCGTACGCGTCCATCCAGTCGATCGGGTCGACCACGTTCCCGAACGACTTGGACATCTTCTTGCCGAACTGGTCGCGGACCAGGCCGGTGAGCGTGATGGTGTGGAACGGCGCCTGGCCGTCCATCGCGTACAGGCCGAACATCATCATCCGGGCGACCCAGAAGAAGATGATGTCGTGGCCGGTGAGCAGCACGTCGGTCGGATAGAACTTGGCCAGGTCGGCGGTTTGTTCGGGCCAGCCGAGGGTGGAGAAGGGCCACAGGCCGGAGGAGAACCACGTGTCCAGCACGTCGGTGTCCTGCGTCCAGCCCTCGCCGGTGGGCGCCTCGTCGTTCGGGCCCACGCAGACCGTCTCGCCGTTCGGGCCGTACCAGACCGGGATGCGGTGGCCCCACCACAGCTGCCGCGAGATGCACCAGTCGTGCATGTTGTCGACCCAGGCGAAGTAGCGCCCGGCCAGCTCCTGCGGGTGGATGGCCACCCGGCCGTCGCGCACCGCGTCGCCGGCGGCCTTGGCCAGCGGCTCGACCCTGACCCACCACTGCATGGACAGGCGCGGCTCGACGGTGGTCTTGCAGCGCGAGCAGTGCCCCACGGCGTGGGTGTACGGGCGCTTCTCGGCGACGATCCGGCCCTGCTCGCGCAGCGCGGCCACGATCGCGAAGCGCGCCTCGTAGCGGTCCAGGCCCTGGAACGGGCCATGCGCCGTGACGATCGCGCGCTCGTCCATGATCGTCGGCATCGGCAGGTCGTGCCGGCGGCCGATCTCGAAGTCGTTCGGGTCGTGCGCCGGGGTCACCTTGACCGCGCCGGTGCCGAACTCGGGGTCCACGTGCTCGTCGGCCACGATCGGGATCCGCCGACCGGTGAGCGGCAGTTCGATCTCGGTGCCGACCAAGTGCGCGTAGCGCTCGTCGCTCGGGTGCACCGCGACGGCCGTGTCGCCGAGCATGGTCTCGGCGCGGGTGGTGGCCACCACGATCGAGGCGTCGCCGTCGCCGTAGCGGATCGAGACCAGCTCGCCCTCGTCGTCCTGGTGCTCGACCTCGATGTCGGAGATCGCGGTCAGACAACGCGGACACCAGTTGATGATGCGCTCGGCGCGGTAGATCAGCTCGTCGTCGTAGAGCCGCTTGAAGATGGTCTGCACGGCCCGGGACAGGCCCTCGTCCATGGTGAAGCGCTCACGCGACCAGTCGACGCCGTCGCCGAGTCGGCGCATCTGGCCGAGGATCCTCCCGCCGTACTCTTCCTTCCACTGCCAGACCCGGTCCACGAACGCCTCACGGCCCAGGTCGTGCCGCGACTTGCCCTCCTTGGCCAGCTCGCGCTCGACCACGTTCTGGGTGGCGATGCCGGCGTGGTCCATGCCGGGCAGCCACAGCGCCTCGAAGCCCTGCATGCGCTTGCGGCGGGTGAGCGCGTCCATCAGCGTGTGCTGGAACGCGTGACCGAGGTGCAACTGCCCGGTCACGTTCGGCGGCGGGATGACGATCGTGTACGGCGGCTTGTCGCTCTTGGCGTCGGCCTCGAACCAACCCGCGGCTACCCAGCGCTCGTACAGCTTCCCCTCTACCTCGGCGGGGGTGTACTGGGAGGGAAGGGCCTGCGGCTGCTCGGCGGCAGCGGCTGCGGGAGTGGTGTTCTCGGTCACCGCCCCAGTCTACGGAAGGCGCGTGGGCGCCTTCGACGCGGCGGGGAGAGCGCGACGGCGCGGCGGGCGCGGGCCGGTTTCGCGTCGACGGCGTCCCGCGCTTGTCACCGTGCTGTCACCGCGACCCCGCCGGTCGGCGGGCACCGCTAACTTGCGGTACGAGCCGTTCCGGTTTCGCCGATCACGCGTCGGTCGCAGCGTCGGGAGCGGCCCGATATCCGTGAGTTCTCGAATCCGGGGGGATTTTCGTGCGTACTCGCACCACGACACTGCTCACCGCCGTCACCGTCTCGCTGCTCGGGGCGACCGTGCTGACGGGCTGCCAGGCCAAGGACGACAAGGCCGACAAGGCCGACCGCAGCGGCCCGGCACAGGCCGCGACGGCCCTGCCGGACAAGGCCACGTCGACCGCGGCCGTCACGAAGCCGCCGACCCTGCCGCCCGGCAAGGACGTGTCGAACGGGCCGTCGACGTCGGCCCGGCCGGCCGGCTCGGACGGTGTCCTGCGGCTCCGGCCGTCCGCCCAGGCCGGTGGCCTGGCCCGGCTGCTCGACGGGCCGAGCGACGTCCCGGTCGATCCGGGCGAGGTGCGCTCGCCCGCGAACAACGTGCTGGTCGCGGCCTACGGCGCGGCCGGGTCCGGCCCGCGCTCGGTGTTGTTCGTCGGGGTGGACGGGATGACCGGGATCGACGGGAAGCGTCTGGAGCACATGGTCCGCGGCATGGTGGACTACGTGGACGCCACCGAGGGCGGCGTTCCGTCGGGGCTCGCCATGAAGGGCTACGACCCGGGCCCGCTGGGCGGCACCCTGGAGTGTGTACCCGCCCAGGACGCCCGGCCGGCGGCGATCTGCGGGTGGGCGGACAAGTACACCACGGCCGTGGCCTACTTCGACCGGTTGTCGGCGGACCAGGCCGCGGTGAAGTTCAAGGCGATGCGCGCGGATCTGGAGAAGTAGCGCCCGTCGGCGACGCGCGGGGCCGGCCGGTCGAACGCCGGTTCGCGCGTCGCCTCGCGGCGCCGCCGTCGTTGTACCGGGTACCGATGACGTACGGCCGGACCACGGGGCGGTGGGGGCGATGGGCGACGGATACGGCGGCGGGCAGGGGCCCGGGACGGGCGGGGCGGGGTATCCGTTCGGCCCGCCGGGCGACCCGGACCCGGGCGCGAGCCGGTCGCGGGACCGGTTCGCGCTCCTGGCGGGCGTGCTCGGCAGCGTGGTCGTGGTGACGGTCGCCGTGGTGACCGTGCTCCTGCTCCTGGAGACCGGCGGCGAGCCGGCCCGCACGCCGCCCGGCCTGCCCGTCGCGCCGGCCGCCGCGCGGATGTCGGGGCCGCTCGCGATGCCTTCCGCGATCGAGGGCCGCGGACCGGTGGCCCGTACCGAACTTCCGCCCGCGGTGACCGAGTTGACCGCGACGATGGCCCGCACCTTCGCCGACGTGCGCACCGAGGTCTTCGGCGGCGCACAGACCCGGAGGACGGTGTTGCTGACCTTGGCGAGCAGGCGCGAGACGGCGCCGGTGGCCTACGTCCGGGATTTCGTACCGGCGGTCGCGACGCCCGAGGAGACGCCGGTGCCCGGCGGTCCGCCGGGGCTGCTCCGCTGCTGGCACAACCCCACCACGGCGATGTGCCTGTGGGGCGACGAGCACGACCTGATCTACGTCAGCGACGGCGCGGGCACCGACCACGCCCGCCTGGTGATCGCCAACGTGTACGCGGGCACCGCCCGCTGAGCCGGGCATCGGGGTCGGGGCGAGCACGCCACCCCGACCCGGCCTGGCTCAGGCGCTCTTGTCGCGCCGCTCGCGCTTGACCACGTCGCGCGGCACGAGCGTGGGGTTGACGTGCTTGAGCACCACCTGGTCGGTGACCACCACGCGGGCCACGTCCTTGCGGGACGGGACCTCGTACATCACCGACTGGAGCACCTCTTCGAGGATCGCGCGCAGGCCGCGGGCACCGGTGCCGCGCATGATCGCCTGATCGGCGATCGCCTCCAGCGCCTCCATCTCGAAGTCCAGCTCGACGCCGTCGAGTTCGAACAGCCGGCGGTATTGCTTCACCAGCGCGTTCTTGGGCTCGGTCAGGATCTGGATCAGCGCCTCGCGGTCCAGGTTGTGCACCGAGGTGAGCACCGGGAGCCGGCCGATGAACTCGGGGATCATGCCGAACTTGAGCAGGTCCTCGGGCATCACGTCGGCGAACGAGTCGGCGCTCTCCACATCGCGCTTGGAGCGGATCTGCGCGCCGAAGCCGATGCCCTTGCGGCCGACCCGGCCCTCGATGATCTTCTCCAGGCCGGCGAACGCGCCGCCCACGATGAACAGCACGTTCGTCGTGTCGATCTGGATGAACTCCTGGTGCGGGTGCTTGCGCCCGCCCTGCGGCGGCACACTCGCGGTGGTGCCCTCGATGATCTTCAGCAGCGCCTGCTGGACACCCTCGCCGGACACGTCGCGGGTGATCGAGGGGTTCTCGCTCTTGCGAGCGATCTTGTCCACCTCGTCGATGTAGATGATCCCGGTCTCGGCCTTCTTGACGTCGTAGTCGGCCGCCTGGATCAGCTTGAGGAGGATGTTCTCCACGTCCTCGCCGACGTAGCCCGCCTCGGTGAGCGCGGTGGCGTCGGCGATGGCGAACGGCACGTTGAGCATCCGGGCCAGGGTCTGCGCCAGGAGCGTCTTGCCGCAGCCGGTCGGCCCGAGCAGCAGGATGTTCGACTTGGCCAGCTCCACGCCGTCGTCGCGCGAGGCCTTGCCCGCCTCGCCGGCCTGGACCCGCTTGTAGTGGTTGTACACCGCAACCGAGAGCGCCTTCTTGGCGACTTCCTGCCCGACCACGTAGCCGTCGAGGAATTCGTAGATCTCCCGCGGCTTGGGAAGCTCCTCGAACTTCAACTCGGAGGACTCGGAGAGCTCCTCCTCGATGATCTCGTTGCACAGGTCGATGCACTCGTCGCAGATGTAGACACCCGGACCGGCAATGAGCTTCTTCACCTGCTTCTGGCTCTTTCCACAGAACGAGCACTTGAGCAGGTCGCCACCGTCACCGATGCGTGCCACGAGGTGCATCTCCTTCGCCTGGGCCCCGGATGTGTACCGGACCTGGTGCCTGGTCTTTCGACGGTACCCCGCCGGAATCTCCGCTCCCCCGGTTTCCCCCGGTTTTGACCATCAACCGGTCACCGTTGTCCGGTCGGCGGCAAGCCGCCGACCGGGCGGGGACAACTAGCCGACGACCTTCCGAGGTGCGGTGATCTCGTCGATGAGGCCGTACGCGAGCGCCTCTTCGGCCGTCAGAATCTTGTCGCGCTCGATGTCGTCGCGAATCTGCTCGATCGGCTTGGTCGTGTGCTTGGCGAGCATCGTCTCCAGCATGGTGCGCATGCGCTGGATCTCACGAGCCTGGATCTCCAGGTCGCTGACTTGCGCGCGCCCGGTTTCACTGTACGGCTGGTGGATGAGGATGCGGGAGTTCGGCAGCGCCATTCGCTTGCCCGGAGTTCCCGCGGCGAGCAGAACGGCCGCGGCGGAGGCCGCCTGGCCCATGCACACCGTCTGGATGTCGGGGCGCACGAACTGCATCGTGTCGTAGATCGCGGTGAGCGCCGTGAAGGACCCGCCGGGCGAGTTGATGTACATCGAGATGTCCCGATCGGGGTCCATCGACTCGAGCGTCAGGAGCTGCGCCATCACGTCGTTGGCCGACGCGTCGTCGACCTGGACGCCGAGGAAGATGATCCGCTCTTCGAACAGCTTGGTGTACGGGTCCTGCTCGCGGTAGCCCTGCGACGTGCGCTCGATGAAGCGCGGCAGGACGTAGCGGCTCTCGGCGCTGCGCGAGGCCAGGGGTGCCAGGCCCTCGGGCCGGTGGAACAGATTGTCGTTCATGAAATCTCAGCCCTCCGGGACTGCGGACTCGACTCGGTTGCCGGGCGACCGGTGACCGCCGTCAGCGCTTGTCGGCTGTGCGGTCGGTCGGTACGGACGCCGGGATCAGCTGGTGCTGCCGGTGTTGGGAACCTCGGCCGCACTGCGAACCACGTGGTCCACCAGGCCGTATTCCTTGGCCTCTTCGGCGGAGAACCAGCGGTCGCGGTCCGAGTCGTGCTCGATCTTCTCGGGGGTCTGCCCGGAATGGTGTGCGATCAGGTGAGTCATCTTGCGCTTGGTGCGCAGCAGCTGCTCGGCCTGGATCTTGATGTCGGACGCCGAGCCGCCGAGGCCGGCGGACGGCTGGTGCATCAGGATCTCGGAGTTGGCCAGCGCGATGCGCTTGCCGGGGGCTCCGGCGGTCAACAGGAACTGGCCCATGGAGGCGGCCAGGCCCATCGCGACGGTCGCGACATCGTTGCTGATCCACTGCATCGTGTCGTAGATCGCCATACCGGCGGTGATGGAGCCACCGGGCGAGTTGACGTAGAGCCAGATGTCCTTTTCCGGGTCCTCCGCGTTCAGCAGCAAAAGCTGGGCGGAGATCGCGTTGGCGATCTGGTCCTCGACGACCGAGCCGAGGAAGATGATCCGCTCGCGCAGCAACCGGTTGTAGACCTGGTCGTCGAGCCCCATCCCACCCGGCTGAGATGCACGCGAAGTGGGCACCGCGAGCCCCGGAGTCACGATCTGCGGATTCGTCACGTATCCACCTGCTCGTTTCCGACGGCAATCCCGAGCCGTCACGAAGTCGACCTTGGGAGGCACCTGCTTTTGTGGCGGGTGACCCCCTTCGTACAGCGACCCTAACGCGCGGATCGTCGCAGGCCATCCCAGACTCAGGACTGTTCGCCCAGAGCGCAGCAGGGCGATATCCGGCCGGTGACGGGGTAGTCGCGCGCGGATCGCACCCGGGTCGACCACCGGGCCCCGGATGCCTCCACGAAGGCGTGTGCGCGCTTCCACGGGCCTTCGGAGCATGCCGACGGGCCCGGCCCCCGCCGAAGCGGGGACCGGGCCCGGGTGTCGCGTGCCGCGCCGGTCGTGGCCGACGCGGGAGGGTGGATCAGGCCTCGGCCTTGTCCGTCGCGGTCTCGTCCGTGCCGGTCTCGTCCGTCGCCGCGGCCTCTTCGGTCTCGGCGTGGTCGTGGCCCTCGTGGTCGTCCGCGTGCAGGTCGACACCGAGGCCGACCTCGTTGCCCGAGGCGTCCTTGGCCTTGGCGCCCTTGGCGATGACCTCCAGGGCCTTGCCGCGGGCGACCTCGCCGACCAGGACCGGCACGTAGCCGGACTGCATGACCTGCTGGGCGAACTGGTCGGGGCTCATGCCGGACTGCTGCGCCCGCTGGATGAGGTGCTGGGTCAGCTCTTCCTGGTTGACGGAGAGCTGCTCCTTCTTGACGACCTCGTCGAGCACGAACTGGGCGCGCATGCCCTTGCGCACGCTGTCCTGGAGCTCTTCCTCGTACTCCTCGGCGGTCTGGCCCTGGATCTCCAGCCACTTGGCCAGGTCCATGCCCATCATGCCGAGCTGCTGCTCCAGCTGACCGCGGCGCTGCTCGATCTCCTCGGTGACGATGCTCTCCGGCAGCGGCACCTCGATCTGCTCCAGCAGGGCTTCGAGGACCTTGTCCCGGCCCTCGTTCTGCTGGTCGTGCAGCTTCTGGTGGCCCAGCTTCTCGCGCAGGTCCGCCTTCAGCTCCTCCAGCGTGTCGAACTCGCTGGCCAGCTGCGCGAAGTCGTCGTCGAGCTCGGGGAGCTCCTTGGCCTTGACGGTGGTCACCACGACCGAGACCTCGGCGGTCTGCCCGGCGGCGCTGCCACCCTGGAGCTCGGTCTCGAAGGTCTTGGTCTCGCCGGCCGACGCGCCGATGACGGCGGCGTCGAGGCCGTCCAGCATCGTGTCGCCGCCGATCTGGTACGACATCGCCTTCGCGACGCCGTCCTCCAGGACCTCGCCGTCGACCTTGGCCTCGATGTCGATGACGACGGTGTCGCCCTCGGCCGCGGCCCGCTCGACGGTGTTCAGCGCACCGAAGCGGTCGCGCAGCTCCTCGATCTTCTCGGCGACGTCCTCGTCGGTGACGGTGATGTCATCGACCTCGACCTCGATGCCGGAGTAGTCCGGCAGCTCGATCTCGGGACGGGTGTCGACCTCTGCGGTGAACTTCAGATCGGCGCCGCCGGCCAGCTCGGTCACGTCGGTGACCTCGGTGACCTCGGGCTGGCCCAGCACGCGCAGCTCGTTCTCCTCGACGGCCTTGCCGTACGACGAGGACAGGATGTCGTCGAACGCCTCGACGAAGACGGCCTCGCGACCGAAGCGCTGGTCGATGATGCGCGCCGGGATCTTGCCCTTGCGGAAGCCCGGGACCGTCACCTGCTTGCCGATCTTCTTGTACGCCGCGTCGAGGCTGGGCTTCAGCTCCTCGGAGGGAACCTCGACGGTGAGCCGAACCCGGGTCGGGTTCAACGTCTCGACGGCGCTCTTCACGGTAAGGGTCTCCTTGCTGCGGGCTGTTCTTCCGGGCCTGTGCATCTTGCCTGACGGCACACTGAAGGTTCAGAACCGGTGGTACCGATCCATCCTGCAGCGAATTCTCGATGTGGTGGTCGGGGCGGGGAGACTCGAACTCCCGATCTCCTGCTCCCAAAGCAGGCGCGCTAGCCACTACGCTACGCCCCGTGGCGCCCGATGAAGTCTAGAGGACGACACGCTAGAGTCTGCACTGGCCGCGCACCAATCCGCTAACCTAGGCGCCACGTGCACGCCACACCAGCTGCGGGTGTAGCTCAATGGTAGAGCCCTAGCCTTCCAAGCTAGTGGTGCGAGTTCGATCCTCGTCACCCGCTCCAGAGGCAAAGGCCCAGGTCGGAGGTTGTTTCTCCGGACTGGGCCTTTGTCGTACCCGGCTGCGGCTCGTGGGGGCTTCGGTCCCGACCCGGTGGACCTTGGTCCCGACTTCTTCGGGTTGTCGCCGGTCATCCGGAGTGGATTTCCCGATCTCTTGCGGACCCGATCGGTCGATGGGGACGATGAGAAAAGTCGCCAATCTCACTTTTTGTCCCGGTTGGCGGGCTTGCTCCGGTGGGCTACGCGATGTTGATCGCGGTGATGCCGAGCAGGACCAGGATCGTGGCGGCGAGACGGTGGCGGCCGTAGGTCTCGTGGAAGACGACCGTGCCGATCACGGCGCCGATCACCACCGAGGTTTCCCGCAGGGCGGCGATCGTGGCCAGGGTGCCTCGGGTCTGGGCCCAGATGACCAGGGTGTACGCGGCGATCGACATGGCGCCGCCGAGCAGGCCCCAGGCGCGTTGCGGGTTGCGCTCGCGGGTGGGGTCGCGGCGCAGGCGCAGTCGCAGGACCACGATGGTCGGAGCCGATTCGAGGACGAAGAGCCAGGCCGCGTACGACATCGCCGAGCCGGAGGAGCGGGCGCCGACCCCGTCCAGGACGGTGTACAGCGCGATCGCGCAGCCGGTGGCGAACGCGGCCGCGACGGCGGCGGCCTCGGCCCGGCGCGGTATCCCGCCGGCCAGGGCGAGCACGAGCATCCCGATCGAGATCACCACCACGCCGACGGTCTGCGTCACGGTGAGGTATTCGTGCAGCAGGGTCACCCCGATCAGCGCGGTGACCCACGGGGAGGTGCCCCGGGCGATCGGGTACACCTGACCGAAGTCGCCGAGCCGATAGGTCTCCAGCAGCAGCAGGTTGTACACCGTGTGCAGGGCGGCCGAGCCGAGCAGCCAGGGCCAGGCACCGGCCGCCGGGACGCCGACGAACGGCAGGCAGACCAGCCCGATGCCCAGGCTCGCCACCTGGATCATGAGCATGGTCGCGAGTCGGTCCTTGAGGCCGTGCGCGAGCGCGTTCCAGGCGGCGTGCAGCCCGGCCGAGCCGAGTACGGCGGCGGTGACCGCCGGGGTCACGCGCGAACCGCGAGCCGGCGGTCGACCCCGGATATAGCGCCTGGGAGGGGGAACTCGCAGCCGGACGCGGGTAGCTGATGACACGTCATTCGGATCATCCAAGCACGGCGGGCGCGATAATGGCCGTCCATATGACCCATCACTCCTCCATGACCCATCACTCCTCCGCCCTCGCCTCGCTGCGCGGCCTCGCGCTCGGCGACGCCCTGGGCGCCCAGTTCTTCGTCCCCGACAACCTCCCCCACCTGGCCGACCGTCGCCTTCCGGCCGGCGAGTGGCCGTGGACCGACGACACCGAAATGGCCTGCGTTCTGCACGCCGAACTGACCCGGCGCGGGCGGGTCGATCAGGACGCGCTAGCCCGGGCGTTCGCGGTGCGGCACGACTTCGATCGGGGCTACGGGCCCTCGACGAACCGGATGTTGCGCCTGGTGCGCCAGGGCGGCGACTGGCGGACGTTGGCCGCCGAACCGTTCGACGGGCAGGGCTCGTGGGGCAACGGGGCCGCGATGCGGGTGGCGCCGCTGGGCGCGTGGTTCGCGGCCGACCTCGACGCGGTGGTGGAGCAGGCGGCGCGTTCGGCCGAGGTGACGCACACCCACCCCGAGGGCGTCGCGGGCGCGGTGGCGGTGGCCGTGGCGGCGGCGGGCGCGGCCACTCTGGAGCAGCCGGAGCCGGCCGACTTCATCGCCTTCGTCCGGGACCGCACCCCCGCCGGACTGGTCCGTGAACGCCTGGGAGCGGCACTGGAGTTGGTGGGCCGGACGGACTCCCGAGCGGTGGGTCGCACGCTCGGCAACGGCCGCCTGGTGAGCGCCCCCGACACCGTGCCGTTCGCGATCTGGTCGGCGGCCCGGCATCTCGACGACTACGCGGCGGCGTTCTGGTCGACCGCGAGCGCGGGCGGGGACGTGGACACGACGTGCGCGATCGTCGGGGGAATCGTCGGCGTTCGGGCCGAGTTGCCGGCCGGGTGGGTCGCGAATGTGGAGACGCTGCCGACGTGGTGGCGCGAGGTGATCGAGGCCGATCGGCTTGAATAGTTGGCAAAGGCGAGAGCGCTGCACCATGATGAGCGCGCTCTCGTCATCCGGGCCCGGACTCCCTTGCCCCGCAGGGTGGTTCGCGTCGCGTCGGACGGGAGCCCTCGGCCCGTTCGCCGTCGCATGCACGTCTCGTGGGGGGACGTCGATCGGCGCACGGTCGCTGCCACCGCTTTCCTGACGGCCGATCACATCCCGCCGGTCCGCACCGCCTCGTCCGCTCCCTCGTGACGACGCGGTGCGGCCCGGGTCACGGCCGACCTTCCCCGGAGGATTCCGTCTTCATGCGCAAGTCCCTGTTTCGGTCGAGTTCGCTGGTGATCATCGGTTCTGTGGTGTTCGCGGCGACCGCGTGCGGCTCCGACGACGACAAGAAGACCGAGGGGAAGCCCGTCGCGAGCAGCGTGACCACCACGACCCCGGTCACCGCGCCCCCGCCCGCCGCGGGGGCGCCGAGCGCGGGGGCACCGAGCGCACCGGTCGCCTCGGGTGCCCCTGGCGGAACCCCGCTGACCGCCGCACAGTTGGAGAAGGCGGTCCTCACGGCGACCGAGCTGCCGCAGGGCACCTACCTCACCCGGGAGCCGAAGGCGGCCGGCGAGCGGGTGACGGCGGTGATGGCCGACTGCCAGCCGGTCACCGACCTCTTGGCACCGCGACAGGGTGCCGTCAAGCCGGTCGCCGTGGCACAGGCCATCGTGACGATCGGCGGCGCTCCGATGCCGTCGACGGGGATCACGACCGAGTTGTTCTCGTTCGCGGGCACCGACGCGGAAACGATCCTGGGCAAGGCGCGTACCGCGCTCGCGAAGTGCGGTTCGCTCACCACGAAGGACGCCGAGGGCGAGACCTCGACGGTCAAACACGCCGAGGCCGCCCACCCCAAACTGGGCGACGAGACGCTCGCGATCCACAGCACGCCGGAGGACGGCGGCAGCGGCGGGCAGGTCGTGGTCCGCGTCGGCGGCACGTTGGTGGTCGTCAGGATCGTCGAGTTCACCGGCACCACTCCCAAGCTGCCGGACATCGCGACGGTGACCAGGCAGGTCGAGAAGGTCGTGGCGGCGGCCAAGGGCTGATCCGTGGCCTGTGGGTCGGTCTTGGACCGGCTCACCGCCCTCGCTGTCGTCCGGGAGCGAATCCGGGGAGCGTACGGGCTTTTTGACGGTTGGTCAGGCCTCGATGCGGGTGGCGCCGCACGGTTGGCAAAGGCGAGGGGCGTCCGCGATGATGAGGCCCCTCGCGTCGCCGACCGAGCCCTGTCCGCGCCGGGGTGAGGCGCGCCACGCCGCCTCGTGGCATGTGGCCGGCGGTGGCGGTTTCCGTTCCGCTCGTTCGTGTGATTCCGGTCGTCCGGATCGTCCAGGCCCCGCGGCGGGGTCGGGGCCCGTTGCTTCGGAGGAAGGCGCGTATGCGCAGGATCGTGATCCGGGTGGGCACGGCGGCGGTTGCCGGGGCCCTGCTTCTGGCCGCCACCGCGTGTGGTCGGGACGAGGAGGCACTGGCCCGCGAGTACGAGGCCGGCCGGGCGACCGCGCCGGCCGCGAGCGGGGCCGGCGTACCGTCGCCGCCGGCCGGCACGACACCGGCCACGGGTCCGGCCGCCAAGGCCGCGCCGAGCGTGGCTCCGCCGGCCGCGACCACCGCGCCGGGGGAGCCGCCGCCGGCGCTGCCGCCCATCGAGGAGTCCTCCACGCCGACCGGGGCCGGGACCGGATCCGACCCGACCGCGCAATCCCGGCTCGACGCCGCGCTGTTGACCGCGGGCGAGATGCCCGCAGGCGCCTACGACGGCTCGCGCGGCGACCCGGAGAGCCGGGAGCGGGCCCAGCAGCCCTCCTGCCAGCCGGTGATCGACCTGCTGCGTCCCGGACAGGCGGCCACCGCCCCGATCGCGTCCGCCCAGGCGTCGGTGACCAGGGGCGCTCCGAACCCGGCCGGGTTCACCGTCGTCGAGTTGTTCGCCTTCACCGACACCGGCGCCCGGGACCTGTTCGCGCAGGGCCGCCAGGCGCTGCGCGGTTGCCCGTCGATCACCTCGATCGACGCCGACGGCGCGACCGAGACCGACACGTACGCCGAGATCCCGCACGCCGCGCTCGGCGACGAATCGCTCGCGGTCGGGATGAGCCCCGGTGCGGGCGGCGCGCTCGGCATGATCGTGGTGCGCGTCGGCCCGACGATCGTCGTGGTGAGCAACGCCGACCTGGCCGCGGCCGCCCCCGCCCTGCCGGCCGACGACCTGGTGGCCCGTCAGATCGCCAAGCTGAGGACCGCCGGCGGCTGACGGGTTCCTCGCCCGCCGTCGGGGCACGGCGCAAACATCCCCGACGGGCGGGCGATTCAGCCCGACTCGCGCACCCGCATCGCCATGCGCCACAACGTCAGCTCGCCCGCCACCGCGCCCTCGCCCGCCGCGACGATGGCCGCCGCCACCGCGCGCATCGGGATGACCTCCTCGAAGGCCACCGAGGTCAGCCGCGGCCGGACCATCTCACACAGCGTCAGATCGTCGGTGCCGACCACCGCGAGCCGCCCCGGCACATCGAGGCCGGCGTCGGCCAGCGCGCCCAGGAGCAGCGCCGCGTACTCGTCGTTGTAGCCGTACACCCCGTCGGGGCAGTCCCCGGCGCGCCACTGCTCCACGATCCGCGCCGCCTCGGCCGCGGTCTCCGCCATCTCCGCCACGCGGACCGTGCCGCCGGCCGCCTCGGCGCAGGCCCGAAAGCCCGCCAGCCGTTCCCGACCGATCTCGACCAACCCCGGCTCGCGCGACACCACCACGGCGAAATCGCGTCGCCCGCCCGCGATCAGGTGTTCCGCGGCGCACGCGCCGGCCGCCGCGTGGTCGATCCTCAGGGTGAGCGCGACCGGCACCGCGCTGTGCCCCAGGGCCACCACGGCGGTTCCGCGCGCGGTGAGGTATTCCACACCCTCGGCGGACATGCGCTCGGGCAGCACCAGGACCACGGTGGGGTTCAGCGCGCCCCAAGCCTTGGCCGCCTCGATGCCGTGCGCGGCGGGATTGCCGTGGATCACCAGGGTGTGGCCGAGCCCGTGCAACTCGCGGGCCAGGCCGTCGAGGAACCGCTGGATGAGTTGGCCGAACGGCACCACGTAGGTGGGCACGATCACCAGGTCGGTGCGCCCGCGTCGGAGCGAACGCGCGTCCGAGCGCGGCTCGTAGCCCAGCTCGGCGGCCACCTCCCGCACCCGCCGTCGGGTCTCCTCGGGGATGCGCGCGTCCTGCACGTCGTTCATCGCGTACGACACCGTGGCGCGCGAAACGCCTGCGGCACGGGCCACATCGGCCCCGGTCGGGGGGCGTCTCGGTGTGCTCATGGGGCGATTGTGGCCCAGCCGCGGGGCGAACCCGGCATCCGGGCCGCCCGATCGCCCCCGTGTCGGGACGCCCGCCGGGGGCGTGCCGTACCGGCGCGCCGATACGTCGGAAAGGCCCGGCCCCACGGGACCGGGCCCTTCCTGGCGATCAACCGCGGGTCACCCGATGAAGGTGATCCGGTCCGCCGCCGGCGGCGCGAGCGGCGCGCTCGCCGACGAGTGGGCGGCGAAGTAGGCCAGCAGCGCCTCCAGGTCGGATCCGCCGACCAGCTTGTTCGTACCGGTCTTGAAGGCGGCGAAGCCGTCGCCGCCACCGGCCAGGAACTCGTTCGCACTGACCTTGTAGGTCGCGGCCGGATCGATCGGCACACCGTTCAGCTTGACGCTGCCCGGCACGATCTTCTCGGCACCCGTCCTGGACCGGTCGGTCGTGTAGGTCAGGCCCTTCGAGATCTGCAGCACCTTCGGGTTGGCCGCGTTGGCGCCGGAGTACTGCTGCGCCAGGATGTCGAGCACCGCCTGACCCTTGAGGTCGAGGGTCTGCATCATGTTGGTGAACGGCTGCACCGTGAACGCCTCGGCGTAGGTGACCACGCCGTTGCCCTCGGCTCCGGCGGCGGCGTATTGCAGGTCGGATCGGATGCCGCCCGGGTTCATGAAGGCGATCTGCGCGCCGCCCTTGTCGGCCGGCGCGGTCGCCTCCAGTTGCGCGTCGGCGATCACGTCGCCCAGCGGGGTTTCGGGCGTGGTGGCGCCGCGACCGCGGATGTCGGCGCTGATGTAGCCGATCGAGCGATTCGCCACCGGTGCGGCGAGCTTTTGCCAGTCGGCGAGCAGTTGCGTCAGGTCCGGGGCCTTCGGGGTGTCCCGGCGCACGACCGTGTTCTGTGCCTTGACCGAGGTGCGCACGATGTCGCGGGTGCGCTTGTCGTAGGTCAGGTCGATCTTGGTGTACATCTTCCCGTAGGACGACGCGCTGGTGACCATGCGCGGCTTGCCCGCCGGGTCCGGGATGTTGCACGCGTACGCCTGGTGGGTGTGGCCGGTGACGACGAGGTCGATCGCCGGGTCCAGGTTCTTGGCGATGTCCACGACCGGGCCGGACAGGCCCAGGTTGCCGCCCGCGTTGCAGTCGTAGTTGTACGCGTTGCTCGTAGGCAGGCCGCCCTCGTGCAGCAGCACCACGATCGACTCGACGCCGAACAGCCGCAGCCACGGCACGATGGCGTTGGCGGTCTTGACCTCGTTCTTGAAGGTCAGGCCCTTGACGCCCTCGGCGGTGACGATGTTCGGCGTGCCCTCCAGGGTCATGCCGATGAAGCCGACGCGCGCGCCGCCCACGTTCTTGATGCTCACCGGCGCCAGGATCGGCAGCCCGGTGCGCTCGTCGAGCACGTTCGCGGCGAGGTACGGGAAGTCGGCGCCCTGGAAGGTGCGGCCGGGCGTGTAGCAGCCCTCCTTGGGGTGGCAGCCGCCGTACTGCATGCGCTGCAGTTCCTTCTTGCCCTCGTCGAACTCGTGGTTGCCCACGGAGGTGACGTCGAGGCCGACCTTGTTCAGCGCCTCGATCGTCGGTTCGTCGTGGAAGAGCCCGGAGAGCAGCGGGCTCGCGCCGATCATGTCGCCGGCCGCGATGGTCAGCGAGTTGGGGTTCTTCGCCCGCTCGGCGCGCAGTTGGGTGGCCAGGTGCTCGATGCCGCCGGCCGGGATCGAGACGGGTTTGCCGTCGGGACCGATCTCGGTGACGTTGCCGGCGGAACCCTGCGGTTCCTCCAGGTTGCCGTGCAGGTCGTTGAGTGCCAGGAATTCGAGGTCCGTCGTGCCGGAGGGCCGGCCGCGGTCGGCGTCCGTGCCGGCCGTCGCGGTGCCGCCCATGGTGAGCAGGCTCGCGGCGACCAGGCCGGTGAGAGCGAGGCGACCGCGGCGTCGTCCAATCCCGAACATGGGATCCCTTCGGAGGGCGCGCCGGATGGTGACGCGCGTAGAAGTGGGGCCTGAAGGTGTCTCGAAGCCAGAGAGTAGGGGCAGTTCCCCGGCCCACACGAGACCTCACGCGAAACCGTTTCGTGAAACCGCTGTGAACTTTCCGAGCGTCCCAGGCAGGGGGCATGATCACCGGCCGTTTCCCGGCCTCGGGCTCGGGGCAGCCGTACGGCGTGGCACCTATAAGGGAGGGATGTCCGCGATGCGCGTGGAATTCGCGACCGAACCGGGTCATCCGGGCGGGCCGAACGAGGATTTCGTCGTCGCGGGACCGACGACGCTGGTGCTGCTCGACGGTGTGACGTCGAGTTCGGACAACGGCTGCAAACACGGTGTGCCCTGGTTCGTCGCGCGGTTGGGCACCGCGTTGTTCACCCACAGCGGCGGGCGCCCGGACCGCTCTCTCGCCGAGTGCCTGCACGACGCGATCGAGGACACCTCGGCGCTGCACGTGGACGGGTGCGACCTGGCCCGGCCCGACGCGCCGGCCGCGACCACCGTGGTGGTGCGGGTGGTCGAGGACCGGCTGGAATACCTGGTGCTGTCCGATTCGACGCTGCTGATCGAGCGGGACGACGACCTCACCGTGGTCACCGACGATCGACTGGGCGTGGTCGGCGCGGCGGCACGGCGCCGGCGCGACGTCCATCCGCCGGGCAGTCCGGGCTACTTGACGGCGCATCAGGAGTACGCCGACACGGTGCGGGCCACGCGCAACGTGCCCGGCGGCCACTGGGTCGCGGCGGCCGATCCGGCTGCCGCCGGCGAGGCGCTGACGGGTGGTCTGGCACTCGGCGAGGTACACGCGTTCGCCGCGCTCACCGACGGGGCCAGTCGGCTGGTGGACCGGTTCGGGATCGGCGACTGGGACGGGCTGATGACCACGCTGCGCCACTTCGGCCCGGCGGAACTGCTGGCGCGGGTACGGGCCGCGGAGGCCTCCGACGCGGACGGCGTGCGCTGGCCGCGCGGCAAGGTCTGCGACGACGCGACCGCGGTCTGGGCGCTGATCTGACCCGGTCGATCCGGGCCCGTCCCGCGAAGCGCCTCGTGCGACACCCGCGCCCCGCCTCGTCCGCGAACCCCGGTCGGTGTCGACGCGGGGTTCGGGAACGAGGCGGACGCGCGGGCTATTTGGGTAGGACGCTCTCGATCGCGGCGATCAGGTTCGGGTCGTGCGGGTCGGTCTTGGGGCGGAACCGGCCGACGATGGCGCCGTCGGCGGAGAGCAGGAACTTCTCGAAGTTCCACTGCACGTCACCCGCGCCGCCCTCGGCGTCGGAGGCCGCGGTGAGCACGTCGTAGAGCGGGTGCCGGTCGGCGCCGTTGACGTCGATCTTCTCGGTGAGCGGGAAGGTCACCCCGTAGGTGGTCGAGCAGAACTCCTGAATCTCCTCCGCGCTGCCCGGCTCCTGGCCCATGAACTGGTTGCACGGCACGCCCACCACGGTGAAGCCGCGCGGGCCCAGCTCCTTCTGCAACTCCTCCAGGCCGGTGTACTGCGGGGTCAGGCCGCACTTGGACGCGACATTGACGACGAGTGCCACCTTCCCCCCGGTCACCTCGCCCAGGGTCGTGCTCTCCCCCGCCAGCGTGGCGATGGGGGTATCGAGGATGCCCATGATCGTTGTCCCTCCTGCGTGGTGCCGCCGCAGCCACCCGATCCGAGGACGTGGAGCGCTCCGCGACGGCGCGAGTAAGACGTGACGACTCGACGCTATCGAGCGCGACCCGAAGCCGCCCGACCCGGTCGGGCCGAATCGTCGCGCCGGGAGGCGTATACCCGGGCCAGCCCCGCGCGCCAGTCGACCGCGCACGGCCCGGTGATCGCCGCCCGCTTCGTGGTGTCCTGGATCTGCCCGCGCAGCGTGCCGGGCTGCTCGCGCACCACCACCTCGGCGGGCAGGCCGCTCAGCTCGGCCGTGTACGCCGCCCACTCCTGCACGCTCACCGGCTCGTCGCCGCCCCAGTTGACCACCGTCGCGGGGGTGGACGCCGCGTCCAGGAGCGCCGCCGCCTGGCTGTTGATGTCGTCCTGGTGGATCGGGCTGTACATGCACGGGTCCCAGCGGGTCGTGATCGGCCGGCCGGCCAGCACCGCGTCCATGTGCATCGTCGGCAGTCCGCCGCCGGGGCCGTAGGAGGCGTTCATCCGGGCGATCACCACGGGCAGGTCGAAGGCGCGGGCGCAGTAGCGGGCGACCGCCTCCTCGGCGGTCTTGGACACCGAGTAGGTCGGCGCGTGCGTGACGTTGGCGTCGCCGAGCGGGTCGCTCTCGTGGAAGACGTGCATCGGGTCCGGATGCGGCTTGAGTACCGACGCGGTGGACATCACCAGCGCGGCCTTGGCCCGGCGACAGTGCTGGAGCAGTAGTCCCGTGCCCTCCGCGTTGACCCGCAGCGCCTCGTCGTAGTCGAGTCCGGGGCCCTGGAAGGTGGCCAGGTGCAGGACGTGGGTGAAGTCCTCGGGCAGGTCGTCGAACGCCCCCGAGCCCAGGTCGACGGCGCGCGTGGTCACCCCGAGGGCGTCCACCCGCGCCCGGTCCTCGGCGTTCGAGAAGCGGGCGATGCCCCACACCTCGTTGTCCCGGGCCAGGTATTCGGTCAGCGGATAGGCGATCTGGCCCGCGGGACCGGTGATCAGGATCTTCTCGCCCGACAACATGCGGCTCCTCGGAGGACTCGGGGGACACGATCCGCGCACGATCGGGTGGATGATCGCCCGCGCGAGGTACGTCGAGGCTCGACGGTACATCTGACGTACCGTCATATCCGAGACGGAGCGGGGAGACCAGGGCCGCCGTACGTGTCCCCGGACACCCCGCCGGCACCCGTCGCACGGGGGTGGCGGGGGCGCCGAGGGTGTCGAGGATGGGTCTGGGCCGGCGCCGGTGGCCTGGGCTCGCCGGCGCGTCCGGGCTCAGACCTCGATCTCCTCCTCGACACGCTTGAGGCTGTGTCGGGCCAGCGCGAGGTTGGCGCGATCCTTCACCAGCACGAGGTACAGGAACAGCCCCTTCCCCGCCCGACCGGACAGCGGTCGGATCAGGTGGTATTGCTTGCCGAGCGTGATCAGGATGTCCTCGATCTGGTCGCCGAGGTGCAACATCTCCATCGTGCGCAGCTTCGCGCGCATCACGTCGGTATTCCCGGCGGCGGCCACGTTGAGATCGAGTTCCTTGCTGCCGCCGAGAATTCCGAGCGCCATTCCGCTGGTGTAGTCGACCAGGGCCACTCCCACGGCACCCTCGATCGTCATTGCTTCCTTGAGGGCCGTTTCCATATTGGCCATGATTGCCTCCGGGGCGATCGGCGGTGCGGCTTTCCGGTGGACTCCGACGGGCTCGTCGCCGGACCCGGCCGGTCCCGGGTCCGGATCGCTCGGGAGCGGCCCGCCGACCTTGGTCGCCTCGATCGCTGCGATCGGTTCGACCTCGGTCGGTGCGGGGGGATCGGCCTCGACTGCTTCGATGACATCCACCTCGATCGATGGGGCCCGCCCGGGATCGGATCCGGTCGGCGGGTCGGCTGATCTGCGCCGGGACGGTCTGGATCGGCGTGGGGGTGGTGCCATCTCCGCCCAACTCCTCGCGATCGGGCTCCTGGACGCGGGCGCTCGCGCGGGCGTGCCCCGGCGGCCCGCCTCGGTCCTGGCCCGCGACCCCACCCCGTCGCCCCGGCCGGATCCGGGCGCCCCCGCGGGTGGCCGTACGCCGATATTCGCGACCTCCGTGGAATGCACTCCCCCGCCGCTCACCTCACGCGCCCCTTCCCCCTGTATACGTCCGCGCGTACTTTTCCCGTCGCCTTCGAGCGGGTCCGGGAATTCGAGCTCGACTGCTTCGGACTCGACCTCCCGGACTCGCTGAACGGCAGCGTAGGAGTGGCCCGAAGGCGGTCGTGGGCAATATTCGATTAATTGCCGGAAACCCGATCCGCACGACTTTCGCGCGCTAGAATCCCGGTCCTCGTGCTCCCGGGCCCGCGTGCACCGCCTCGGCCCGCGCGCACCGGCTCGCCGCCCCGACCCCGCGCGATCCGGCGCCCGCGCAAGGCTGTCCCCGGATGTGACTCGCGGGTAGCGTCGGCGGCACCCCTGCGCGCCCCGAGTCCGAGGAGATGGACATGTCCGCCACCGATGCGCCCCGCCCCCAGGACGGCCCGCCGGGCACCGAGCGGTCGGCGCCGCCGCGACCGGTCTCGCCCACCGACCTGAGCTTCGCGCTGCCGCCCACGTTCGAAACCGTCGAGCAGGAGCGCCGGCACCGCAAGGAGCGACTGACCGCGGCGCTGCGGCTGTTCGGCCGGTTCGGCTTCGAGGAGGGGGTGGCCGGGCACATCACCGCGCGCGACCCCGAGTTCGTAGACCACTTCTGGGTCAACCCGTTCGGGATGTCGTTCAAGCACATCACCGTGGACGATCTGATCCTGGTCAACCACGAGGGGCAGGTCGTCGAGGGCCGGTTCCACGTCAACCAGGCCGCGTTCGCGATCCACTCGCAGATCCACGCGGCCCGCCCGGACGTGGTCGCCGCGGCGCACAGCCACTCCACGCACGGACGCGCATTGTCCGCGCTCGGGATCCGGCTCGAGCCGATCACCCAGGACGTGTGTCCGTTCTACGAGGACCACGAACTCTTCGACGACTACGCGGGCGTGGTGCTCGACGCCGAGGAGGGACGGCGGATCGCCAAGACGCTCGGCTCGCGCAAGGCGCTGATCCTGCGCAACCACGGTCTGCTCACCGTCGGACAGTCGGTGGACGCGGCGGCGTGGTGGTTCATCACCATGGAGCGCTCATGCCAGGTCCAGTTGTTGGCCCAGGCGGCCGGCGAACTGCGACCGATCTCGCCGGAGAACGCGCGGCTGACCCGGGAGCAGCTCGGCAACGACACGGTGGCGTGGATCAACTACAAGCCGTTGTACGACGTGATCAGCCGCTCCGAGCCGGACCTGTTCGGAGTCGACGGCCCGATGACGATCTGATCGTTTTCGGTCGATCCCGCCGATCGATGATCATTTCGCCGCCGCCCGGTCGGGCCCGCTGTCCGCCGACCGGGCGCAATCTCGGCGAGATCGGCCGTGCCGGGAGTCAACCCGCCCGGTTGCGGAAAGTACAACAGCATGTACGAACGGAGCCTTCCGCAGCGGTTCGCGCGCTCGGCCCATCCCGTCGGGCCGCGCGCCCGGGTGTGGCTGCCGACGATCGAACATCGGGTCGGCCCGTCGGTGCTGTACCGGCGGATCGGCCAGTTCGTGGTGGACGTGATCGCCTCCGCGCTGCTGCCCGGCGCGGCGATGTTCCTGTTCGTGCTGCTGCCCACCCACCCCGACGGTTCGATCCGCAGCGGTCCGCTCACCGCGACGATCACCGCCGGTGTGCTCGTGGTCGCGGTGGCGATCCTGTTCTGGTACTGGGTGCTGCGGCCCGCCGAGCACGACGGGCGCACCTGGGGCATGCAGGTGTTCGGGATCCGTGTGGTCGACGTGTCCGGCGGTCGGGCCGGGCGGCGCCAACTGGCGATCCGCTGGGTGCTGTTGTGCGTCGACGCGTTCGCGCTCGGTGTGATCGGGTTGGTCGCGGTGCTCACCAGCGAGCGGGGCCAGCGGGTCGGCGACCGGGTCGCCGGCACCCTGGTGGTCCGTGGGCGCGGCCCCGGACTGGGCTGAGGCCCCGCTTCCCTCTCGGGCAGGGCGCCCGGTCCCACGATCGCGAGCGTGCCCCGCCCCGACGGGTCGTCGCGCGCCGCCCCGGAATGCGGCTATTGCTCCGCCGCTCCGCCCGCCTTGTGGTCTTGCGCACGGTTTGCAGATGCCACCTTGTCGCCATGTCCACTCGACCACTAGTGTCGGCTCGCCGTGGTGCTCGGGAAGCCGGTTCGATGCCGGCGCGGCCCTCGCCACTGTGATCGGGAAGTTCTCCTCCACCCCCGCGGAAACGTTGATTCGTCGCCTCGGGAAGCCACTGGGACCGCTGTCGCGGACCCGGGAAGGCGGAGCACGTGAACGCACGACCCGTCAGCCAGGAGACCGGCCACGGCGATCGTCCGTCCACGAGGTGTTGGAGAGGGACCCTTCCTCATGCATATCGCCGAGGGTTATCTGCCCTGGGAACACGCCGCCGCCTGGGGCGTCGCGTCGACCCCGTTCGTCGTCCACGGCGCCCGCGCGCTCACCCGTGAGGTGCGCGACCGGCCCGAGAACACCCTGCTGCTCGGTGCGTCCGGCGCCTTCTCGTTCGTACTGTCCGCGCTGAAGATCCCATCCGTCACCGGTAGTTGCTCGCATCCCACCGGCACCGGCCTGGGCGCCATCCTGTTCCGGCCGCCGATCATGGCGGTGCTCGGCACGATCACCCTGCTCTTCCAGGCGCTGTTGCTCGCCCACGGCGGGTTGACCACGCTCGGCGCGAACGTGTTCTCGATGGCGATCGTCGGCCCCTGGGCCGGCTACGGCGCATACCGGCTCGCCCGCTCGCTCCTGGACCGGCGCGGCGGCACCATGCCGCTGGACGTCGCGGTGTTCGCCGGCGCGTTCGTCGCGGACCTGAGCACCTACTGCGTCACCAGCGTGCAGCTCGCCCTCGCCTTCCCCGACCCGGACAGCGGATTCCCGGGCGCGCTGGCCAAGTTCGGCGGCATCTTCTCGCTCACCCAGATCCCGCTGGCGATCAGCGAGGGCCTGCTGACCGTCCTGGTGGTGCGCCTGCTGCGCCAGTCGAGTCGCGGTGACCTGGTCCGCCTCGGCGTGCTGAGCGACGCGCGGCCCGTGCGCGAGGAGGAGAAGAGCAAGTGAAGCGCTCGACGAAGATCAACCTGCTGATCGTGCTGGCCGTGGTGCTGCTCGCGGCGCTGCCCGTGGTGTTCGGCATGGGCGACGACAAGGACGAGCCGTTCACCGGCTCCGACACCCGGGCCGAGACCGCGATCACCGAAAACGACCCCGACTACAAGCCGTGGTTCAGCCCGCTGTACGAGCCGCCGTCCGGCGAGATCGAGTCCGGCCTGTTCGCACTCCAGGCCGCGCTCGGCGCGGGTGTGGTCGGGTACATGTTCGGCGTCAAGCGCACCCGCCGAAAGCTCGCGCCCGAGGCGAGCGACACCCCCGACGAGTCGGGCCCGGGCCCCGACCCGACCGCCGCGCAGGACCCGGTATCGGTCCCGGGTCGCTGACCCGTGTTGCCGATCGACGCGGCGGCGCACGCCAGTGCCTGGCGCCGCCGCCACCCGGCCGACAAGGCCGTGCTCTCCTTCGGGCTGCTCGGGTGCGCGGTGGCGCTGCCGCCGTGGCCCGGCGCGGTGCTGGTCGCGGTCACCGTGCTGACCATCGCGCTCGGCTTCGCCGAGGTGCCCGCCCGACGACTGTGGCGGGCGGCCCGTGCGCCGCTGGGATTCGCGGTGACCGGCGCGCTGACCCTGCTCGTGTCGATCCGCGCGGACGGCGTCGGCTGGGCGCCGGACGGGCCGCGCCACGCGGGCGAGTTGGTGGCCCGCTCCGGTGCGGCCGGGTTGGCGATGTTGTTGTTCGCGTTCACCACGCCGCTGTCGGACGTCCTGCCCCGGCTGACTCGGGTGGGTGTGCCGGCGGCCGTGGTGGACGTGGCGGCGGTGATGTACCGGATGTTGTTCCTGCTCTACGACACCACCGCCCGGATCAACCAGGCCCAGGCCGGGCGGCTCGGGCATCGCACCCGGCGGGCCCGGTGGCGCTCGGTCGCCGGGCTCGGGTCGGCGGTGTTCGTCCACGCCTTCGCGCGGGCCCGGCGGCTGGAGGAAGGGCTGGCCGGGCGCGGCTACGACGGGCGGTTGCGGGTGCTCGTGGACGAGGTGCCCGTCTCGCGTGGCTTCATGGCCCGGTCCGTACTCCTCGTGGCGGCGGTCGTCGTCGCCACTCTTCTTCTGGGATCGGTGATGCCGTGATTCCGCTGCGGGTACGAGAGGTCGGCTACGCCTACGAGGACGGGCCGCCGGTGCTGAGCGGGTTGTCCCTGGCCGTTCCGGCGGGCCGGGCGCTGGCCCTGCTCGGGCCGAACGGCAGCGGCAAGACCACGCTGCTGCGGCTGTTGACCGGTGGCCTGGTGCCGGGTTCGGGTCGGGTGGAGCTGCACGGCACGCCGATTCGGCACGACCGCAAGGGACTTGCCGAACTGCGCCGGGTGGTGCAGCTGGTCGTGCAGGATCCCGACGACCAGCTGTTCTCCGCGTCGGTGGCCCAGGACGTCTCGTTCGGGCCGCTGAACCTCGGGCTCGCGCCGGAGGAGGTGCGCTCGCGGGTGGCCGAGGCGTTGGCCGCGCTGGGCATCGCCGGCCTGGCCGCGCGGCCGGTGCACCTGCTGTCCTTCGGGCAGCGCAAGCGGGTCGCGATCGCCGGCGCGATCGCCATGCGGCCGCAGGTGCTGGTCCTGGACGAGCCGACGGCGGGCCTGGATCCGGCCGGTCAGGAGGCGCTGCTCGACACGCTCGCCGAGCTGCGTGCGGCCGGGACGACGGTGGTGATGGCCACCCACGACGTGGACCTGGCGCTGCGCTGGGCCGACGACGCGGCCGTGCTCGCCGACGGGCGGCTGCACACCGGGCCGGCCGCGGAGCTGCTCGCGGACACCACGCTGCTGGCCGCGGCGAGCCTGCGGCCGACTTGGGCGCACGCGGTGGCCGCGGTACTGATCGCCCACGGGGTGGCCCCGCCCGGCACGCTGCCCCGGACCCCGGCCGAACTGAGCGCCCTGGCGCCGCCCGCGCGGCCACGTACGCACTGACCGCGGCCGGGCTCAGCGTCGGCGCAGCAGCACCACCGCGCGGTCGTCGCCCACGTTGCGCCCGGCCGCCGCCACGATCCGCCGCGCCGCGTCGTGGAAGTCGTCCCGGACCAGCCGCTCCGCCTCGCCCAGGAACCGGTCGATGCCGGTGGCGATGTCCTCGCCGGGCAGTTCCACCATGCCGTCGGTGAACAACAGCAGCGCGTCACCGTGGTCCAGTCGGCCGCGCGCCCCCTCGAACGCGGCGTCGTCGAGCACGCCCAGGAGCGGGCCGACCGCCTCGACCACCCGCCACCGCCCGGTCCCGGCGATCCAGTGCACGCCCGGCGGGTGGCCCGCCGACAACAACTCGTACTCGCCCGACTCCAGGTCGAGCACCACGTGCACCGCCGTCGCGAAGCCCTCGGCCCATTCCTGGCGGAGCAGGTAGTCGTTGGCGGCCGGCAGGAATTTGTGCGGCGGCAGCGACCCGAGCAGCCCGCCGAACGCACCGGAGAGCATCAGCGCCCGCGTCCCCGCCGCCAGCCCCTTGCCGGAGACGTCGACGAGCACCACTTCGAGCACCCGCCCACCGGTCGAACTGCGGGCGGCGACCAGGAAGTCGCCGGAGAACGACTGCCCGCCGGCCGGTCGCAACACCACCTCGGTGTGCCACTGCGGCGGCAACACCGGCATCTCGCCCTGTGCCCGCAACCGGTCGCGCAGGTCGAACAACATCGACTCGCCGCGCGTCCACTGCACGCCCAACCGGGTCCGCATCCGGGCCATCAGCAACACGATGCCGGCGACCGCCGCGACCACCAGGACGGAGCCGGCGGTGACCTCGTCGGGGTCGTGCACCCGGTCCTCCGCGACCAGCACCCCGGCGGTCGCCGCGTAGAGCAGCAGCAGGCTGGGCATGCGCAGCACCAGGCCGCCGACCAGGATCGGCAGCACCGGTGCGGTCGCCGGGAACCAGTCGCCGTTCAGATCGGAGAGCAGCCCGCACGCGGTGACCGCGACCAGCAGACCGGCCAGCGCGAAGCGGTCGGAGGGGAACACCCGATGCCGCAGCCAGGCCACGAACCGGCGGCCCCGGCGAGCCAGCGCCGCCCGCCTGCCCGTCCGGCTTGCCCGGTTCATCCTGCTCGTCGGCGCGGCCACCCCGCGACACTACCGAACGGGAACCAACCGGAGGTTACGCCGACGGTTGGCAGGTGGGACACCAGAACAGATTCCGTCCGACCAACTCGGCGGTCCGCACCGGGGTTTCACAGATCAGGCAGGGCGCGTCGGTGCGCCGGTAGACGTACACCTCGCCGCCGTGGTCGTCCTTGCGCGGCTCGCGACCCATCGCCTCGGGCGTGTGCTCGGGCCGCACCGTGTCGATCCGACCCAGCCGCACACCCTCGTGCATCAGCAGCACCAGATCGGCCCACATCGCGTCCCAGGTGGCCCGCGCCAGCCGTTTGCCCGGCAGCTTGGGGTCCACCCCGAAGCGGAACAGCACCTCGGCGCGGTAGACGTTGCCCACACCCGCGAGCACGTCCTGCTCCATCAGCAGCGCACCGATCGGCTTCGCGCTGCGCTCGATGCGCCGCCAGGCCGCGGCCGGGTCGGCGTCCTCGCGCAGCGGATCGGGACCGAGCCGGGCGTGCACCGCGTCCTTCTCGGCCCGCTCCAGGAGCCGGCACGCGGTCGGTCCGCGCAGATCGGCCCAGCTCGCCCCGCCGGGCACCTTCGCGGCCATCCGCAGCCGGACCTGGCCGACCGGCTCCGGCAGCTTCTCGCCCTCGCCGAAGGAGAACTGTCCGTAAAGGCCCAGGTGCACATGTACGAAGCGCTCGCCGGGGAACTCCAGGAACAGGTGTTTCCCGTGTGCGTCGGTATCCACCAGACGCTCCCCGTCGAGCAGCGCGGCGCTCTCCGCGAAGCGCCCCTGCGGACTGCTCAGCCGCAGCGGTACGTCGGCGAAGCGCTCCCGGTGCTCGGCGGCGAGACGGTGAATGGTGTGGCCCTCGGGCACGCGGCCTCCAGCGCTGCGACGGGTGGGGACACGGGCGGTGTGTCACCCTCCACGCTACCGACCCGCACCGACACGCCACCGCCCCCGACCGGACGGACCGATCGGGGGCGGTGGGAGATGCGGGGTACGGGGCGCGGGCTACGGCAGGGCCGGCAGCTCGCCGGTGTTCTCGTACTTGGTCAGCATGGAGATCCGCCGGGTGTGCCGCTCGGCCTCGCTGTACGGGGTGTTCACGAAGACCTCGAGGAACTTGGTCGCGTCGTCGAGGGTGTGCATGCGCGCGCCCATCGAGATCACGTTCGCGTTGTTGTGCTCGCGGGCCAGCGACGCGGTCTCCTCGCTCCACACCAGGGCGCAGCGCACCCCCTTGACCTTGTTCGCCGCGATCGCCTCGCCGTTGCCGGAGCCGCCGAGGACCACGCCCAGGCTGCCGGGGTCGGCCGCGACGCGCTCGCCGGCGCGCAGACAGTACACGGGGTAGTCGTAGGAGTCGGCCTGGACGGCCGGGCCGCAGTCGACGGCCTCGTGGCCGTTGGCGTCGAGCCACGCGATGAGGTGCTGCTTGAGGTCGTAGCCGGCATGGTCGGAGCCGAGGTAAACGCGCATGGGGCGCAGTCTCTCAGGCCCGGTCCCGAACGTCCCCTCAGGGCCGGTATCCACCGGGTGGCGTGTCCGGCGCACCGGTCGGCCGCGGCGGCGCGGTGGGCGGCGGCCCGGCCGGACGGATGGTGGTCGGCGCGTCGTAGGGGGACGGCGCGCCGTAGCCGGGGCCGGCGGAGGCGGACGGCGGGCCATAGCCGAAGGGCGGGCCGTATCCGCCCGGCGACAGGGGCGAGGCGGGCGGCCCGTAGGTCGTCGCCGACCGGTAGGCGGCCACCGCCGCCAGGCCGACCAGCCAGCCGACGAGGACGCCGAAGTAGGCCCCGGACTGTGCGTGTGCCATGGTCCGGTCGAAACCGGGTCCCCTGCGGATGAGCGGGTCGTCGTCGTAGGCGATGGCCACCACGGTCAGCCCGTACACCGCACCGCCGATCACCAGCGAGAACCAGCCGACGACGAATGCGGTGAACCCACCGGACCGTTCGCCCAGACCGCGCGCGCCGAGCGCGAGCAGGGCGGCGACCACCAGAAGCAACAGCGCGAAGCCGACGAATCCGGCGGTGACGTAGCGTGTGGTGAACACCTCGTGGAACTCGTCGCCCAGGTCGTTGCGATCCACGATCCACACCGGATAGCCGATGATGCGCAGCAGCGTGAGGTACCACTTGTTCTCGTCATGGCCCTGCGTCCACACCTCCTTGAAGACCCACTGGTTGCCCAGGCCGGCCACGAGGAGGAAGGCCACGATCGTCCCGCTGACGGTGATGCGTTTGGTTGCCCCGGCTCTCATGAGACGAGGTTAGGCGCCTTCGCACGACCTTCGCCGAAAAATCCGTACCCCGCCTCCCACGAACGGGGGGACGGGGCACGGGTGATCGGGATTTCGCATCCCGCAGGCGTGACGAGGCGTCAGCCGCGCCGGCCGACCAGCTTCCAGGCGCTGGGCAGCAGCGCCATCGCCAGCGCGATCTTGACCGCGTCGCCGAAGAGGTAGTTGCGCATGCCGATCTCGTACGCCTGCGACATCGAGATGCCCAGGTCGTGCGCGAGGTAGGTGAGGCCCGCCGCGTAGATCACCGCGTTGCCGAGGAGCATCGTGCCCGCGGTGCGCAGCGGGCTGCGGTCGGTGCCGCGCTGAGCCAGGAAGCCGGCCGCGGCCGCCGCGAGCACCATGCCGAACACGTAGCCCAGGGTCGGGAATCCGGTCCCGGAGGTGCCCTCCGCGAACCAGGGCATCCCGGCCGCGCCCAGGCCCAGGTAGAGCACCATCGCGGCGAGCCCGCGCCAGGCGCCGAGCGCGCTGCCGGCGAGCAGGACGGCGAAGGTCTGGCCGGTCACCGGCACCGGCGAGCCGGGCACCGGGACGGAGATCTGGGCGGCGAGGCCGACGAACGCGGACGCGCCGACGATCAGCGCGGCGTCACGAACGGCCGCGCCGCGAAAGACGCGGGCCGGGACGAGGTCGGCCAGAACGGGGCGGCGCGCATCGAGAAGGGCAGTGCTCACAGCGGACTCCACACTCTTGTGTTGCGGGACCCTGTGAACTTAACCAATCGGACATCGAGCGGTCACAGTGGTGCCCGACAACGTACGGATCCGCACTTTGTCGAACACCACCGACAACCCACCGCTACCGCAACGCCTCGGAGCGACGGCGCCTCAGAACTAGAACTGCAGCGCCTTGACCTCCAGGTACTCCTCCAGGCCGTGGCGCCCCAGTTCGCGCCCGTTGCCCGACTGCTTGTACCCGCCGAACGGCGCGATCGGGTTGAACGCGCCACCGTTGATCTCCACCTGCCCGGTACGCAACCGGCGCGCGAACGCCACCGCCGCCTCCCGGGTCGGCGCCCACACCGCGCCGGACAGGCCGTACGGGGTGTCGTTGGCGATCCGCTCGGCCTCCTCCTCGGTGTCGTAGGCCATGATCGACAACACCGGCCCGAAGATCTCCTCGCGCGCGATGGTCATCTCGGGGGTCACGTCGGTGAACACGGTGGGCCGCACGTGGTAGCCGACCTCGACCCCCTCGGGCAGCTCCGCGCCGCCCGTGGCCAGCGTCGCCCCCTCGGCAAGCCCCTTGGCGATGTAGCCGCGCACCCGCTCGAACTGGGTCGCGTTGACCAGCGGCCCGAGCCGCTGTGCCGACGCCTCGGCGGCGGCGGTGGCCAGCTCGACCGCGCGCGGCAGGTCGTCGCGGTGCACCAGCATCCGGGTCAGCGCGCTGCACGTCTGACCGCTGTTGCGGTACGCGCCGTCGACGCCCGCCCGGACCGCCTTGTCCAGGTCCGCGCCCGGCAGGATCACGTTGGCGGACTTGCCGCCGAGTTCGAGCGCGACCCGCTTGACCGTCGCCGACGCCAGCTCCGACACCCGGGTGCCGGCCCGGGTCGAGCCGGTGAACGAGACCATGTCCACGTCCGGGTGGGACGCGATCGCCTCGCCCACCACCGGACCGGTGCCGGAGACCAGGTTCACCACACCCGGCGGGAAGCCCGCGTCGTGCAGGATCTCGAAGAACAGGTGCGCGGCCTGCGGCGCCACCTCGCTGGCCTTGACCACCACGGTGCAGCCCGCGATCAGCGCCGGGGCGAGCTTGTTGGTGATCTGGTGCAGCGGGTAGTTCCACGGGGTGATCGCGCCGACCACGCCGACCGGTTCGCGCACCACCAGCGAGGTCCCGGCCTGCTCCTCCCAGGGGAACTCCTCGGCGAGCGCAATGTAGCTCGCGAGCACCGTCAGCGGCAGGCCGACCTGCACCCGCGAGGCCAGCCACGCCGGCGCGCCCATGTCCGCGGTGATCACCTCGGCCATTGCGTCCGTGCGCTCCGCGAGCAGGTCCCGGGCCTTGGTCAGCAGCGCGGCCCGCTCGGCCGGGGCGGTGGCGGCCCAGCCGGGGAAGGCGCGCCGGGCCGCGGCCACGGCCAGGTCCACGTCGGCGGGTGTGCACTGCGGCACCGTCGCCACGACCTGTTCGGTGTTGGGGTCGACGACGTCGATGGTTTCGGTGGACGAGGGCGTCGTCCATGCGCCGTCGATGTAGATCGTGTCGTAAGCCTTGCTCATGCCGCCGGACTCCTCGCCGTTCGCCGCTGGTGACCTCCCCCGAGCGTACGGCGACACGGATACGATCCCCAGCGCCGACCCGAGCGCCCCCGCGACCGGCCCGAGCGGGCCCGCGCCACCGGCAACGCCGGTCAGCCCGTCGGGCCGTTCGAGGTCCACACCAGTTCCCCGCTGTGTCCGGTGACCGGGAACTCCCGGGCCAGGCCCACCTCGTGCAGGCGGGCGAGCGGGGTGAACGACATCCCGTACTCGTCCTTGTCCTTGTCGAAACCCCAGTCCTTGTACACCTCGACCCGGTACACCAGCCGCACGTCGGGCAACACCGACGAGCCGGGGAGCGCGGTCGTCCCGGGCAACACCTCGATCCGCCCGGTGATCCGATACTGCAGACCGCGCATCGCCAGCCACCAGTCGGTGTCGTCCGCGCGGCGGATGAGCACCCCGTGCCAGTGCGTGGTGGTCTCGAAGACGCTCTCCGTGCCCTCGCTGTCATGCCAGCGGATCGCCGCGAGCGCCCACCACTCCTCGAAGTGGGTGAGCGCCGCGCGGCGAAACGGCTTGGCCCGCAGCGGCTGGGCCGGGTCGATCACGAACGGCGCGCCGCGGCCGACCAGGTAGTGCCGCAACGAGGCGGCGCCGGTCCGCAGCCCCACCAACCGCCACAGCGGGACCAGCGCACGCAGCCCCACGGCCAGCGCGCGGTCGCGCCACCGGGGCATGCGCGACGCGTAGGGGGCGTTGCCGTTGGGTGTGCGCGGATCCGGCCGCCCGGTTCGGGAGGTGTGGATCACACTGCTCTGGCGTTCCGGAGCCGTCATTTATCCAGATTAGTTAGCTTTGTTTTACTTTGTTGTCGATGGCGAGCCGGAATCGACGGGTTTCATCCGGTCAGTCGAAACCGCCGGCGGCCGGTACGAACCGCCGATCCCGGCCCGGTCCGATCGTCAGTCGAAGATCGGCCCCTGGTCCCGGGTGCGCTTGATCTCGAAGAAGCCGGGGGTGCCCGCGACCAGCACCACACCGTCCCACAGCCGGCCCGCGTCCTCGCCCTTGGGCGCCGGGGTCACCACCGGGCCGAAGAAGGACACGCCGTTGACGCTGATCACCGGGGTGCCGACGTCCATGCCCACCCGGTCCATGCCGTCGTGGTGCGACTTGATCAGCGCCTCGTCGTACTCGGTCGAGTCGGCCGCGTCGGCGAGATCGGTGGGCAGCCCGGCCTCGGTCAGCGCCGCCTCGATCATCTCGCGCGAGAACTCCTCGCCGCCCGGGTGCCGACGGGTGCCCAGCGCCGTGTACAGCGGCAGCAGCACCTCGTTGCCGAACCGCTGCTCGGCGGCGATGCACACCCGCACCGGGCCCCAGCCGCGCTCCAGCATCTCCTTGTACGCCTCGGGTATGTCCTCCCGACCGCTGTTGAGCACCGACAGGCTCATCACGTGCCACTGCACGTCCACGGGGCGGATCTTCTCCACCTCGAGCATCCAGCGCGAGGTCATCCACGCCCACGGACACAGCGGGTCGAACCAGAAGTGCGCGACGTCGCGGGCGGAGCCGTTGTCCTTGGTGGTCACTGCGGTGTTCCTCTCGGTCCTGATCTCTGGTCGAGCAAAGTCTCTGGTCGTGCGAAGTCCTGCCTGATACCGCCTGTGCCGCCTGGTGCCGCCTGGTGCCGCCTGGCTCGCGATGCCGTACGCCCGGCCGACGACGAAGCGCGGTTCGGGCATACCGGCGTCCGCGCCGCCGGCGTCGACTGTGCAACGGGCGACCGCGGTCCGCCATTCCCGAACAACCGGGCCGACAGGCGCCCCCGCGCCGTGAAAGGATCGCCGGGACCGCAGCCAACCAGGGAGTGATCCAGTGCCCGGCAGGAACCTGACCCGCGAGGAGGCCCGCGAGCGGGCCCGGATCCTGAGCGTCGAGGACTACGACGTCAGGCTCGACGTCAGCACCGACAGCACGGAGACGTTCCACTCCGAGACGGTGCTCCGTTTCGGATGCCGAGAGGCGGGTGCGGCCACGTTCGTGGACCTGCTCGCCCCGGAAGTACACGAGGTCGTGCTCAACGGCCGGGTACTCGATCCCGCCGAGGTCTTCGACGGCACCCGCGTGCTGCTGACCGACCTCGTCGAGGGCGCCAACGAACTGCGCGTACTCGCCTCCTGCGCCTACAGCCGCACCGGCGAGGGTCTGCACCGCTTCGTCGACCCGGTCGACGACCGGGTCTACCTCTACACCCAGTACGAACCGGCCGACTCGCGCCGGGTGTTCGCCAACTTCGAGCAGCCCGACCTCAAGGCCTCGTTCCGGTTCTCGATCACCGCGCCGGCCGACTGGCGGGTGGTGTCGAACTCGACCACCCCGGAGCCGGAGCCGGTCCGCGAGGGGGTGGCCCGCTGGGACTTCGCCCCGACGCCGCGGATCTCCACCTACCTGACGGCGATAGTCGCCGGTCCATACCACGCGGTCTTCGACACCTACACGAGCGACGCCGGCCTGGTCGTCCCGCTCGGCGGCTTCTGCCGCGCGTCGCTGGCCGAGTCGTTCGACCACGAGGAGATCTTCGCGGTCACCAAGCAGGGCCTGGACCTGTTCCACGACCGGTTCGACTTCCCCTACCCGTTCGGGAAGTACGACCAGCTCTTCGTACCCGAGTACAACCTCGGCGCGATGGAGAACCCGGGCGCGGTCACCTTCACCGAGGAATACGTCTTCCGCTCCAAGGTCACCGACTCCGCGTACGAGGGCCGTGCCAACGTGCTCCTGCACGAGATGGCGCACATGTGGTTCGGCGACCTGGTCACCCCGCGCTGGTGGGACGACCTGTGGCTGAAGGAGTCCTTCGCGGACTTCATGGGCTCCTACTCGCAGGGCGCGGCGACCCGCTGGACCGACGCCTGGACCAGCTTCGCCGCCCGCCGCAAGGACTGGGCATATCGCCAGGACCAGTTGCCCACCACCCACCCGATCGTGGCGGTGATCAACGACCTGGAGGACGCCAAGCTCAACTTCGACGGGATCACCTACGCCAAGGGCGCCTCGGTGCTCAAGCAGCTGGTCGCCTACGTCGGCGAGGACGAGTTCTTCGCAGGCGCCCGGTCCTACTTCCGCACCCACGCCTGGGGCAACACCACCCTCGCCGACTTCCTCACCGCCCTGGAGGAGACCTCCGGCCGGGACCTGAAGTCGTGGTCGGCGGACTGGCTGGAGACCTCCGGCGTCAATACGCTGCGGCCGGCGATCGAGACCGACGCCGCCGGGGTGATCACCTCATTCGCCGTGCTCCAGGAGGCCGCGCCGGGCTTCCCGACGCTGCGCCCGCACCGGATCGCGATCGGCCTGTACGACGGCGCCGAGCGCGTCGCCCGGGTCGAGGTGGACGTGGTCGGCGAGCGCACCGAGGTACCGGCACTGGTCGGCCGCGTCCGTACCCCGCTGATCCTGCTCAACGACGACGACCTCACCTACGCAAAGGTGCGCTTCGACGCCGAGTCGTGGCGGGCGCTGCTCGACTCGCTCGGCACGATCGAGTCCTCGCTGGCCCGGGCCCTGTGCTGGGGCGCGGCGTGGGACATGACCCGCGACGGCGAGCTGTCCGCCCGCGACTACCTGGACCTGGTGCTGCGGCACGCGGGTCGGGAGAGCGACGTGGGCGTGGTGCAGAAGCTGCACACCCAGGTCAAGACCGGCCTGGACCACTACACCGACCCGGCGCTTCGGGCCGAGGCGCTGCACCGGCTCGCGAGCGGCGCCGCCGACGAGCTGCGGGCCGCGCCGGCCGGCGGCGACCACCAGCTGGCCTGGGCCCGCTGCCTGGCCGCGGCCTCCGCGACGCCCGACGAACTCGCCTTCCTGCGCGAGCTGTTGTCCGGCGCACAGGAGATCCCCGGGCTGGCCATGGACACCGAGCTGCGCTGGGCGATGTTGCGCGCGCTGTGCGCGGGCGGCGCCGCCGACGAGCCCGAGATCGCCGCCGAGCTCGAGCGCGACGGCACCGCCGCGGGCCGGCGGCACGCGATCGAGTGCCGCGCCGCACGCCCCACCGCCGAGGCCAAGGCCGAGGCGTGGCACCTGGCGGTGGAGACCGACGAGTTGCCCAACGCCACACTCGGCGCGGTGATCGCCGGCTTCGCCACCGCCGGCCAGGAGGAGCTGACCGAGCCGTACGTCGACCGCTACTTCGCCGCCCTGGCGCCGGTCTGGCGGGACCGCTCGATCGAGATCGCGCGGCGCATCGTGGTCGGCCTGTACCCATCGGGCCGGATCGACCCCGACACGTTGCGCCGCACCGACGACTGGCTGGCCGCCGCCGAACCGGTGCCGGCCCTGCGCCGCCTGGTCCTGGAATGCCGCGACGACGTGGCCCGCGCCCTTCGAGCGCGCGGGCGCGACCGGCGCAACTGAAGTCCCTCCCGGACCCCGCCGCCGACCGCGGCGGGGTCCGATCCGTCGGCCGCCCATCCCGGCGGCGCCCATCCCACAAGGAGCGCAGCGTGCCCGGTACCAACCTGACGCGTGACGAGGCCCGCGAGCGGGCCCGGATCCTCACCGTCGACTCGTACGACGTCACCCTCGACCTGACCGGCACGGGGGCGACGTTCCCGTCCACGACCGTGGTGCGGTTCGGGTGTACCGAGCCCGGCGCGGCGACCTTCGTCGATCTGATCGCCCCCGAGGTGCACGAGATCACCCTCAACGGCAAGGCGCTCGACGTCGACGCGGTGTTCGCGGACAGCCGGATCGCGCTCGCCGACCTGGCCGAGAGCAACGAGCTGCGTGTGGTGGCGTCCTGCGCCTACATGAACACCGGCGAGGGCCTGCACCGCTTCGTCGACCCGGTCGACGGCAAGACCTACCTCTACACCCAGTTCGAGGTGGCCGACGCCCGCCGGGTGTTCGCCAACTTCGAACAGCCCGACCTCAAGGCCACGTTCGCGTTCACCATCACCGCGCCGAGCGAGTGGCGGGTGGTCTCCTGCTCGCCCACCCCCGAGCCGACGGCGGGCAGCGACGGTGCCTCGGTGTGGGCGTTCGAGCCGACCCCGCGGATCTCCACGTACATCACCGCGCTGGTCGCGGGCCACTACCACGCGGTCCACGACAGCTACACCGCCGCCGACGGCACCGTGGTGCCGCTCGGCGTGTACTGCCGCTCCTCGCTCGCGCCGCACCTGGACGCGGACGCCATCTTCGACGTCACCAAGCAGGGCTTCGACTACTTCCTGGGCCAGTTCGACTTCCCGTACCCGTTCGGGAAGTACGACCAGCTCTTCGTGCCGGAGTACAACGCGGGCGCGATGGAGAACGCGGGCTGCGTGACGATCCTGGAGGACTACGTCTTCCGCTCCAAGGTCACCGACGCGTCCTACGAGACGCGGGCCGAGACCATCCTGCACGAGCTGGCGCACATGTGGTTCGGCGACCTGGTCACCATGCAGTGGTGGGACGACCTGTGGCTGAACGAGTCGTTCGCCACCTACGCGTCGGTGCGCTGCCAGGCCGAGGTGACGCGCTGGTCGCACGCGTGGGCCACGTTCGGCAACAAGATGAAGACGTGGGCCTACCGGCAGGACCAACTGCCGTCCACCCACCCGATCTTCGCCGACATCCGGGACCTGGAGGACGTCGAGGTCAACTTCGACGGCATCACCTACGCCAAGGGCGCCTCGGTGCTCAAGCAGTTGGTCGCCTACGTCGGCAGCGAGAACTTCTTCGCCGGTGTGCGGGCCTACTTCAGGAAGCACGCGTGGGGCAACAGCCGGCTGGCCGACCTGCTCGGCGCGCTGGAGGAGACCTCCGGCCGGGACCTGAAGGCGTGGTCGCGCGAGTGGCTGGAGACCGCGGGCGTGAACACGCTGCGGCCCGAGATCTCGCTCGACCAGGACGGCGTGATCACCTCCTTCGCGGTGCTCCAGGAGGCCCCGGAGGCGTGGCCGACGCTGCGCTCGCACCGCATCGCGATCGGCTTCTACGACCGCACCGACGCGGGCCTGGTGCGCACCCACCGGCTGGAGTTGGACATCGCCGGCGCGCGCACCGAGGTCGCGGAACTGGTCGGGCGCGCCCGGCCGGACGTGGTGCTGCTCAACGACGACGACCTGACCTACACCAAGATCCGGCTCGACGAGCAGTCGCTGGCCTGCGTCACCGAGGCGATCGGCGAGTTCGTCGAGCCGCTGCCGCGCGCGTTGTGCTGGGCCGCGGCGTGGGACATGACGCGCGACGCGGAGATGGCGGCGAGCGACTACCTCAAGCTGGTCCTGGCCGGCGCGGGCGGCGAGCGGGACATCAACATCGTCCAGTCGCTTCAGCGTCAGGTCACCAGCGCGTTGGAGCTGTACGTCGACCCGGCCCACCGCGAGCGCTCGCTGGCCGAACTCGCGGTCGCGGCCGAGCGGTTCCTGCGGGCGGCCGAGCCGGGCAGCGACCACCAGCTGGCCTGGACCCGCTGCCTGGCGACGGTGGCCGCACGACCGGACCACCTGGCGATCCTGCGCGGCCTGCTCGACGGCACCGAGACGATCGAGGGCCTGGCGATCGACCCGGACCTGCGCTGGACGCTGCTGCTGCGGCTGTCGGCGACCGGCGGGGCGAGCGAGGCCGACGTACTGGCCGAACTGGAGCGCGACTCCACCGCGGCCGGCCGGCGCTACGCGGAAGCGGCGCGCGCGGCCCGCCCGACCACCGAGGCCAAGGACGCGGCATGGGCGGCGGTGGTCGAATCCGACACCCTCCCGAACGCCACGCAGGCGGCGGTGATCGGCGGCTTCGTCCAACCCGCCCAACGAGACCTGCTCGCGGGCTACACGGAACGCTACTTCGACGCGATCGCCAACGTCTGGGCCACCCGCACCAACGAAATCGCCCAACAAATCGTCGTCGGCCTCTACCCGACCCTCCAGGTCACGGAGGACACCCTCAACCGCACAGACGCCTGGCTCGCCTCCGGGGACCACCCGGCCGGCCTCCGCCGCCTGGTCCTCGAAAGCCGAGACGGCGTAGCCCGAAGCCTCCGAGCCCAAGCCCGAGACACCCAGTAACAAAAAGCACGCATCCCGGCAACCCACCGGCCCGCCCCACACCCCACCAACCTGCAACCCGCCATCCTCAAACGCCGGCCGAGCCGAAACCCAGCCCGCCAGTCACAAACAGCCCGGCCGGCGCTTGAGGCCACCCAGCCCGGCCGGCGCTTGAGGCCAAGCAGCCCGGCCGGCGCTTGAGGCCACCGGACCGGAGGTCGGCCCACCCCGAAAGGGTCAACCCGGTGCGCACCCCACCGCACCGACCCGGTACCGTAACCCCCGTGGTGAACAGGAACGCACTTCGCGCCGGGGCCGTGTCGGCCGTAGTCACGCTCATGTCGCTGATCTCGGCGCCCGCCTTCGCGAACATCCGCGACGACGGCGACGAGCCGGGCGCAAGCATGGGCCTCGGCACGACGCTGGCCGTCTTCGTCGGCATCCCGATCCTGGCGTTCGTGGTCATCGCGGGCCTCGTGATGCTTCCGGACATCATCAAAAAGAAGCGCTGACCCTCCGCCGAAGCCGCCGACCGGGCCAACGCCCACTCGGCGGCTTCCGCACGTACGGCGGCGGCCCATCCCCCGCCCGCCCGAACAGGGCCTAGCGTCCCCGCAACGCCCGCGCCAGCGACACCGCCCGCGGATCCACCGGCAGGTCCTCCAGGCAGACCCGCCGCCCCTCGCCGTCGGCGACCGGCAGCAGCCAGTTCGGATACTCGTTCGAGGTGCCCGGCAGGTTCTGCGGCCGCCGATCGCCCACCCCGTCCGGCAGCCACACCCCCAGCAGCCGGCACGGCGTGGCCGCGAGCAACCGATGCAGCGCCTCGACCGTCTCCCGCTCGCCCGCGCCCGGCCGCAGATACCCGCGCCGGCGCAACAGTTCGAGCCACTGCTCACGGTCGGCCAGGTCCTCGGCCCGCTCCACCTCCACGTCCCGCACCAGCAGGTGCAGCCGCTCCCACAGGTCGATGTGCTCCCCCGCGAGCCGGGCCGCGGTGGGCGGCAGATCGTGCGTGGTCACCGTCGCCAGCGAACTCGCCCGCCACTGCTCGGGCGACAGCGGCCGGCCCTTGTCGTCGCGCTCGAACCACAACACCGAGGTGCCCAGGATCCCGCGCTCGGCGAGATACGTGCGCACCCACGGCTCCACCGTGCCCAGGTCCTCGCCGATCACCACCGCGCCCGCCCGATGCGCCTCCAGGGCCAGGATGCCGACCATCGCCTCGTGGTCGTAGCGCACATAGGCGCCCTCGGCGGGGCTGTTGCCCTTCGGCACCCACCAGAACCGGAACAGCCCGAGCACATGGTCCACCCGCACCGCGCCCGCGTGCCGAAAGACCGCGCGCAGCAGTTCCCGGTACGGCGCATAGCCCGCCTCGGCCAACCGCTGCGGATGCCACGGCGGCTGGTTCCAGTCCTGCCCGATCTGGTTCATCGCGTCCGGCGGCGCCCCGCCCGTCGCCCCGAGCGCCAGCACCCCACCGCCCCGGGCCGCGCCGAGCACCCACGCGTCCGCCCCGTCGGGGTGCACGCCCACCGCGAGGTCGTGCACCACGCCCACCGGCATGCCCGCCCGGGTCGCGGCCTCCTGCGCGGCGCGCAGCTGATCGGCCAGCACCCACTGGGTCCAGCGGTGGAAGTCGACCGTGCCGGCCAGCCGTTCGCGCGCTGCGGCGACCTCGGCCGAGTCCGGGTCGTGCAGTTCCTCGGGCCAGTCGCGCCAGGTCGGGCCGTACTCCTCGACCAGCGCACACCAGGTGGCGAAGTCGGTCAACCACTGGCCCTCACGCGCGATGAACGCCCGGTAGTCGGCGTCGCGCCCCAGGCTCCGCGGCACCTTGTGCACCAGCGCGAGCGCGGCCCGCTTGGCCGTGCGGACCGCGTCCCGGTCCAGCCGATCCGCGCCGTCCGACCCGTCGCCCGCCGAGGCCCGCAACTCCTCGGCGACCGCCCGCTCGACGGGGCTCAGATAGGCGAACTCGGGCACCGCCTCGACCCGCACGTACATCGGATCCGGAAAACGACGGCTCACCGGCAGATACGGCGAGGCCTCCACCGGCGGCACCGGCGAGGCCGCGTGCAGCGGATTGACCAGTACGAACCCGGCCCCCTGCGCCCGCGCCGACCACGTGGCCAGATCGGCCAGATCGGCGAGGTCGCCGATGCCCCACGAGCGGCGCGAGGGCAGTGAGTAGAGCTGGACCATGTAGCCCCACGCCCGCTCCGCCGGCACGGGCAGCACGGTCGGGGTGATCGCGATCGCGCACGACGCGTACACCCCCTCGCCGGTCGCGCTCGGCACGCCGCCCGAGCCCAACGACTCCTCCGGCTCGGGCGAGCAGCGCGCGTGCAGGGTGTGCCAGCCCAGCGGCAGGTCGGCGGGGACGCGGTGGGCCCCGACCGGGTCACCCAGCGGGCCGGGCCCCGGGCCGGGGCCGACGTCGCGCCGGACCCCGCCGTCCTCCAGTTCGATCCACAACTCGACCCGATGTCCCGCCGGCACGTTGACCGTGAAGCCGGCCGTGCGGCCCGCGCGCAGCACCAGCACCGGAGGCAGCAGCCGGGTCCGGCGCGACTCGTCCTGTGCCGCCAGCGCGGCCCGGGCCGCCTCGGGCGTCGACGCGTCCACCCCCAGTGCGCCGAGCACCGCTATCACCGTCGCGGGAGCGGCGTGCACGGCCTCGCCGCGCCACCCCTCGTACTCCGTGGCCACCCCGAACGCGGAGGCGAGCCGGACCAATTCGGGAGACAACTGCGATACGCGTGGTTCCTCCATGCCCGCGAGCATCGCACCCGAACGGCCCGGCTGTCGGCGTGTTCGCCGCGGACACGAACGGGTGTGTCGGGACCCGACCGCGGCACGCGGACACGTCGAAACGCGGCGGGGAACCCGTCGAAGCGCAGCACCGCCGCGAAACGCGGCGCCCCACCCCAACGCAAACGGCGACGGGCTCCCCTGAGGAAATCCGCCGCCGTCTAGGCGCTCGCGACCTGGTCGAAATGGTCGAAGCCCGCTTCCTGCGCACCGTACGGCGCCAGGTAGGGCTCCCAGCGTGGATCGCGGAACCCGGTCCCGAGGATCCGCCACGCCAGGCCGGTGGGTTGGGCCGGCGGGCGCGGCATTCGCCAGCCCAGTTCGGCGATGTAGCGATCGCTTTTGACGTGATTGCAGCGACGACACGCCGAGACCACGTTGTCCCACGTGTGCCGGCCGCCGCGGCTGCGGGGGACGACGTGGTCGACGCTGGTGGCGGCGCTTCCGCAATAGACACAACGCCCTCCGTCGCGGGCGAACAGCGCGCGGCGGGTGAGCGGTACCTGGCCCCGAAAGGGGATTCGGACGAAACGGGTCAGTCTGATGACACTGGGTACGGGAATCTCGGTGGTGGCGCTGTGCAGGATGGTGCCTGTCTCTTCCAGGCACATTGCCTTGTCGTTCAGCACGAGGATCAGTGCGCGGCGAACGGGCACCACGCACAGGGGCTCGTACGACGCGTTGAGGACCAGCGAATGCGGCACGTATGCCTCCCTGTGACGCCGACAGCGCGTGGCTCGCGCCGGGGACGATCGGCCTCCAGTGTCCATGGCGGGATACCCCACGCGCTACCAGGAATCGACAAGGTCACATAGCGTTCACCTGCACGAGTGGCCGCGCGTGGTGGCTCGGTGACCGTCCGCATCGCCCGAACGCGCGACGGGCTCGGGCGTCTAGGGTGCGCCCATGACGCGCTCTGTGCAGCCCGCGGAACACGCCCCCCACGAGACCCCCCGCGCGCCCGCCGCCGCCCGTGGCGACACGGTCGACGTGCTGTTCGGCCGCCCCGTGCCGGATCCCTATCGTGCCCTGGAGGACCCGGACGCGCCGGCCACCCGCGCCTGGTCGGCCGCGCAGGACGAGTGGTTCCACGCCCATGTGGACCATCTGGCCGGACGCGATCGGCTGCGGGCGCGCCTGGACGAACTGCTCGCCACCGGGTCGATGGGGCTGCCCTGTTGGCGCGGCGGGCGGCACTTCCTGGTCCGCCGCGACCCGGGGCGCGAGCACGGCGTGTTGTTCGTGGTCGAGCCGGACGGGAGCGAGCGGGAGCTGGTGGATCCGATCGCGATCGACCCGGGCGGCACCACCACGCTCGACCAATGGGTGCCCTCCGACGAGGGCGACCGGCTGGCGTATCTGCTCTCCACGGGCGGGGACGAGGAGTCGCGCCTGTACGTGCTCGACGTCGCCGACGGCACCCGGATCGAGGGCCCGATCGACCGGATGCGGGACACCTCGATCGCCTGGCTCCCCGGCGGCGAGGCGTGTTACCTGGTACGCCGACTGCCGCCGGAGGCGGTGCCCGAGGGTGAGGAGCAGCACCACCGCCGGGTGTACCTGCACCGGATCGGCACGGAACCGGCCGAGGATGTGGAGGTGTTCGGCGCGGGCACCGATCCGGGCACCTACTTCGGCGTCGGGGTCAGCCGGGACGGCCGCTGGCTGAGCGTGTCCTCCTCCTCGGGCACCGCGCCGCGCAACGACCTGTGGCTGGCCGATCTGCACGCGGGTCCGCCGGAGCGGCCGGTACTGCGGCCGGTGACCGTGGGACTGGACGCGCTCACCGGGGTGCGGGTGGGTCGCGACGGGCGGCTGTACGTGCTCACCGACCTGGACGCGCCGCGCGGCCGGCTGTGCGTGGCCGATCCGGCGGCGCCCGGGCCCGAGGGCTGGCGCGATCTGGTCGCCGAGGAGCCGGACGCGGTGCTGACGGGCTTCGCGATCCTGGACGGACCGCAGGCGCCCCGACCGACCCTGCTGGTCGGTCGGACCCGGCACGCGGTGGGCGAACTGGCCGCGTACGACCTGGCGGACGGGCAATTGTCGGCCCGCCCGAGCATGCCCGGCGGCTCACCCGGATCCATCGGCGGCCTCGCCGAACACCCCGAGGGCGGACACGAGGCGTGGTTCGGCTGGTCGGACTACACCGCCCCGTCGGCGGTGTTGCGCTACGACGCGCGTACCGGGGCGATCGACACCTGGGCCACCGCGCCCGGTACCGCGACGCTGCCCGACGTACACGTGCGCCAGGAGACGTACCGCTCGGCCGACGGCACCACCGTGCGCATGTTCGTGATCGCGCCGACCGCCGAACCGGACCGCCCCCGGCCCACCGTGCTCTACGGGTACGGCGGCTTCGGCATCTCGCTCGGCCCCGCCTACTCGGCGGGTGTGCTCGCCTGGGTGGAGGCGGGCGGGGTGTACGCGATCGCCAACCTGCGCGGCGGCGGCGAGGAGGGCGAGCAGTGGCATCGAGCGGGCATGCGGGGGCACAAGCAACACGTGTTCGACGACTTCCACGCCGCCGCGGAGCACTTGGTCGCCCGCGGGTGGACGACGCCCGACCGGCTCGCCGCGTCCGGCGGCTCCAACGGCGGCCTGCTCGTCGGCGCCGCGCTCACCCAGCGGCCCGAGTTGTACGCGGCTGTGGCCTGCTCGATGCCGCTGCTCGACATGGTCCGCTACGAGCGCTTCGGCCTGGGACGGTTGTGGTCCGACGAGTACGGCACCGCCGAGGTGGCGGAGGAACTGCACTGGCTGCTGGGCTACTCGCCCTATCACCACGTGCGTCCGGGCGTGGCGTATCCGGCGGTGCTGTTCACCGTGTTCGACGGGGACAGCCGGGTGGATCCGCTGCACGCGCGCAAGATGTGCGCGGCCCTGCAACACGCGACCACGAGCGGGCGCCCGGTGCTGCTGCGGGCCGAGGCCGAGGTGGGTCACGCGGCCCGCTCGGTCACCCGCACGGTCGAACTGACCGCGGACACACTCTCCTTCCTGGCCGCGCACACCGGCCTCGACCCGGACGGGCCCGGGTCCGCGTCGGCCGCCGGGTCCGTGCCGGCCGGGTCCGGGCTCGGGCACGGCCTCGGGTACAAGATCGACGAAGGTGGGGATCGGTGACATAACGGTGATCAACGACGAAAGGCGCGAAGGAGAGGTAACGCACGAGTGCCCTCGGCCTCGTGACTACTGTGGGACGCGGGTCCCCGGTCGCGGGGAGATCGTCCCCCGCTCGTCGTCCGAAAGGTCTCGTACGTGTCCGCGCTCGTCCCCGGAGTCCAGTTGTCCCTCGACGCCGCCGCAGGCAACGGCAAGGTGTCGTCGTGGTTCGATCGGCACGGCGAGTCCCTCGTGGTGACGCCGATCCGGATCCTCGTGATCATCCTGGTCGCGCTGATCCTGCGGGCGGTGACCCGAAAGCTGATCACCCAGCTGGTCGGCCGGATGGCCAACAGCGGTACGGACAGCAGCGGGCGGCCGGTCACCGGCTTCCTGCTCAACGCCGAGCGCCGCCGCCAGCGCGCCGAGACGGTGGGCTCGGTGCTGCGCAGCACCGCGTCGTTCGTGATCCTGGGCATCGCCGGGCTGATGGTGCTCGGCGAGTTCAAGGTCAACCTCGCGCCGCTCCTCGCCAGCGCGGGCATCGCCGGCATCGCGCTCGGCTTCGGTGCGCGCAACCTGGTGACCGACTTCCTGTCCGGGATGTTCATGATCCTGGAGGACCAGTACGGCGTGGGCGACCTGGTCGACGCCGGTCCGGCCACCGGCACGGTGGTGGAGGTGGGCCTGCGGATCACCAAGCTGCGCGACGTGGACGGCACCGTCTGGTACATCCGCAACGGCGAGATCAAGCGGATCGGCAACAAGAGCCAGGGTTGGGGCACCGCCAAGGTGGACGTGCAGGTCGGCTACCACGAGGACGTGGACAAGGTCCGCGCGGTGATCACCTCCACCGCCGAGGCGCTGGCCGACGTGGAGCCGTGGAACGAGCGGGTCTGGGGCTCGGCGACGGTGGTCGGGATGGAGGCGGTGACGGCCGACGCGGTGGTGCTCCAGGTGCAGATCAAGACCATGCCGGGCCAGGAACTGCCGGTCGCGCGCGAGTTGCGGGGTCGGGTCAAGCGCGCGTTCGACGACGCGGGCATCCGCATCAGCGAACCGATCGCCGGCGCCACACCCCCCACCGAGGACCCGGGCGCCCCGGCCCCCCAGGCCGAACCGGCCCCGGTCCCGGTCAACCCGCCGCCCACACCCCCCACGCCGCAGGCCCCGGGGGCACCCTGACCCCGACCCCGCCGGCCCGGGTCCTCCACCCGTGTCGTGGGTGAACCCGGTCGCCTGTACCGGCGCCGGCGCAGGCCCCGGGCCGCCTCCGATCCTGGCCCCGCCTGCCCGGGTCCCACCCAGGTTGTGGGTGGGACCGCCACCCGTGCCGGCGACGCCGCAGAGCCCCGGGGCGCCCTGATCCCGGCGCCGCGTGCCCGACCCCACCCGTGTCCTGGGCGGGCTCTGCCCCCATGCCGGCGACGCCGCTTGGTCTGGGTTGCCTCGGGTCGGGCCGGGCGTTCTCGTGCCGGGTGTCGCCGGAGAGCTTGCCGCCGCGCCGGCGGGGGCAGGGACAGGGGCGGGCCGGGCGTCTGCGGCTCGCGGGGTGCGTGGGCGCGGGACCATTCGGGCTACCCGTGGCGCGTCTCCGGCCGTTGTGGCTGCCGCGTCGCCGAGACTGGGTCGGGTGAACGCTCCCCTGTGCCTGGTCACCGGATCCACCGGCTATCTGGGCGGCCGGCTGGTGACCGAGCTGCTCGCCGCCGGTCATCGGGTGCGCTGCATGGCCCGGACCCCGGCCAAGCTGCGCGACCACCCGTGGGCGGACCGGGTGGAGATCGTGCGCGCCGACGCGCTCGACCCGGCCGCGGTGCGCCGAGCCCTCGACGGCGTGGACGTGGCCTACTACCTGATCCACGCGCTCGGCAGCGGACCGCGCTTCGCCGACACCGACCGCGACAGCGCGCGCGTGTTCGCCGAGGCGGCCGAGGACGCGGGCGTGGGCCGGCTCGTCTACCTCGGCGGCCTGGGCCCGGCCGCCGGTTCCGCGGCCCGCGACTCCTCCCCGCACCTGCGTTCGCGCGCCGAGGTGGGCGAGATCCTGCTCGCCGGCGCGGTGCCCACCGTCGTGCTGCGCGCGGCGGTGATCATCGGCTCGGGCTCGGCGTCCTTCGAGATGTTGCGCTACCTGACCGAGCGGCTGCCGGTGATGGTCACCCCGCGCTGGGTCACCTCCCGGATCCAGCCGATCGCCGTTCGCGACGTACTGCGCTACCTGGTCGGCTGCGCCACACTGCCCCCGGACGTGAACCGCGCCTTCGACATCGGCGGCCCGGACGTGCTCACCTACGAGCAGATGATGCAGCGCTACGCGGCCGTGGCCGGACTGCGCCGCCGCCGGGTGTTGCCGGTGCCGATGCTCTCGCCCTGGTTGTCCAGCCATTGGGTGGGTCTGATCACCCCCGTACCCGGCGCCCTGGCCCGACCGCTGGTGGAGTCGCTGCGCAGCGAGGTGGTCTGCCACGAGCACGACATCGCCCGCTACGTCCCCGACCCGCCGGAGGGCCTGATCGGCTTCGACCGGGCCCTCGAACTGGCGCTGGCCCGGATCCGCGACGCCGACGTGGCCACCCGCTGGTCCTCGGCGGCCACCGCCGGGGCGCCCAGCGATCCGCTGCCCACCGATCCGGACTGGTCCGGCGGCTCGCTGTACGAGGACGTCCGCGAGGCGGAGCCGGCCGCGTCCCCGGCGGCGGTATGGCGGGTGATCGAGGGCATCGGCGGCGGCAACGGCTGGTACTCGTGGCCGCTCGCCTGGTCGGTGCGCGGCGCCCTGGACCGGATCGTGGGCGGTGTCGGACTGCGCCGGGGACGCCGTGATCCGCACCGGCTCCGGGTCGGCGACTCGCTCGACTTCTGGCGGGTGGAGGAGGTGGTGCCCGGTCGGCTGCTCCGCCTGCGCGCCGAGATGCGTCTGCCGGGCCTGGCCTGGCTGGAGTTCAGCGTCACGGACCACGACGGCACCACGCACTACCGCCAGCGTGCGCTGTTCCATCCCCGGGGACTGCTCGGGCACGCGTACTGGTGGGCCGTGTTCCCTTTCCACGGCATCGTCTTCGGCGGCATGCGCCGGGGCATCGCCCGCGCCGCGGAGCGTTAGGTCCCGTCCGGGGGCCTCCGGCTCGCGGGCCCATCTGAGAGGATGGAGCGGTGACCCAGATGCCGGCGCCGGAACCGAGTCTCTACGAAGCCGTGGGCGGCGAGGAGACGTTCGCCAAACTCGTGCACCGCTTCTATCAGGGTGTGCGCGAGGATCCCCTGCTGCGTCCGATGTATCCGGAGGAGGACCTGGACGGAGCCGAGGACCGACTGCGGATGTTCCTCGTCCAATACTGGGGCGGCCCGCGCACCTACAGCGAACAACGCGGTCACCCGCGGCTGCGGATGCGACACGCGCCGTTCGCCGTGACCGAGGAGGCGCGCGACGCGTGGTTGCGGCACATGCGCGCGGCGGTCGACGAGATCGCGCTGCCGGCCGCGCAGGAGAACACCCTCTGGGAATACCTGGTCTACGCCGCGCAGTCGATGGTCAACCGGCTCGACTGACCCGGCGACCGACGGCGGGCGGGACGGGGCGACAGCCACACCGGGAGCGATCCGACGGAGGCGGCCGATGGTACGCGGGTGGTGGCACGACGCGGTCTTCTACCAGGTCTATCCGCGCAGCTTCGCGGACGGCGACGGGGACGGGGTCGGCGATCTGCCCGGGCTCTTCGCCCGCCTGCCGTACCTCCGGGACCTGGGTGTCGACGCGATCTGGCTGAGCCCCTTCTATCGGTCGCCGATGGTCGACGCCGGCTACGACGTCGCCGATCCGCGCGACGTGGACCCCCTGTTCGGCACCCTCGCCGACGCGGACCGGGTGTTCGCGCGGGCACACGAACTCGGCCTGGCGGTCCTGGTGGATGTGGTCCCGAACCACACCTCTCGGGACAGCGCGTGGTTCGCCGCCGCACTCGCCTCGCCCCCGGGTTCGGTCGAGCGCTCCCGCTACCTCTTCCGCGACGGCCGGGGCACGGGCGGGGACGAGCCGCCGAACAACTGGCTGTCCCAGTTCGGCGGCCCCGCGTGGACCCGGATCACCGAGGCCGACGGCCGTCCGGGCCAGTGGTATCTGCACCTGTACTCACCGGCGCAGCCCGACCTGAACTGGCGCAACCTCGAAGTGCGTTGCGAGTATCTGTCGATCCTGCGCTTCTGGCTGGACCGCGGCGTGGACGGCTTCCGGATCGACGTCGCGCACGGTCTGGTCAAGGCACTCGGCCTGCCGGACGTGCCGCCGGGCGTACCGCAGGGGTGGGAGGGTCGGCTGCGGCATCGGCTGCCGTACTGGGACCAGCCCGAGGTGCACGACGTCTACCGCACGTGGCGTCGGCTGCTCGACTCGTACGCCGACGTGGACACCGGCGGCGGGCGGCGCGGGCGGATCGCGGTGGCCGAGGTGTGGCTGCCCCGGGCCGAGCGGTCGGCCGCCTACCTGCGACCCGGCGAGCTGCATCAGGCGTTCGACTTCCCCTTCCTCCTCGCCGGTTGGGACCCGGTCCGGCTGCGCGCGGCGATCGACGACGCGCTGGCCGCCACCGCCGCGGTGGGCGCGGCGCCGACGTGGGTACTGGCCAACCACGACGTGGTGCGGCCGGTGACCCGGTTCGGCGGCGGAGCCCTCGGTCTCGCCCGGGCCCGGGCGGCGCTGCTGCTCGAACTCGCCCTGCCCGGCGCGGCCTACCTGTACCAGGGCGACGAGTTGGGCCTGCCCGAGGTCGAGGACCTGCCCGACGGGCTGCGTCGGGACCCGGTGTTCGCGCACTCGGGCGGTCGGGTGCCGGGCCGGGACGGGTGCCGGGTGCCGCTCCCGTGGGCGGGCGAGGCGGCGCCGTTCGACTTCACCTCGGGGGAGGCCGCCTGGTTGCCCCAGCCCGCCTCCTGGGCGGAGCTGACCGTCGCGGCCCAGCGGCACGACCCGGACTCCACCCTCGCGCTGTGCCGCACCGCGCTGCGCATCCGCCGGACCCACCCGGCCCTCGGCGCCCGCGCGGCCGGCCGCGGCCTGACCTGGGCCGAGGACGAACTCCCGCCGGACATACTGGCCTTCACCCGCGTCCCCGGCTTCGGCTGCGCGGTGAACATGGGCAAGGCCCCGGCCCGCGTCCCCGTGACCGGCCCGCTGCTGCTGGCCTCGGGACCGGTGGAGCACACCGGGACCGGCGACCTGACCCTCCCGCCGAACACCGCGGTGTGGTGGTCGGCCGTCGCCTGACCACAACCTCGCCTCCGACGAGTCGACCTCGGCGGCTCGACGCGGGCGGCGTTGTCTCGGGGGCGGTCAGCGGGTGAACAGCAGGCCCGGGGCGTCCTCGCGCCGGACCGATACCGAGCCGTAGCGGGCCTCCAGGCGCAGCCAGGCGCCGGTGCGCAACACCGCGGCCCGGGCGTCGGCATCCGGCGGGCCCAGGAAGCCGAAGGACTGCGCGGCGTGCGCGGCCCGCAGCGGCAGTCGGCCGGCCATCGGTCGGGTCCAGATCCCGGCCGCGACCCGCTCGAACTCGGCACGCGGCATGCCCGGCTCGGTCCTGGCCCGGAACTCGGCGACGCCGGCGGCCACTTCGCGGGCCAGGTCGGGCACCGAGAGGTCGGCGACGTGTTCCCACCCGGTGCGCGGCGGCAGCAGGCCGGCCCACCCCGGGCCGGTTACCGACGGGGGAAGCGACACACTCGCGTCGTCCGCGATCGCGTCGAGGAGTTGTCCGGCGGACACGGTCGCGTCCACCGTCGCGGGTTCGGCCAATTCGCTCGCCCGCAGCGTGATCACGCCCGAGGAGGCGGCACCGAACGGCGGATGCCCGAACGTACCGAGCACCATCCCCTCGGCCCGTATCCGCACCACCGCGCCGCGGTCGTAGCGCAGCAGTCGGCTCAGGTAGCCGCCCAGGTCCGCGGCGGCGGCCGGGTCGGCGAGTCGCAGCACGGTCATGCGCGGGCCGACCGCCCCGCCGACTCGTCCTGCGGTTCGAGGAAGCGGTCCAGGTAGGCCCGTTCCTCCTCGGTCAGTCGCCGGGGACGCTGCTCGACCAGCGAATAGGGCACGAGCACGGACAGCGCCGTGGCGTACACCTGCTCGCCGTCCCTGATCTCGTAGGCCAGGGTGAATCGGGCGGCCCCGATCCGGGTCACCCAGGTCTCCACCCGCACCGGTTCGGCGCGCCACACCAGCGGGCGTTTGTAGTCGATCTCGTGGCGGGCGATCACCACGCCCTCGGAGAGCGTCTTGGCCCCCTCGCGCTGCCCGAGGGTGAACATCATGTCCACGCGCGCCTCCTCCAGATAGCGGAGGTATTGCACATTGTTGACGTGCCGGTAGGCGTCCATGTCGGACCACCGAACCGCCGCGTGATAGATGTGCCTGGCCACGTGCCCAGCCTCTTCTCTGTGATTGCCGACCGACCGGTCCGGCCCGGTGTCGCCGACGGCCTGCCGCATGGGGACATGCGACAGGCCGTCGGCCGCCCGAACCGATCGGGTGGATCAGTTGCGCTTGAGCTTCTTGTAGGTCGCGCGATGCGGCCGGGCCGCGTCGGCGCCCAGGCGCTCGACCTTGTTCTTCTCGTACGACTCGAAGTTGCCCTCGAACCAGAACCACTTCGAGTCACCCTCGTAGGCGAGGATGTGCGTGGCGACCCGGTCCAGGAACCAGCGGTCGTGCGAGACGACCACGGCGCAGCCCGGGAACTCCAGGAGCGCGTTCTCCAGGCTGGACAGGGTCTCGACGTCGAGGTCGTTGGTCGGTTCGTCGAGCAGCAGCAGGTTGCCGCCCTGCTTGAGCGTCAGCGCCAGGTTGAGCCGGTTGCGCTCACCGCCGGAGAGCACCCCGGTGGGCTTCTGCTGGTCCGGACCCTTGAAGCCGAAGGCGCTGACGTAGGCCCGGGACGGGACCTCGACGTTGCCGACCTTGATGTAGTCCAGGCCGTCGGAGACGACCTCCCACAGGTTCTTCTTCGGGTCCAGGCCGCCGCGCGACTGGTCGACGTAGGAGACCTTGACGGTCTCGCCGACCTTGATGTTGCCGGTGTCGGGCGTCTCGGCGTCGATCAGCATCTTGAACAGCGTGGTCTTGCCCGCGCCGTTCGGACCGATGATGCCGACGATGCCGTTGCGCGGCAGCGTGAAGGACAGGTCGTCCATCAGCAGCTTCTCGTCGAACGCCTTGCTGAGGTGCTCGACCTCGATGACGACGCTGCCCAGGCGCGGACCCGGCGGGATCTGGATCTCCTCGAAGTCCAGCTTCCGCATCTTGTCCGCCTCGGCGGCCATCTCCTCGTAGCGGGCCAGTCGCGCCTTGCTCTTGGCCTGCCGGCCCTTCGCGTTGGAGCGGACCCACTCGAGCTCGTCCTTGAGCCGCTTCTGCCGCTTGGCGTCCTTCTGCCCTTCGACCTTCAGGCGGGTGGCCTTGGTGTCCAGGTAGGTGGAGTAGTTGCCCTCGTAGGGGTGCAGGCGACCGCGGTCGACCTCGCAGATCCACTGGGCGACGTTGTTCAGGAAGTACCGGTCGTGGGTGACCGCGACGACGGTGCCCGCGTACTTCTCCAGGTGCTGTTCCAGCCACTGGACGCTCTCCGCGTCGAGGTGGTTGGTCGGCTCGTCGAGGAGCAGCAGGTCGGGGGCTTCGAGGAGCAGCTTGCACAGCGCCACGCGGCGCTTCTCGCCACCGGAGAGGTTCACGATCGGCCAGTCGCCGGGCGGGCAGCCCAGCGCGTCCATGGCCTGTTCGAGCTGCGAGTCGAGTTCCCAGGCGTTCGCGTGGTCGAGCTGGTCCTGCAGCTCGCCCATCTCCGCCATCAGCTCGTCGGTGTAGTTCGTGGCCATCTCCTCGGCGATGGCGTTGAACCGGTCCAGCTTGCCCTTGATCTCCTTGACGCCGTCCTGGACGTTCTCCAGAACGGTCTTGGTCTCGTCGAGCGGAGGCTCTTGGAGCAGGATTCCGACGGTGTAGCCGGGGGACAGAAACGCGTCGCCGTTGGAGGGCTGTTCCAGCCCGGCCATGATCTTCAGAACGGTCGACTTACCCGCGCCGTTCGGGCCGACGACGCCGATCTTGGCTCCCGGCAGGAAGCTGAGCGTCACGTCGTCGAGGATCACCTTGTCGCCGTGCGCTTTACGCGCCTTGCGCATGGTGTAGATGTACTCAGCCATGCGTCCAAGCCTATGGTCTGGCGGACAGTGCCCGTGCATGGGTGCCCGGTGGGCGCGGGATACGAACCCCGAGCCAAGCGCCCCGGCCCGCACCCGCCCGGCCCGGAACTCGGCCCGGCGAGGTCGACCGGCCTGCGGCCCGCTCGTCCTCAAGCGCCGGACGGGCTGGAATTGCTTGGTTCGGGTGCGGCATGTGCCGTGGACCAACCGGGCTTGTAGCGGCTCGGTGCGGCGGTGCTTGGGTCGCTGTCGGCTTCGGCTTGGCCGAGCACGCGGTTCGGCCTCGACGGACGTCGGATCGGGACGCGGCTCGGCGCGCGGCTTGACCGATCCGATGCCCGGCGCAGACTCGGCCCGAGCCCGACCCCAACCCGCTCGACCCTCGGCCTCGGCTCGACCCCGCCCGACAACGACCTGCTCGGCGGTCGGTCCGACGCCGTGCCCAACCCGGGCCGACACGGCCGCGACCGACTCGGCGCTCGGGGTCGGCTCCGCAACGGACTCTGCCCGCCCGATACGCGGCTTCGGGCTGTGACCTGCTCGGTGTTTGGCTTTGGCTCAACCTCGTGCTCGGAACGAACCGGCCGATGCCGGGCTTCCCTGGCGGTGGGTGCTCGGCTTCGGCCCGGTTCCGTGTCGGGCCGCGATCGGTCCGCGCTTCGTGGCCTCGGGCCTGGCTCCGACCGCTGGCTGCTTGGCTGCCGCTCGGGTCGGCGACCGACCTGGGCCGCTTGGCGTTCGGGGCCGGCTCGGGTCCGTGCCCAATCCTGGCCGGCTCTTGGACCCGCCCCGCTGCGAGCGGCTTGGCTGTGCGGTGGCGGCTTGGGACCGGCTCGGATCCGCGGGTGGCCCTGGGGGCTTGGGCTTGGTGTGTGTGCGGGCCGGTGGTCGGGGTGTGGCAAGGGGGCGGGCCCCGGCGCGGTTGGGTGCGGCGGGGCCCGGTCCTTGGGGGTGGTGTTATGTGTGGCGGTTCGGCTGTCAGGCGGTGGCGCCGGTCGAGCCCTTGCGGCGACGCATGAAGAAGACGAGGCCGCCACCCGCGAGGACGAGCGCACCGGCGCCGCCCAGGATCGCGGGGGTGTTGCTGCCGTCGCTACCGGTCTCGGCGAGGTCCGGGCCCTTCGGGTTCACCGGGGCCGGGGTTCCGCCGGTGGTGCCACCGGTGGTGCCGCCGCCCGTGGTGCCGGCGGTCTCGCAGTCGAGGGTGCCGGTGAACTCCTTGGCGGTCTTGCCGTCGGGGCCCACGATCGTGATCTTGTACGCCTGGTCCTCCTGGACCTTCACGACCTGGTCGTACGACTTGCCCGCCTCGACGGTGGTTTCCTTGCCGTCGAGCTTGAACTTGTACGACTCGTCACCGTTGTTCTTCACGGTGACCTTCACGCCGCCCGCCACGCAGTCCTTGGTGGCGTTGATCTCCGGGAGCGGGCCCTTGCCGGGCTTGCCCCACTTGGCGACCGCGTGGTCCGAGGCCTGCACCTTCTGCTTGTCCGCGACGATCAGCAGCTGGCTGGTCGTCCCGTTGGTGTTGACGCCCTGGAAAACCCGACCGGCCTGCACGGTCGACTCGCCGGAGACCTCGAAGGTCTGGCTGCCTTCCTTGGTGGCACCCGCGGGGTTCACGTAGAGCTTGTCGCCGTTGCCGACCTTGGTGACCGGCTTGCCATCGGCGTCCACCAGTACGGGCTTGCCGTCGGTGTCACCCGCGGTGAGCTTCGCGTTGATCGACTTGCCCTCGGCGTTGGTCTTGACCTCGAACGGGCCGATGCCGGGCTTGTCGGTGATCTTGCCGGTCTTCTCGCCCGGGTTGAGCGAGAGCGAGACGGGCGGTTCGGTGACGTCGCCCTTGTTGGCGTCGCCGACCAGGTACTTGTACAGCTTGACGACGTCGGCGTCGTTCTTCTTGTTGCCCTCGTCCAGGTTCTGGCCGTCGGTGAAGTGCCAGATGGCGGCCTGCGTGGCAGCCGCGGCCTCACCCTCGGTCAGCTCCGGGCTCTTGATCGTCGTACGAACGTTGGCCAGGTCGACGGTCGGGAAGGAGTTGAGCAGGACCCACTTGACCTTGGCCTTGTCGGCCTTGGTCCCGAAGGACGTCTCCTTCCAGTTCGACTCGTCGTACTTCGCGCCGTCGTACACCTTGGTGTGGAAGTCGATGCAGTAGGTGCGGAGGATCTTTCCGTCCACCTGGAGCTTCAGGATCGACGCTCGCTGGGCGCCATCCTTGCCCTTCAGGAAGATGTCCGCACCGACATCGCCGCCCTGATAGACGCCCTTGGCGCCCTCCGCGTTGGCCGCACCCGCGAAACCGATCACGCCGGCCGCCGCCAGGCCCGTCGCCACGACCATGGCCGACAGGCGGGTGGCCGTCCGTCCCGGTGTACGGAACATGTGGTGGTCCCCTCGAAAAATGTATGCCGAATCTCGCGCGGCGCATCGTTCCCCCGAGCACGGCGCGAGTAAAGAACCGTTGAATGGTATGAGCCGGTGGGCCACCCCCCGCGACCCGGGGTAGCAATTTGTTTCACGTTCTTTACCTCGGGAGAAGATCCGACTCGAGGAAGGTAATTCGAATATCGCCGAGTCGACAAGTCCTCGGCGGGAATAGCAGCTCATTGCGGTCGACAAGCCGCATAGCCGCTGATCAGGGCGATCTGGCTCACTATTGATTTTTCAAGGTGCACAACCGTGCGAAACGGTCTTTTGGTGATCAATACCTTGCCTCGGGCGTATTCACCCCCACGTTCCGACGCTTTCCGACCTCACCGCCGTGTCGGTTGCCTCGATTGCGGCGATTGGCCCGTTTCGATATGCATCGTACCGACGGCGCGGTCGTCACAATTCTGTTTCAGATTCGTCCCGAAAACCGACCGGAATTATCTCGGCTATCGCCAATGAATGGCTTTCCCGAACATGCGGCCATGTCGTGCATCAATTCATGCCGCCTCCTCTTCGCGTTCGGGACTGCTCCCCATCCCGATCGCGAGGACGCCCTGGTCGACCGTCGCTCCGGCCGCGACGTCATCCGCCACGAGCGCCAGTCGGGCCGGCCGGGCCACCCGGCGGAACTCCGCGACCCCTCGGGCGAGGTCGTGTCCCACCGAGGAGGCGTCGATCTCGGTGACCGTCAACCACCGTCCCTCCCGCTCCCACTCGCGCACCCGCAGCCGCCCGGTGACCACGAGCGGGTCGCCCTTGTCGATCGAACTCGTCACGTTCTCGGCCAGCGCACGAAAGCACGCGATCGTGTAGAAGGACGCGTCCCCCGACACCCACTGGCCGCTGTCCCGGTCGAAGCGCCGCGGCGACACCGCCATCCGAAACCGCGCGAGCGGCACACCGGCCTGGGTCATCTGCACCCGGACCTCGCTCGCGGCATTGCCGACCACCGTCACGTACGTGTCCACGCTTGCCTCCCTGGGTCACCGGCGTGCACCGCGACATCGCCGTCCGCACTCGACGATGCGGCATGCGGCGGTGGGGAGGCCGGGGACCAGGACGGGGTGTGGACAACTCGGCGCCTGTGGACAACGACGCGTCACTCACGTGGGTGACCACCCACCCGCCCGACCCCCTCCCGCGCAGCCACGAACTCCGCGCACGCCTCCCGATACCGCACCACCTCCGCCTCCCCCGGCCCCACCACCACCCGATCCGCCACATCCGCCACCCGCGCCCGCAACGCGGCCTCCACCCCCGCCACCCGCCGCCCCGCCGCACCCACCGCCACCCGCCACCCGCACCACGCCCCCGAGGCCCCCACCACCAGTCCCGCGAACGCCGCCCACGCCGCCACCGGAAGCCCGAGCCACCGCGCCACCGGCACCCCCGTCGCCGCCAACCCGATCCCGAGCAGCCCGGCGATCACCGCGACCACCCCGACCCACCACGCACCCGCCGCCACCCGCGCCACCCGAGTCGGCGGCGGCGCCTTCGGCACGGCCCCGACCAGCGCCGCGTCCACCTCGTCCGGCAACACCCGCAACCCCTCGGCCAACGCCCGATGCACCCCGCCCACCCACACCGCCGGCATCCCCCGACTCAGCGTCGCCCCGGCCCGCCGGATCGCCTGCTCGGCCCGATGTACCTGCACCGGCTCGACCCGCGCCACCGGCCGCCGCGCCCGACGCCACAACGACGCCCGCGCGGCCCGTACCCGCTCCCCCTCGGCCGCCGCCACCACGCCCACCCCGGCCGCATCGCACAAATCGCCCACCAGCACGTCCCGGTCCGCCGCGGCGAACACCTCCACGCCCGGCACCACGCCGGCGAAGTACGGCTCCAGCCGCTCGGTCAACGCGTCCAGATCCGCGCTCAGCCGAGCCACCGACGCCTCGCCGCTCCCCGACACACCGGCCACCACCCGGCGCAGCTCGGCGATCCCAAGCCCGGTCTCCGGCGAGGTCGCCAACACCCGCACCTCGGCGAGCCCGTCGGCCGCGAGCAACGCCCGGACATCGGTCAGACACGCCGCGAGATCCCCGACGGGCAACCGGTCCGCGTGGTTGAGCACGACCGTCATGCAGTGCGCGTGGTGCCGGAACACCCGGAGATAGCGGTCGTGCAGGAGCGCGTCGGCGTACTTCTGCGGATCGAGCACCCACACGATGTAATCCGCGACCGCCACCAACGCGTCCACCTCCGCCCGGTGCGCGAGGTCGATCGAGTCGTGGTCCGGCAGGTCCAGCAGAATCAACCCGGCGGGCATCCCGCCGCCACGCCGAGCGCCCTGCGAGCCGTGGCGGCCGTGCGCGGGCTCCGCCCCACCACCGTGCCACGCGTCCAACACCCCGTGCCGCGCCACCCGACACCCCTGCTCGATCCCGAGCAGATCGAGCAACGGCGCCGCCCCGTCGGGATCCCACGCGCACGCGAGCGTGGTCCGGGTCGTCGGCCGACGCACCCCGGTATCCGCCAGGCGCAACCCCGTAAGCACATTGAACAGCGACGACTTCCCCCCACCGGTGGCCCCCGCGAGCGCCACCACGGTGTGCCGCCCGGCCGTGGCGAGCCGCGTCTCGGCATGCCCGAGCAGGTCCTCGGCGGCGGCGAGTTCGGCTCCGGGAAGCCGGTCCCGGGCCAGCCGCACCGCCCGATCCAACGCGGCCGACCGCGCCGCCAGCCGCGCCGATTCCTCCGTCTCGCTCACGTGCCGGGCCCGGCGCACGGCGAACCGATCGAGGTACTCCCCACCCGCCGTCATCGGCCCGGCCGAACCACGCCGGCGGCTCGCCCGACCCGGCGCCCACGCCCAGCCGCCCCGATCGGCGGCCCGATCGGCGCCCCGGCGCCGCCCCTCACGCGCTCCTCCGCACCAGATCCAGCGCCTCGATCAACCCGACGTCGGCCCGTCCCGGCACCACCGCCACCGCCGCCACCCGCCGTCCCCGTTCCGCGTCCAGCGCCGCCGCGAGCTCGGCGCGCAGGCCCCGACGGACGTCCAGGATCAACCGCGCCGCCGACTCTGCCCCGATCCGGGTCCCGAGCAGCCCCGCCGCGTCGCGCCCGATGCCCGGCCCCATCCCCGGACGGCCCACCGCCGCGATCAGCGCGAGCTGTTCCCCCGCACCGGGCCAGACCACGGGGCCGGGCCGAAGCCGAGGCGCCCCGTCGTACGGCACACACCCCGACGCACGCTCGGCCCCCCGCGCGAACGCGTCCGCCAACAGCGCGTCCAGGCCCTCCCGAACCGCTCCCGCCGCCCCGTCCGCGTCCCCCTCATGCCACCGAACGCCCGCCGCCCCGCGCACCAACGAGCCGTCGTCCAGCGCCCGCAACGCCCACCGCGCCGTCGCCGCATAGGCCCGATCCACACAGTCGCGCGTACGTCCCGCCGCCTCGTACTGCCGCTCCACAGCCTGTGCCAACGGCGGCACCCGCCGGTCCAGGCTGTGCAACAACCCGCCGAGCGTGCGCCGCACCACCGCGGCCCGCGCGTCCGGATCGGCGCCGCGCTCGGCGAGCCAGGTACGAATCGGCACCACATTGCGCTCGGGCAGCCCGGCCCCCGGCTCGACCTCGACGACCGGGTACAGCGGTACATCGCCGAGCCCGGCCTGCCGCAACAACCGCACGAAGTCGGCCCGGAGCAGGTCCGCCGGCTCCGCCGGCACCCGGTTCAGCACGATCGCAAGTCGCGTGTTCCGATCCCGCGCGAGCCGAAGCAGATGCCACGGCGCGGCGTCCGCGTACCGCGCCGCGGACGTGACGAACACCCACAGGTCGGCGGCGCCGAGCAGGCGCACCGCGACCCGGCGGTTGTCGGCGGATACCGAGTCGATGTCGGGCACGTCGAGCAGCGCCAGCCCGGGCGGCACCCGCTCGTCCAGGCGCAGTTCGATGGCGGTGTCCGCGGCGAACCAGTGCCGGTCCCGGGATCGGCAGACCAGGACCGGCACGCGCGTGGTCGGCCGTACCGAACCGACCTCCGTGAGCGCCCGCCCGACCAGCGCGTTCACCAGCGTGGACCGGCCCGCCCCGGTGGAACCGCCGACCACCGCGAGCAACGGCGCACGCGGCACCGCGAGGCGCGGCAGCACGTAGTCGTCGAGCTGTTCGATCAACTCGCGACGGGCCAGCCGCGCCTGCACGGCACCGGGCAGGTCGAGTGGGAAGCACGTCGCCACAACCCGATCGCGCAGGTCGGCGAGGGCTGCGGACAGGGTGTCGCTTCCCATGATCACCACGGGCGACCAATGCCCGAATTGTCCACATTCTCAACGTGCGGTCGGCACTACCCCACAGGGGTCACCCGGTCGGCATCACGCGGGCCGTCCGCCGGCGTCACGCCGGCGGCCCGTCGACACCACGCCGGCCACGTGGTCGGCATGACACCGGCCACCCGTCGGCGTCACGTCGATCCTCCACCGGCACCACACCGCCACGCAGTCGGCATCACGACGCTCACTTGGTCGGCAACACCACGATCGCCCCATCGGCGGAGGACCGCTGCGCCGCCTCGATCACCTCGATCACGGTGAGCGCCTCCGACAGCGGCACCGGCGGCCCGCTCTCCTCACGCACCGTCGCCGCGAACATGGCGTAGTAGTCCTGGTAGGCGCCCGGTTCGGTCTCCACCGGCACGGTGTCGCCGGGCGTACCGAGCCTGCCCCACGCACTCTCCGGCTCTGTCCCCCACCCGGGCGTACCCACCGCCGCACTCCCGCCCCGCAACAACTCCTCCTGCGGATCCATCCCGAACTTCACATACGACGCCTTCGACCCGAGCACCCGAAATCGCGGCCCGAGATCGGCCGCCGCCGCGCTCATCCACAGGTGCGAGCGCACCCCACCCTCGTGGGTGAGCGCCACGAAGCTGTCGTCGTCCACGAGCGCCCCGTCCCGCCGCGTGTCCAGCTCGGCGTACACGTGCGTGGGCCGCCCGAACAGCGACACGGCCTGGTCGATCAGGTGGGTGCCGAGGTCGTACAGGATCCCGCCGAGCGCCGCCGGGTCGGCCTGCTCCTTCCAGCCCGAGGTACGCACCTGCGGCCGCCACCGCTCGAACCGCGACTCGAACCGGTACACGTCGCCGAGCCGCCCCTCTTCGACGAGGCGCCGCACAGTCCGGAAATCACCGTCGAACCGTCGGTTCTGGTACACCCCGAGCCGCCGCTCGCACCGCACCGCGGTCTCGCACAGCGCCTGCCCCTCCGCGAAGGTGCCCGCGAACGGCTTGTCGACGACCACGTGCAACCCGGCCTCCAGCGCCCGGGTGGCCAGCGGCACATGGAACCGGTTCGGCACGGTGATCACCACGAGGTCGAAGTCACCCGCGCGAGCGAACATCTCGTCGGTCGTCCCGATCACCTCGGCCCGCGGATACCGCGCCCGCACCTCGTCCTGCCGAGCCGGATTCCCGGTCACCACGGCGGCGAGTTCCAGCCCCTCGACGGCCGCCAGGACCGGCGCGTGGAAGGCCGAACCCCCCACGCCGTATCCGACAAGTACAGTCCTGATGGGACCCACTGCGCCTCCCGCTGTCCGTTTCGGCCCTTCCCTGATCACATTCTGGCCGCCAACTGCGTCTGATCAGGTAACGGTGACCGCCGGAACGCCGGTGAGGCATGCACACGGCCCTATTCTGTTGTGCCGCGACCGGATCCGGTGCAAGATCCTGATTCGCCCAGCCCTCGTAGCTCAGTGGACAGAGCAGGTGCCTTCTAAGCACTTGGTCGCAGGTTCGAGTCCTGCCGGGGGCACAGCCACGCCGCCGTCCGCCGCCCGCACCCCCGGGCGGCGTCCGTGCAGGTCACAGCACGTCTCGCCCAGACATGACGAAGCGCCGGACGCCCACCAGGTGAATCGGCGGAGGTCCGGCTCTCTCCGCCTGTCTCCGTCTGTCACCGGCTTTCTACGGGTAGCCACGTTGAATACGCGACGAAGTCCGTCAGGGCAGCGTGAGCGCCCCCTCGATTCGCTTATGCAGATCTGCTTCGTGTCCAGAGAAGCACAGAGCGTAAACAGCGAGCAGAACGGCGATGTTGTTTCCTGCCCACGCCGCCACCTACGCGGGCGGCACCCCCTGCATTCAGCCACTCGGCGAGACAGGAGTGCCGGAGGTCGTACACCTTTTTGCCCAGCGGTGAGCCGTACTGCTCCGGCACCAGCACAGCCTTGCGCGCACGCCGTCGCCGAGGAGCGCGTTCCATCCGGTCTCGTTCGAGGAGCTGTCCCAGATACCGACGCCGCGCATCTGCTGGGCAGAGGGCGAGTCATTGCGGTCATCGAGCATCGGTGACAGGAGCAGCTGGGCCAGGATTGCCGGGCCGTAGCGGTCGCGTGCCATCAAGGTGACACCTGCCGCGAGGCCGCCGCCGGCGCTCGCACCGCCGACGACGATGCGTTCAGGGTCGATGTTGAGCTCGTGGGCGTGATCCGATACCCACACCAGGCCCGCGTAGCAATCCTCGACGGGACCCGGGTGGGGTGTCTCGGGTGCGAGCCGGTACTCGACCGAAACCACGGCCATGCCCATCGGCTCGGCCAGGTTCGACATCTCGACCAGACCGAACCGGTTGTCTCCGACGATCATGCCGCCGCCGTGGATGTGGTATAGCGCCGGGGTCGGGGTCGACGCGTGCTTCGGGAGACGGATCAGCAGCGAGATGTCCGGTTCCCCGTCCGGCCCTGGCACCGCCCGCTCCTCCACGCGGTAGGTGCCACCGCGCGAGAGGACCTCGTCGGTCGGGCTCTCCACCCCGGGACGGGCCGGCGCATCTCAACGATGTTGTCCAAACGGTACGCGTCGGGGGAGCGCAGGCTGGTCAGGATCTCAAGGACGGGAGCGAGCTCCGGGTCGAAGGGCGGGGGCGGTCCGACCGGTTGGGCGGATGACTGGTCCGTGATTTGAGTGGTCATGTGTTCTCCTCGCGGTAGTCGACTGGGTGTCTGCCTGCCCCAGCTCGCAGGTCATCGATAGATGTCACGTGGCCGATGCGGCCCGCCATCTGGTGGGGCAACCTGAGCGCTCGACACGTGAACTGGTAGCGTCCGGTCCGTTTCAAGCCGCGCGGCGCCATCTTGGCGACCGGGCAAGCGTCCGAAGCGCGGAGATGGCGTCATCGACGCGCTTCTCGGGGTTTCAGCAGCGTCTGAGAGTTCTCCTTGTGAAGGAGGGGGTTCCGCCGTCGGATCGAGCTGTTCGCGAGTGGCTAATCGGAGCCGGTGCCTTGCTCAGACGGTTCGGACAGTGCCGCCGTCAATGACGTACTCCGCGCCCACAATGGATGAGGCTCGGTCCGAGACAAGGAAGCCGACCAGGTCCGCAACCTCTTCCGTCGTTGCGAACCTTCCGAGTGGAACCCCTCCGAGGGAATCCATCAGGTTCTGCTTCGCCTGCTCGCGGGTCAGTCCGTTGCCCTCGGCGAGCTGGTCGATGAAGCCCTCATACGCTCCGGTCCGAATCCCCCCGGGGCTGACAGCGTTTACTCGCACTCCTCGTGGCGCCATCTCGTTCGCAAGACCCTTGCTGTACGTACGCAACGCACCCTTTGCTGACGCGTACGGCAACGTCGCGTCGTGCAACGGCATCTGACGCTGGATCGACGTGACGTGGACAACTACTCCCGATCCGGCCTCCGCCATTGCCGGCAGCAGCGCTCGATCCAGTCGGACAGCTCCCAAGAAGTTCAGGTCGAGTTCCGCCGGCCAATGCTCCTCAGTCGCTGCCGCGAACCCGCCAGGCGGGGTTGACGACCCTCCGACAACGTGCACCAGGATGTCCAGCGCACCTTTCTCAGAGATCTTGGACACCACAACTTCTACCCCGCCCACCGTGGAAGTGTCCGCCTCGATGAATCGGTCGGGGCGCTCGTAGCCGCCGGGCATCGTGCGCGCCGTGGTCCACACGTCGGCACCCATCTCTCGCAGTCTCGCTACGACGGCCTTGCCCGAGCCCTTCGAACCGCCCGTGACCAGCGCCCGTCGACCGTCGAGACGATCGCGATCTGAACCAGACATTCTTCTCTCCACTGAAGATCGAGGTGGTGCGGATTCGGTCAAGCTGGGTGGTTGGCGATGACGAGCTCGGCGACGAGGCCGTCCCGCAGCGCGAACCGGTAGTCGAGCTCGGCGACGCCCCCCGGGAAGGTGCCCTCGAGCCGCACGGTCACCACCCAGTGGGCGTCATCGACGCGGTGAGCGCCGATCTGCTCGGTCGTGTACTCGAACTCGGACCCGGCGTCCCGCAGGAACGCGTAGGTCTCCTCTCGGCCGCGGAAGGTCTCGTCCTGGTCGACGATCACCGCATCCTCGGCGAGGAGCGACGAGGCGGTGTCGGCGTCGCGGACGACGTGGGCGGCGAAGAACTCGCGCACGGTGGCCGGGAGCAGATCGGACGGGAGATCGGTGTGCTGTGTCATGAGCCCACCGTGTGACCTCACGGCGCGGGAGGGTCAAGCCTTGGACTCTCCCCCAGGGGGAGTGCTTAGAGTGACGGGATGTTGACCATCGGGGAGTTCTCGCGGCTGACCCACTTGAGCGTCCGGACCCTGCGCCGGTATCACGAGGCGGCCCTGCTGGAACCTGCCGTGGTGGACGAGACCACCGGTTACCGCTACTACCGCGTCGACCAGATCCCGACCGCGCAGGTCATCCACCGGCTCCGCGAGCTCGACGTCCCCCTGAGCGATGTGCAGCAGATCCTGCGGACCCCCGACCCCGGTGTCCGCGCGGCCCTGGTCACAGACCACCTGCAACGCCTCGAGGACGCACTCGACCGCACCCGGGCCGCGGTCGTGTCGCTGCGCCGCCTGCTCCAGCCCGACCCCGCGCCGATCGACGTCGAGCTGCGTGCAGAGCCCGCCCGGACGGTCGCGGCCGTAGAGGCCGTAGTCGGGCATGGCGACATCGCGACCTGGTACGCAGGCGCGATGGCCGAATTGGAGGCGGCCGTCGGCGCCACCGTGACCGGACCGCCGGGCGGCAGCTACGACAACGCCCTTTTCGAGCAGGAGCGCGGTCACGCGGTCGTCTACCTGCCGACCGCTGCACCACCTCGCACCGGACGCGTGCACCCCATGACTCTGCCGGCCGCGGAACTGGCCGTCACCACCCACATCGGCGAGCACGACGGCATCGAGGTCACGTACGGCGAACTCGGGACCTGGGTGGTGGAGAACGCGATGTCGGTGGCCGGGCCGGTGCGGGAGGTGTACGTTGTCGGCCCTCGTGACACAAGCGATCCCGCTGCATGGCGCACCGAGATCGGCTGGCCAATCTTTCGTGTCACCTGAAGCGGTCAGTGCGGTGCCGAGTCTTGGAACGATAGGACACCGCCCCCACGTGGAAGCGAACCTACGGCCACCACCCGCTGATGGGATTCGTCGACCACGGACCGGGCGGCACGGGTGAACCGGTCGCGGCCCTGCTCAGACCAGGCAACGCGGGATCGAACACGGCCACCGACCACATCACCGCCGCTCGACTGGCCTTGGCCCAGCTGCCGAAGAAGTACCGGCGTGGGCGCCGGACGCTGATCCGGACCGACTCTGCGGGCGGCACCCACGACTTCGTCGCCTGGCTCGCTCAGCGGGGACGGAGAGCCGCCCCAGGTTCGCACCGCGCTACGGGCGACCGGTAGTCGGCATGCGGTGACAGAACGTGCGCCGGCGGGTGCGCCCGGTGGGCGGCGTTTCCGTCGGTGAGATGGCATCGCCGACGGCCGGCGGCCACTCGACCGAGGTCGAGGGGCCGCCCGCGCCGTGTGGCCGTTGGTCAGCGTTCTCGGCGGGCTCCTGCCGAGGGGACTGCCTGGAAGAAGCGTGGGGGCGTGAAAGAGTGGGCCGCGAAGGCCTTCTCGATCGCCGTTGTCACCTCGGCGCAGCGGGTCTCGTCGACCAGGGCGATCGCCGAGCCGCCGAAGCCGCCGCCGACCAGCCTGGCGCCGAGGGCACCTTCGGCGAGGGCGGTGTCGACCGCCGTGTCCAGTTCGGGGCACGAGATCGTGTAGTCGTCGCGCATCGACGCATGCGACGCGGTCAACTCCGGGCCGATCGCCCGGACATCGCCGTTGCGTAGGGCCTCGACCACACGCAGCACGCGCTCGTTCTCGGTGAGCACGTGGCGCACCCGGCGGCGCAGCGGGCCGTCGGGCAGTGCGGCGAGGGCCGCGTCCGGGTCGGTCACCTCGCGCAGCGACGGCACGCCGAGCAGCGCCGCCGCCTCCTCGCACGAGGCGCGGCGCTCCGCGTACCCGCCGTCCACCAGCGCGTGCCGGGCCCGGGTGTCGACGACGAGCAGGCGCAGGCCCGCGCCCGCGCAGTCGAACGGGACGTGGGTGCCCGTCAGGTCGCGGCAGTCCAGGAAGTACGCGTGGCCCTCGACGCAGCCGAGCGAGGCCATCTGGTCCAGCATGCCCACCGGCACGCCGACGAAGTCGGTCTCCACGCGCTGCGCGATCCGGGCCAACTCGACCCGATCCAGGCCCAGTTCGTACAGGTCGTCGAAGGCGAGCGCGACCGCGCAGGACAGCGCCGCCGACGAGGACAGGCCCGCCCCCACCGGCACGTCGCTGTCGATCCGGATGTCCGCGCCGCCGATGTCGTACCCGGCCGCCCGCATCGCCCACACCACGCCCGCCGGATACGCCGTCCACCCGGACAGCGCGCCGGGTGCCAGGTCGGCGACCGCGAGGTCGACCGATTCGCTCCCGGCGTGGGTGGACGCGAGTCGCAGCCGGCCGTCGGCACGCCGGCCGACGAACGCGCGCGCGGTGTGCGGGATCGCGATCGGCAGCACGAACCCGTTGTTGTAGTCGGTGTGTTCGCCGATCACATTGACCCGACCCGGGGCCGCCCAGACCCCCTCGACGACGAACTCGCTCACCGACCGGCCTCACCCTCGCGCAGGAAGGACCACGCGTCCGCCACGATGTCCTCCAGGGAGGTGCGTGTGGGCCGCCAGCCGAGCAGTTCGCGCGCCCGGTCGGCGGAGGCGACCAGTACCGGCGGATCGCCCGCCCGGCGCGGCGCTTCGTGCGTGGGCACCGCGCAGCCGGTGACCACCCGTACCGCGTCCACCACGTCGCGGACCGAGAAGCCGGTTCCGTTCCCGAGGTTGCACACCAGGTGTCCGCTCGCCGCGCCGCCCTCGGCGGTGGCGTTCAGCGCGAGCAGGTGCGCGTCGGCCAGGTCGGCGACGTGGATGTAGTCGCGCACACAAGTACCGTCGGGCGTCGGGTAGTCGGTGCCGTACAGCGCGACCGAGCCGCGCGTGCCGTGCGGGACCTGGAGCGCCAGCGGGATCAGGTGGGTTTCGGTGGTGTGCCGCTCCCCGTAACGCCCGTACGCGCCCGCCACGTTGAAGTAGCGCAGACTCACCGCGCGCAGGCCGTAGGCGGCGCAATACGACGCGATCAACTGATCCACCGCCGCCTTCGAGGCGCCGTAGGGGTTCGTCGGCGCACTCGGCGCGTCCTCGGTGATCGGCGACACCTCCGGGGCGCCGTAGACCGCCGCGGTGGAGGAGAACACGAAGCGGTCGATCCCGTGCGTGCGCAGCGCGTCGAGCAGCGCGAGCGAGCCGCCGACGTTGTTGTGCCAATACTTCCCCGGGTGCGTGACCGACTCGCCGACCAGGGACGAGGCGGCGAAGTGCAGCACCGCGTCGAAGGAGGCGTCGAGGTGCCCGGCGGCGTCCTGGACCCGGCCCCGGACGAACTCCGCCTTCTCCGGCACCGCGTCGCGATGCCCCGTGGACAGGTCGTCGAGCACCACCACGTCGTGCCCGGCCTCGACCAGGTGGGCGGCGACCACGCTGCCCACGTAGCCCGCGCCGCCGGTGACCATGAGCCTCATTCGCCGACCTCCCGCAGTCGCGCCGCCGCCGTCTCCGGCGGTACGTCGCTGATGAACACGCCCATCCCCGATTCGCTTCCGGCAAGGTACTTCAGCTTGCCCGGCGCCCGGCGGATCGAGAAAAGCTCCAGGTGCAGCGCGAAGTCGACCCGCCCGGAGCGCACCGGCGCCTGCTGCCACGCGGCGATGTACGGCGCGGGCTCGCCGTCGAAGAGGCGGTCGAAGCGGCGCAGCAGGTCCAGGTACATCCCGCCGAACGCGGCGCGCGCGTCCTCGTCCAGGGCGAGCAGGTCGGGCACGCGCCGGTTCGGGTACAGGTGCACCTCGTACGGCCAGCGCGCGGCGGCCGGGACGAACGCCGTCCAGTGCGCGTTCTCCGCGACGATCCGGGCCCCGTCGGCGCGCTCGGCGGCGACCACGTCCTCGAACAGGTTGCGGCCGGTGCGGTGCCGATGCGCGGCGGTGGAGGCGATCATGGCGGCCGTACGCGGGGGGACGAACGGGTAGGCGTAGATCTGTCCGTGCGAGTGCGGCAGCGTGACGCCGATCTCCCGGCCCCGGTTCTCGAAGCAGTACACCTGCTCCACGCCGGGCAGCGCGGACAACTCGGCGGTGCGGTCGGTCCACGCGTCGAGCACCAGGCGGGCCCGCTCGGGGGTGAGGTCCTTGAACGAGGCGTCGTGCTCGGGGGTGAAGCACATCACCTCGCAGCGCCCGCCCGACGGCCGGCGCGGGAACGGGTCGTCGGCCCAGCCCGGCGCGAGCGGTTCGCGCTCGGCGCCGCCGCCGGACATCGACGGGAAGCGGTTCTCGAAGACCACGACCTCGTAGTCGGCCTCGGGCACCTCGGTGGCCCGCTCGGGCGTGGACGGACACAGCGGACACGCGTCGGCGGCGGGCAGGTGGGTCCGGGTCTGCCGGTGCGAGGCGACCACGACCCACTCGTCGAGGAGTCGGTCGTAGCGCATCTCGGAGCCGCTGAGCACGGGGGCGAGGTCGCGCGTGTCGACGGCGGCGCGAACCCCCTCGTCCCGCGTGTCGTAGTAGACGATCTCGCGACCGTCGGCCAGGACGGCCTGCGTCTTCTTCATGCCTTCATTTTGCGAAGCTTTCCAAATCTTGTCAATTAGAAAGCTTTGGCAGGCTTGATGCTTGCCGATAGCCGGTCGAACCCGCCCTCACCTGCGGTTTGACAAGTTTCGGAAGGTGTCCGCAAGATGCTGCCCATGCCTGACGACGACACCGACGGTCTGCCCGCCGAAGGCCGCCGCGCCCGGATGGCCGCCACGATCGCGGATCGCGGCTTCGCCAAGGTCACCGACCTGGCCGAGGCGTTCGGCATCTCGCGCGTCACGGTCCGGGCCGATCTGGAGGTACTGGAGCGCCAGGGTCGGGTACGCCGGGTGCGCGGCGGGGCGATGTTCACCGGTCGCGATCCGCGCGTCGAGCCGTCCTTCGAGGAGGCGCTGACCTCGGCCTCGCCCGCGAAGACGCTGATCGGACGGGCGGCGGCGGCGCTGGTGTCGCCGTCGGAAAGCGTGGTGCTGGACGTCGGCACCACCACCACCTTCGTGGCACGCGCCCTGGTGGACCGCGAGGACCTGCGCGACCTGGTGGTCTTCACCAACGGGCTGACCATCGCGCTGGAGTTGGAGCGGGCGATCCCGCGATTCTCCGTCGTGGTCACCGGCGGCACGCTGCGACCGCTCCAGCACTCGCTGATCAACCCGCTCGGCGACCACATCCTGGAGCGGATCCACGCCGACACGGTCTTCCTCGGCTGCAACGGCGTGCACCCGACGGGCGGCATCACCAATGTGAACCTGCCCGAGGCCGAGGCGAAACGCGCGATGTTGCGGGCGGCGGGGCGCCGGGTCGTGGTCGCCGACGGCTCGAAGCTGGGCCGGACCGAACTCGCCGAGGTGTGCCCGCTGGCGGACATCGACCTGCTGATCACGAGCGGCCCGGCGGACCCGGACGCGCTCGACGCGTTGCGTGATGCGGGGCTGGAGATCTTGGTGGCGGAGTAGGGGCGGGTCAGCCGTCGCTGGGGGAACTCCTCACGGCCACGCCCGACTTCGCGCTTGGTCGTCACCCGCGCGGCCGATGTGTCGTCCGTGCGGCCGTCGCCGAAGTGAGTATCTGTACGGATGTTCGGCCCGACCCCGCCACCTAGCGTGAGCCGCATGACCTACATGCCTCCCACCCCCGACGGTGGCGAGCACGGATTCGCTCGCGCGATGACGTTCGTCGGCGGCCTGTTCGCGTTCGTCGTGGTCGCGATGACCGACCTGTTCGTGCTGCTCGGACTGGGCGGCGGCACCGAATCCTGCGGCGACCAGGCCTGCCGCGACTGGTACGACACGAGGCTGCCCTGGGTCTTCGGCATGTTCGTACTGTCCTTCATCGTCGCCTTCCTCGCCCTGGTCCTCCCACCCCACCCCCGCCGCCGCTACGCGGTGGGAATCCCGGTGGCCCTGCTGGCCATCGCCCTCCAGGCCACCGGCTTCCTCCTATGCCAAAACGGCCCGGCCGCCTGACGATCCCCGGACCGACCCGGCCCACCCGCCGGCCTCGACGGGACCAGGGCGAGACGAGCGGCAAGGCTGCGGTCGTGGCTCTTGGTACGGGGTGTACCCGATCGGGCATGGGCGGGCAAAAGCTGCGCGTTAGGCAGGGGTTCGCGGGCTTTGTGGGGGCGGTCGGCGGTTCGTCCGGCGTAGCCTGGCGGCGGATCGACAGCACTGGCAGGCCATCCTCCGCCGCACGACACACCGCTGCCGGGGGCCTGCCCGACAGCCAGGTGGGTGACGCCGTGTCCGACGATCACGAACTCAGCATTGGGCAACGCGTGAAGGCGCTGCGCAAGGAGCGTGGCATCGACCGTCGCGAGATGGCCGCCGCACTCGACCGCTCGCCCGAGTGGATGCGCAGCGTGGAGGACGGGCGGCGACAGCTCGACCGGTTCAGCACGATCCTGACCATCGCCGACCTGCTCGGTGTTTCGCTGCTCGACCTGGTGGGCGCTCCGGCTCGACCCGCGCTCGCCGACGAGCGCCCGCGCGGTCTCGATGCCGTGCCGAACCTGCGTCGGGCTCTACTCCGCAACCAGCTCGGTCAGGTGACCGGCACGCCGCGCGCGCTCGCGGACATCCACATGGACACGCTCACCGCGCATCGATATCGGGCGAGCGCCCGGTTCGGGGAGTTGGGGCTGCTGCTGCCGGGGCTCGTCGACGACGCGTCCAGGGCCGCATGCGGGCTCGACGGCGACGACCGACGGCAGGCACACGAACTTCTGTCGGGCGCCCTGACCGACGCGGCGATGATGACGAAGAAACTCGGCCACATCGACCTCGCCACCGTTTGCGCGCGACAGGCCGCCGACGCCGCGGCCGATGCCGACAACCCGCTGCTGTCGCTCGCCGCCGCGTGGACGCAGGCCGAGGTGTGCATGTCGGCGGGTGCCACGACCGAGGCGAACGGCATCGTCGACTCCGCCCTCGATCGCCTCGACGGCATGCTCGGCGACGACGACATGGCCGCGTGGTCCCTGTGGGGCACGATGCACCTGGTCGCGGCGGTCGGCGCGGCGCAGTGGTGCCGGCGCCGCGACGCCGAGGCCCATCTGTCCGAGGCCCGCCGCGCCGCCGCCCGCACCGGCGAGCGCGACGACTACCAAACCGCCTTCGGCCCGGCCAACACCGCCATCCTGGCCGTCTCGGCTCGCCTCGAACTCGGCGACGGACGAGCGGCGTTGGCCGAGACGCGCGGCGTGGACACGTCCCGCCTACCCAAGGAACGACGCGCCCGTCGGCAGATCGACATCGCCCGCGCCCACGCCCAGGACGCCGACGACGAGTCGAGCATGCGCGCCCTCCTGGAAGCCGACCGCATCGCCCCGGAATACGTACACTCCCACCCCCTGGTCCGCGACATGGTCACCACGGCCCACCGCCGCAACCACCTCACCTCCCGCGAACCCCTCCACCGCATGAGCCGCCGCATCGGCCTCTGACCGAGCGGGATTTGCCCAGGATTGACGGGCCGGGTACGTCACGTACCCGGCCCGTCGGCATGCCCGCGACATCCTGGTGAGACCACCACTCGGAGGCCGAAGAGGCAGGTGAGCCGCATGAGCGAGGAAACGACCCTGGACGACATCGTGCGCGTCGGGCCCAGCGGTGACGAGCGGGTGCCGGTGCGGATACATGTCCCCGGGCGCCGTCTGCCCGACATCACCGATGCCGAAGCAGCCGCGCTGTACCGCCAACTCGGCGCCCACCTGATCCGACGCGGCCGGAGCCCGATCAGGCCGGACCACGGCTGATCGTCCCCTCTGCGGCTCGACGTGATGTCCGCGCCGAGGCGCATCACCGGTCCCGCAGCCGCCCGTTGCCGGTCCGGGGTCGGGCGGGACGAGGACGTCCGGGGTTCGAGGAGGTCTCCCCCGAGCCGTCCCGACGGCAGCGTCGTTCTCGTTCCGCACCGATCACTTCTGTCCACTTATCTCACGGAGCCTCTTGTGTCCGAAGTCGAGCCGGCCGCTGTGGTCGTCACTCTTCCCGCCTGGTCGGTCACCCTTGAACTGATCGGTGGGTCCAGGCCCTGGCGGCTCGATGTGTTTGCCTCCGGCAACCACGCTTCCGACGCGCGGCCGGATCGGGCGGTCCGTCACCTCGCCGATGCCGACGTGTCCGCTCTCGCCGTGACCCTGTTGCAGCCACCACATGCGGAGGAGCCCGCTCGGGGGCGGGCTCGGCTGGTGCGGGACGGGTTCGGGTTGGTGCTGCGGTTGCTGGTCGCGCCGGTCCGGGACGAGGCCGGGCTGATCGCCCATGTCCGGGAGCATCACCGTGCCGGACTGCTGGACGACATCGCGCGGGTGCGGCCCGATCTGATCCCGACCACGACACCGCCCGAACCGCGACTGTGCCTCGACCCCCTCCCGGACACCGGACTCACCCTGGACCAGGCCACCCACCTGCACGAACGCATCGGCCGATGGCTCGACAGCGAAGGAATCCGCGCGGCCTTCGCCGACCGCCTCGTCCGCCGGCGCGTCTCCGCCCTCACGACCGACGACCGACCGCATGGGTGACGGCCCCGAACCGAGCGGGCGGGCGGCTGCCCAGGCCGATCCGGGCGAGGCCCGCGACCGCTTGACCCGCGCGCTCCGCATCCGCGCCGCCCATCGCGGCATTCAGGACCGCCTCGAACCCCGCACCGCCGCACACGCCCTCGCCCGGGAGATATACGAGGAAGCCGACACCCGCGTAACCCACGCCCTCCACACCGCATGGCAAGCCGGCGTCACCGACGTCGAACTCGCCCACCTCCTGGGCGTATCGACCCGCAGTGTGCGCCGCCTGCTCAGGACCGACCCAACGCCAGGCCGCCCGGACGCCGGGCGGTGACGACACATCGGCGGCTTCGTCGGGCCGCGAGCAGGGGCCGAGATTCCCAGCTGTGCGGCGCATGGGCGGGCTCGGGCCGCGGTGTGCGGGGTACCGGTGTACATGTTGCCGATTGCCACGTAGTCGGCCGGCGTGAAATCGGCGGGGAGCCGGCCCTACCCGATGCCGGCGGCGTCGAGGGTGTGCCGGACGGAGCACGGGCCGAGGGCAAGTTCGAGCGGGCCGCCGCCGAGCGTGCCCGGTGCGGCGGCTTCCCCGGCGAGCCGGAGTGAGTGCTCCGTCGTGACCGCCGCAACCGCCTGCGCGAGCCGGCGGGATCATCCGTTTTCCGCCGGGCCCGGACCGAACGGTTGCCCACGCGCCCCGTCCTCTTCCGCCGCCGCGTACCGTGACGGCATGAGCAACCTCGATACCCGACCGACCCTGACCACGTGCGGTGGCCGGGCCGACGTGTCGGGCGAACCCGTGCGCGAGCTGCTGAAGTCGCGCGATGTACTGCTGGGCGAGAACCACATGGTCCGTCGCCTGCTGCCGAGCCTGGGTCGGCGGATGATCGGCGCCTGGTGCTTCGTGGACCACTACGGGCCCGACGACATCGCCGATCAGCCCGGCATGCAGGTCCCGCCGCACCCGCACCTGGGCCTGCAGACGGTGAGCTGGCTGCGCGAGGGCACCGTGCTGCACCGGGACAGCCTGGGCAGTCTGGCCACCGTACGGCCCGGCGAATTGGGGCTGATGACGTCCGGACGGGCCATCTCGCACTCCGAGGAGTCGCCGAAGGAGCACGCCCGGCTGCTGCACGGGGCCCAGCTGTGGGTCGCGCTGCCGGACGCGCACCGGCACGTGGACCCGAGCTTCGAGCACCACACCGAACTCCCGCAGGCCACCGGCGGCGGGCTGACCGCCACGGTGATCATGGGTACGCTGGACGGCGCGACCTCGCCGGGCACCGCCTACACCCCGCTGGTCGGGGCGGATCTGACGCTGGCGCCGGGCACGGACGTACGGCCGCCGCTGGAGCCGGACTTCGAGTACGCGGTGATGTCGATGTCGGGCGAGGCCGAGGTGGACGGCGTACCGCTGACGCCCGGCGGGCTGCTGTACCTCGGCTGCGGGCGCACCTCGTTGGCCATCCGCTCCACCAACGGCGCGGACCTGATGCTGCTCGGCGGCGAGCCGTTCGCCGAGGAGATCGTGATGTGGTGGAACTTCGTGGCGCGCACCGGCGAGGAGATCGCGACGGCGCGCACCGCCTGGGAGAACGGCTCGGACTTCGGCACCGTCACCGGCTACGCGGCGCCCCGGATGCACGCACCGGAGCTGCCGTCCGTACCGCTGCGGGCCCGGGGACGCGTGCGCTAGCGGTATCGATCACGACCGGCCGGCCCACGGTGCACCGCACCGAGGGCCGGCCGTACGCCGACCGGGCCGGCTCTCGGCCCGGTCGGCAACGGCGCCACTCAGCGAATACCCGCCGCCGTCCGCCGCGCCGCCTCCACGATCTCGTCCAGGTGGCCGCCGTGCGCCCCGTGCCAGTACACCCGGTCGCACGCCCGGCACCGGGCGAACGCGTCGACCTTGTCCAGCGTGCCCGCCTCGACCTCGGACTCGACCTCCTCGCGGGTGGCCGCACGCAGCTCGCCGTTGCACGCCGTACAGCGTGTCCAGGGCGCGAGCGGCAGCGCGAACCGGCGGAGCAGGTCGTCGAGTTGGGCGTCGGCGCGGATCCCGTACACGTACGCCCCGAACCACAGGTTCTTGCGCCGCAGCAGCCCGCGGTCCTGGGTGAGCAGCACCCGACGTTCGGCGTTGGCCTGGATCACCAGGGTCGGGTCGTCGCAGTCGTTGTGGTACGCGGTGTCGATCCCGACCAGCCGCATCCGGCGGGCCAGCGCGCCCAGGTGCACGTCGAGCAGGAAGCGCGGCGCCTCGTCGGCGAATTCCGGAATCGCCTGCGGGCGCCGGATCGGCAGCACGTCAACCACCTCGCCGCCCACCGGTCGATATCCCGACGCCACCTCGCGGCCGTCCACGAGCAGTCCGCCCACCTCGGGCAGCGGCGGGCCGACCGATTCGACCAGGTGTCCGAGCGTCGAATCCCCGTCGGCGGGGGCGGTCACCGGCAGTCCGCGCAGGCGCGGCGGCAGGAACTGTTGCAATTCGGCGGGGATCTGAAGCAGCACGTCCGATCGGTTCACCGGGCAAGCATCGCACCGCCGACACCCACCGCGCCCGTGGTTTCCGAGCACCCCCGGCACCCTCCCCGGCACCCCCCGCCACCCCGCCGCGCCCGGCCGCCGGACCGCCGGGCCGCCCGACGAGCGCCGGGGAATACCGAGGTCACCCGCATTGGGCCGACCGGGCATCGGGTCGTGGAATAACCGGGTGCCCGTCCGCATTGAAGCACCCGTCGGGACAAACTTCGAAAACTCCGGGAGGCGTCCATGGCTCGTAGTGAGCTTCGTCCGATCGTGAAGCTTCGGTCCACCGCCGGGACCGGATTCACCTACGTGACCCGAAAGAACCGGCGCAACGATCCGGACCGGATGACGCTGCGCAAGTACGACCCGGCCGCCGGAAAGCACGTGCTGTTCCGCGAAGAGCGATAAGCACCCGGATTTCGGGCCGAAATCGAAAGGGCCACCCACTCGTATCGAGCGGGTGGCCCTTCGACCGCCCCCCATTCGACCGCCCCCTACGCGGGCAATTCGTCCGCTTCGTCCCCCACCAGGTCGTGCCACCAGCCGAGTTCGCGCAGCACCGCCATCCCGCGCGGCCCGGACGCGGCGAGGCCGGATACGAGCGCCTTGCGCAGCTGATTCCGCTCGAAGTCGTCGGCGTCCCCGAGCAGCGCGAGCAGTTCGCCGGCCGGCGTGCGGGGCGCGGCCGAACCGGCAGACGTACCGGACACACCAGGTGCACCGGGCGCACCATCGACACCCCGCATCATCCCCCGATCGTCCAAATGGTCCACCACGGCCTTGATCTGATCGGGGAATCGGGTCAACCAATAAGCGATCAACGCCTCCGGCCCCTCCCGAATCAGCCCCCGGTGAAACTCCATCCGCATCAGGGTCAGCCGCTGCCGCTCCTTTTCCAGCGAAATCGCCGCCCGCGCCCGGTCCAACTCCCCGCGAACATCGGCCGATATCGGGTCCGCCCGCAGGAGCGCCCCCACCGGTCGATAACCGAGCCCGTATTCCGCGAGCACGATCGTGTGCGACAACGCGACATCGACCGCGTCCTGCCACCGCGCCTCATCCACATCGGCCGCACCATCCGCACCGCCCGCACCCGCCAGCGCCCCGCGAATCCGCTTCTCCACATCGCGATACACGAACGCTCCGGCATCCACCGCCCGATGCCGGGCGACCGCCCTCGGATCGTGCACCCACCAGCGCAGCTGTACCTCGACCCGGCCCGCCCATTCCTCCGCCGCGCCGACCCGCACGTCGAACGTACGCACCTCGGCGAACTCGCGGACGGTGACCCACCACAGCTCGGCCGCCCCGCGTATCTCCGCGAAGGTCGGCGCCGGCCCCGCGCTCGCCGGCACCGCAAGCACCCGCCGCGCACGCCGGCCCAGGCGATACCGGAGGTAGGCGCCCAGGCGCGATCCGCCGACGGGGCGGACCAGGGACACGGGTTCGTCGATCATGCGCGAGTACCCCCGTTCGGCCCGAGGATCGGCTCCTCGAACGCCCGGATCGCCGGTTCGAGCACCCCGATGTCGATCACCTCGCCGTTCGGCAACCCCTCGTAGGCGAGCCGGGTCAGGTCGAAGGCGAGTCGTTCCAACCCGTGGTCGCGCCCCGGACCGAACAGCCGCGTCAGGCCCTCCCGCAGCGCCGAGGCGCGGGTCGGATCACCCGCCCCGGCCCCGAGCAGCCGCGTGAACAACCGGGCCACGACGGCATATCCGTCCCGATCCGTGACCGCGTTCCGGACCACCGCCAGGAACCGGTCGTCGGCCGGCGACCCGCCCGCCCCCTCGTCGAGCACGAGGTGCGCGGCCAACTCGGCCGCGGCGGCGGCCTCTTCCCAGTCCTCCACCCGCTCCAGGACCGATTCGGCGCGGATGCCCTCCCGACACAGCGCCGCGATGCCGTCCCGGGCCGCCTCGGCCACCGCCCGATCCCCGGTCCGGGCCAGGCGCAGCAGACCGGTCAGGGTCGGGCCGGGATAGACGGAGGCGAGGCCGGGGTAGGCACGGGCGGCCATCAGGCGCAGCCCCGGGTGGGTGGTGTCCCGGCTCCACGCCTCCACCAGGTGCCGTACCTGGGTGGCCACCACCGCGTCCTGGGCCGCCGCCTTCAGGGCCGACACCGCCATCGTGCGCCGGGCGCCGGTTCGGGCCCAGCGGTGGATCGGAGCCAGCGGCCGATGCCCCCGCCCCCCGGCCATGAACGCGCCCGCGGCCCGGGCCGCGACCCGGTGGACGTCGGCCGGCTGCCGGGGGGTGGCGGCCAACCACTCGACCAGCGGGTCGCGCAGGTCGGGGTAGACGTCCCAGACGTGCTCGCGGACCGACGCCGCCCAGCGCGGCCGGTTGAAGCGCACCACGTCCAGCCGGTAGCGGGCCCCGTCCCGGGTGGCGTCGGCAGCGACCGCGGTCGCGTCGATCAGGTCCAGGCGCGCGGACCGGGACTGCGGCGGCCACCCGTCGGCCGACGCGGCGGCGGCGGTCGGCAGATGCTCGGCCAGCATCGCGCGCAGCGCCGCGGCCCGCTCGGCGACGATGCCGTAGTCGTGCCCCTCGAACACCGCGGCGGCGATCATCAACGCCCAGTCGGCACAGGCCGGATGGGCCCGCAACCAGCCGGCCACCGCCGCGTGCTCACGATCGCGCAGCGCGTTCAGCACCTGCGTCCTGGTGAACCTGCCGTCGGCGAAGCCGGCCAGTTCGGCGGCGATCCTCGCGGCCCGTGCGGGCCGGCCGCCGTCGGCGCGCACCAGTTCGGCGATGTCCTCGTCCACCAGGTCCAGATGCCGGCGCTCCCAGCCCGGCCCCAGGCGGTCGGTGAGGTGGCTGTGCAGCACCTGGACCGGATCGGGTCGCGCGCACGGTACGTGCCAGGGCGCCCAGACGCCGAGCATCGGTGCGCCGACGACCGCCGTGGCGACCAGGACGCTGCCGCGTTCGACCAGGCGGCGGCGCAGCAGTTCCAGGTCGTCGCGGGTGTAGCCGGCGAGCGCGTCGGCGCCGACGGAGTCGACCACATAGCCCCGGCCGCGCTGGATCCGACGGGTGGTCAGGTCTTCCTCGGGGTCGAGCGCGATCACGCTCTCCACGTGCTGATCCTGCATCAGGTGCAGGGCCAGTGTGCGTTTTCCTGATCGGGCCTCGCCGGTGAGCAGGATCAGCTGCCGGGACATCATGCCCTGGGCGCGCAGATAGCCCTTGGGCGGCACGAACGTACGCCGGACCAGGTCGCTCTCCTCCGCCCAGATCGGTCCCTCGCGGGCCTGGCGCTGCCGGTGCGGCGCGGCGGGGGGCGAGCCCGCGCCGAAGTGGTGCCGACCGGTCCCGTCGGGGGTGACGATCACCGTCGCGGCCGACTCGGCAGGCCCGAACTCCTCGTCGGACCACGCCCCGTCGGCCGGCCCGGGGTCGGCCTGCGACACCGGCGTGCGGGCCCCGCCGCGGGGCTCGCTCGGTGCGTCGACGCCCTCGGGGGCGAACGGGTCGAGCGAGTCGAACGGATCGAGCGAGTCGACCGGGTCGAGCGGTCGCTCCTCGGGGTGGGTCATCTCAGACACCCCGGGCCGGGGCGGCGACGTGCGGATCGTCGTCCGGGTCCCGGTCGTCGCGGGCCGAGCGCGGGGCCTCTGCGGGCGCGGGCGCGTGCCGGTGGTGGTCGAACGGCTCGGCGTCCACGGCGGACGACGACCGGGTCGGCGGGAGGTCGGACACGGATTCCCCCTTCGGTGAGCGTGTGGCCACGCTGGGTTCGTCGGGTCCACCGTGCCGCAGCCGTGGCGTTCTTGCGGGCTCCGTTCGAATTCGGGACGACGGTTCGTGACATCACGGCCGCGCAATTCGCTATCTTCACTGACGAATCGTCGCCGGCGACCGAACGTGGCCCGTCACCGCCGGCCACCGCCGAATCGCACCCGGTTGCCGGGCCCGCGACCCGGGCGGGTCTAGGCTCGCTCGTATGGTGATCACCATCGATCCGGCCTCGTCCGTCGCACCGTTCGAGCAGATTCGGGGGCAACTCGCCGATCAGGCCCGAGCCGGCACGCTGCCCGCCGGCACCAGACTGCCGACCGTCCGCGGCTTGGCCGGCGAACTCGGCCTGGCGCCCAACACGGTCGCGCGCGCCTACCGCGAGCTGGAGGCCGACGGCGTGATCGAGACCCGGGGCCGCTCGGGCAGCTTCGTCGCCGCGGTCGGGGACAGCGCGCACCGAGCCGCGAGCGAGGCCGCGCTCGAATACGCGCACCGTGCACACCGACTCGGCCTGACCCGCGACGAGGCGATCAGCGCCGCACTGGGCGCGGTCGAGGCGGCCTATCCAAACTAGCGCGTGTCTTCAAACCCCCGCCGAGGCTCCCCGAGCCCTTGTCCGGCCGCCCGAAAACCGCACCGCTATGGGTAAACCCCTGTACGGACGGCCCGGGGCACCGGATCATCGAAATCATGTCGATGCCTCGCCAGACGCCCCGCCCATCGGATGGGGCGCCGAATTCAGCCGGTGACGACCCATCAACGCTGTTGCCCTTCGTGTTCGGACTCGACGACGCGGACACCCCGTACGACGCCGTGGACGGACTCGCCCTCGCCGCCTTCCTGACCGGCGCCCAGCCGTGGGCCAGGACCACCCGACTGGACCGGGTCAAGCCCGGCGCCCGACTCGTCCCGCGCGGCGCCAGAGTGGTCCGCGCCGTGGAGGAGGACGACCGTTCCTCCCAACTCGCCGTCGGTGACGGCTGGACCCTGCGGTCGGTGCGCTGGCGCAGCGGCGGCGGCGAGGTGACCGTGACCGCCGTCGACGAGAAGGTCGGCCGCGCGGTGTTGAAGAAGGCGGTCAAGGGCGCGGCGGCCGACCCGCCGCCCAAGGACGAGGCCGTGGCGATGGGCTTTTGGTACTTCTCCGCCCGGCGCGGCCCGTACCGCACCACCCGGGCGATCACCGCCGCGCCCTGGGAGGACATCCGCCGCAACTACACCGGGCCGACCGCCGGCGCGTTCGACCGGCTGATGAAGGTCACCTCCGACGACGTGTCGGGGCGGTTGATCCTGCTGCACGGGCCGCCCGGCACCGGCAAGACCACGGCGCTGCGCGCGCTGGCCCGCGCGTGGCAGGACTGGTGTCGGATGGACTGCGTCCTGGACCCCGAGGCGCTGTTCGGCGACACCGGCTACCTGATGGACGTCGCGATCGGGCGCGGCGACGAGGACGAGGAGTCGCACGACAAGTCGAAGAAGCAGAAGTGGCGGCTGCTGGTTTTGGAGGACTGCGACGAGTTGATCCGCGGCGAGGCCAAACGCTCGGCGGGTCAGGCGCTGTCCCGGCTGCTCAACCTCACCGACGGCCTGCTCGGGCAGGGGCGCAACGTGATGGTCGCGATCACCACCAACGAGAGCCTGGGCCGGCTGCACCCGGCGGTGGTGCGCCCCGGTCGTTGTCTGGCTCAGATCGACGTCGGTCCGCTGGAATTCGCCGAGGCGCGCGAGTGGCTGGGCACCGCCGACGGCATCGGTACACACGCGACGCTCGCCGAGTTGTACGCGCTGCGCAACGGGGCGGCGCCGGTGGAGATCGAACGGCCCCGGCACGGGGGCGAAGGGTTGTATCTGTAGCACCGCCCACGGTCCCCGAGCCGATCGGTCGGCTCGGGGACCGTGCGGGGAGCGCCGACTCGCAGGCCCGCGCGGTAGCGACCGGCTACACGTCGAGGTCCACCACGACCGGCGCGTGGTCGCTGGTGCCCTTGCCCTTGCGGGCCTCGCGGTCGACGTAGGAATCGGTGACCGCGGCGGCGAACGGCGCGTTGCCGTAGACGAGGTCGATCCGCATGCCCTTGTTCTTCGGGAACCCCAGCTCGCGGTAGTCCCAGTAGGTGAACGGCACGTCGTACTTGAGCGCCCGGGGCATCACCTCGCGCAGCCCCACACCCTCCAGCGCGGTGACCGCGTCCCGCTCGGCCTGCGTGACGTGCGTCGAGTTCTCGCCGAACAGCGAGATGTCCCAGACGTCCTTGTCGGTGGGCGCGACGTTGAAGTCGCCGAGGACGGCGAACGGCAGCGGGCCGGCCGCGTCGGCGGCGACCGCGGCCCGCAGCGCGCCCAGCCATTCCAGCTTGTAGGCGTAGTGCGGGTTGTCCACCTCGCGGCCGTTGGGCACGTACACCGACCAGAGCCGCACGCCGCCGCACGTCGCGGAGATCGCCCGGGCCTCGTGCGGGCCGTCGACCTCGGGGAAGCCGGGGCCGGGCGTCAGGCCGACGGTGACGTCGTCGAGGCCGACCTTGGACAGGATCGCGACACCGTTCCAGCGCCCGCCCGCGTTGACGGCGGAGGTGTAGCCGGCCTCCTCCAGCTCCTTCAGCGGATACGCCTCGGGCGTGGACTTCAGCTCCTGCAGGCACACCGCGTCGGGCGCGGCCCGCTCCAGCCAATCAAGCAGCTTGGGCAGCCGGGCCCCGATCGAGTTGATGTTCCAGGTGGCGACCCTCATGTGAACCTTCCAGGGCGGACGACGGCGATCGGGGCCGCCCGGACGAGTCCGGGCCTGCCCTCGGCCATTCTCCCTCGCCGGGGTGACAGGGCCCGGCGGCCGGCGGCGCGGCGGGTGCGGTAGGCATGGGGGTATGGACACCACTCCTCCGGCCGGCTCCGACATCGCCGAACTGACCGCCGCGATCGCCGCGTTCTCCGCCGAGCGGCACTGGCAGCCCTTCCACACCCCGAAGAACCTGGTGATGGCACTCAGCGTGGAGGCCTCGGAGCTGGTGGAGATCTTCCAGTGGCTGACCCCCGAACAGGCCGACGACGTGATGTCGGATCCGGAGCGGGGCGAACACGTCCGCGAGGAGATCGCCGACGTCTTGTCCTATCTGCTGAGCCTGGCGAACCGACTCGGCATCGACCCGGCCCAGGCGCTGCGGGACAAGATGGTGAAGAACGCGATCAAGTACCCGCCGGGCGCGCCGGGCCTGTAGGCCCACGGGGGCGGGTCCAGGTGGATCGAGCCCCGGGCAACGTGCGCGCGAGGCGGTGAGACCGCCGGCCCGGGGAGCGTTTCGGGCCGGCGGGGGATTGTGGTGGCGGGTCACCGGGGTCGCCGGACGGGCCGGTGACCCCGGGTCGGGCGCCCCCGAACGCGCCCGCCGACCCCGCCCCGGGACCGGTGGACCGTCGACGCCGAGGCTCAGGCGTCGTACCCGGCCCCCGCCCCCAGGCAGGCGTCCATCGCGCGACGATTGCGTCGGATCTCGGCCGGCGTGCCCTCCGCAACCACGCGGCCGGTGTCCAGGACGGTGACGCGATCGCACAGCGCCTCGACGAAGTCGATCCTTCGATCCACCACGATCAGGCCCACGCCGTCCGCCGCGACCCCCCGCAGCAGTACCAGCAGCGCGTCCGTCTCGCGGGCGTTCAGCCCCGCGCTCGGCTCGTCCAACATCAGCACCCTGGGCACCGCCGCGATGCCCCGGGCGATGTCGAGCAGCCGACGTTCCCCGTACGTCAGCACGTCCGCGCCCCGCTGCGGCCGTCCCCCCGGCCCGGCCCGGTCCGTCCCGATGCCCCGTTCCAGGTCCACCCGCGCCAGCAGCGGGTGCAACAACCACGCGGCGAGCAGACCCCGATGCCGGGTGTCGGAGCGGGTGAGCACGAAGTTGTCCGCGCCGGACAGCGCGCGAACCGGTTGCGGGGTCTGGAACATCCGGACCAGACCGGCGCGACGCGAGCGTTCGGGGCTGCCCAGCCGTACCGGCAGGCCGTCCACGAACAGCGCGCCGGTGGCCGGCACCACCCCGGTGAGCGCGTTCAGCAGCGTCGTCTTGCCGCTGCCCGCGGGGCCGACCACGCCGACCACCTCACCGCGCTCGACCCACATGGACACCCCGTCCACGGCGGGCATCCCGGCGAACTCCACCCGCAGGTCCCGGGCCCGCAACACGGGCCGCCGGACCGGGTCGAGGCCGATCGCCAGAATCGGTTCCGGTCCCGAGGCGAACAGCGGTACGGGATCAGGGATCTCGCCGTCGACCGGCGAGCGCAGCGCCCGAACCCGACCCCGGGCCGAACGCGCCCGCCGGGCACATCCCGGGTCCGAGCCGAGGCGCGTCGGTCTACGCGCCTCGGCATCGGACCCTCGCCACGGGCGGCGCGCGGGATCGAACGCCATACCTGACACGGCGTCACCCCCCACCCGCGCGCCACCCGTATCGGGAGCCGTACCCGGGCTCGGGTCGACGGTCGAACAGGGCTCCCCCGCCCCGTCCGGCCCCGACCCGGGGACACCCGGGACGACTCCCGCGCCCCGGCCGGGGGACGCCGACTCCCCTCCTGACCCGGCGTCACCTCCCGGCCACGACACGTATTCGGTGTTGCCGGTTGTATACCTACCGGCTCCCTGCACCCCGCTCGGACGCGGCACGATCGCCGACAGCCGTGTGGGGTAAGGGATTACGCCCACCTGGCCCGGTAACCGGTGCTCATCGAACGGGAGTTGATTCATCCACGCGGCGACGCGGCCGGGTGCCGCGCCCACGGAATCGCCGAACTCGCCGACGGACACGGCCGTTCGGCCGAACTCGCCGACGCGGGACGGCGCGACTGAGGTGCCCATGGTCAGGACGCACCCGTGCGGGGTGCGCGAACGGGACGGGATTCGCCGATCCAACCGGCCCACCCGGTGGCCACCAGCTCGGTGTGCGCGGGTATGCCGCCGCCGTCGGTCGAGGACGATCCCCCGGCCGGGCCCGGACGTGGTGTCACCGCTCGCGTCGTGTCTGTGACGCGGGCCGGTGGTGCGACATGGGTTGCGATGTGTGCTCTGTGCGGTGCCGTCGTACGAGCCATGGGAGCCAACGCCTTTCGCGTCGTCTCCCCGCCCGGCCATCCCCCACGGACTCCCGGATGCGGCACAAGCTAGACCGCAACCCCCGTGCCCCGCAAGGCCCTTGACAGGGAATCGGGATCTGGCGTAGAAGGTTCAGCACAATCTAACAAATGTTAGATAGGTAGTTCGGATCTCCCTGAAGGCATCCCCCACTGAATCAACGGCAACCGCTCCACCTGCGGTTAGGCTGCACGGCACCTGGCAGTACGCGGCAGCAGTCAACCCGCCGGACCGAGAACGGGCGCTCATGGCACGCAGGAAGACGGAACCCGAAGCACTTCCGCGCCGGGAGGTGATCCTGTCCGAGGCCGCCGCACTGTTCGCCCGCAAGGGCGTCGTCGCGTCGACGGTTCGTGAGATAGCCGACGCGTCGGGCATTCTCGCGGGCAGCATCTACCACTGGTTCGGTTCGAAAGAGGACTTGATCGACGAAATCCTCACCGCCGCGATGCGCGACCTCGCGACGTGGTACGACGAGGCGTTCGCCGACGCGCGCACCTCGTCCGACCGGCTGCGCGGACTCGTGCACGCCGCGTTCCGGACCATCGAGCACCACCCCGACGCGGCCGTGATGTACGTCCGCGACTACGCCTACCTGGCCACGCTGCCGCGCTTCGCGCACCTGGCGGCGGACGGTATGCGGGTCCGCGATCTGTGGCTGAACACCCTTCAGGAAGGCATCGATTCCGGAGAGTTCCGCGCGGACCTGGACCCGGAGCTGGCCTACCGCTACCTCGCCTACCCGCTGTGGCTCACGGCCGGGTGGAAGTCGACGATCGACCGGACCCTGTCCGAACTGGAAACCCAATTCACGGCGCTGGTACTCGAAGGCGTCACCCCGAGGAACTGACGAAGCGTCCCGGTCACCGACCGCGCCGGCGCCGGTGAGGTGTCCCGAGCGTTCGCGAAAGGACCACACCATGCACGTCGACGGTTTCATCGCGCCCGGATTCGCGCCCGTACAGGCCGCGTTCGAGGAGAACTTCGCGATCCACGGCGAGGTCGGCGCGGCGCTCGCGGTACGACTGCGCGGCGCGCCCGTGGTGGACCTGTGGGGCGGACTGGCCGAACCGATCTCGGGCCGAAGCTGGGAGCACGACACCGTACAGGTGGTGTGGTCGGTCACCAAGGGCCTGGTCGCGACCTGTCTGGCGATCCTGATCGACCGGGGTCGGCTCGACCCCGCGCTGCCGGTGTGTCGCTACTGGCCCGAGTTCGCAGCGGCCGGCAAGCAGACCGTGACGGTGGCCCAACTGCTCTCCCATCAAGCCGGGTTGCCCTTCCTCGACGAGCCGATCACGCTCGACCAGGTGGCCATGCCCGACGCGCTGGCCGACGCGCTCGCCGCACAGCGTCCCGTCTGGGAACCGGGGACGGCGCACGGCTATCACGCGGTGACCTGGGGCTTCTACGCGAGCGAGCTGATCCGGCGGGTGGACGGGCGCACGGTCGGCGCGTTCCTGGCCGAGGAGGTGGCCGGACCACTGGGCCTGGACGCGCATATCGGGTTGCCCGCCGCGGAGTTGCCCCGGCTCGCGCATCTGACCACGATCGCCCCGAGCGATCCCGCCCTGCTCGACCTCGGCTCCGAGCTGGGCCGCACGATGCTGGCGCTGCCCGAACTGGCCGTGCCCGGCGCGGATCACGACCCGAGCGTGCTCACGTGGGAGGTGCCCTCGGGCCTGGGCGTCACCAACGCGCGTGCGCTGGCCCGGGTATACGCGATGCTCGGCGCGGGCGGCACGCTCGACGGGGTGCGCCTGCTGTCCCCCGAAACGGTCGCCGATGTGACGTCGACGGTGGTCGCGGGGCCGGACCGCATCCTCGGCGACCACACCGCGTTCAGCCTCGGCTTCATGAAGCCGGAGACCACGTTCTTCAGGGTCTCCCCCGACCCCGCCGCGTTCGGCCACCCGGGCAGTGGCGGCCCCCTGGCCTTCGCCGACCCGGCCACCGGTCTCGCCTTCGCGTATGTGACGAACGGTCAGTCCCCGCTGAACACGGACGTCCGGGCCCTCGGCCTGATCGAGGCGGTCCGGGAGTGCCTGGGGCGGTAGGGCGCGCTCGGGGTCAGCCGGCCGGGCGGCGGGCTCCGGTCGAACGGGGCGGGCGGGGCGAACGGTTGCCTCGGCGGCGGGAACCGGCGACCAGTGCGCCGCCGACCAGGAGCAGCGCGCCGGCGGCCAGGCCCAGCGGGAGCACCGCCCCGGATCCGGTGCCCGCCACGTGGTCGGTGATGGCCCGGCGGGCCAGTACGGCCGGGCCGTCGTGCACGGCCCGCTTGGCGGCGTCGCCGCGATCCTTGTCGTCGCCGTCCCGGGCGCCCGGGGGCTTGGCCCGACGCGAGGGCGCGACCTGGGGCGCGACGCCCCGACGCGATGCCGGGCGCCCGGGCGGGAGGTCGCCGATCGGGTCGGCCTCGGGCCCGGCCGAAACCGGAGCGGGGGCCGAACGGGCCGTGGCCGATCCGGTGCGCGCGCCGGGGGCGGGCTCGTGCCGCCGGGCCGGGCCGAGGAGCCCCGGGCAGTCGAAGCGGGCCGGGTCGACGCCGGGCGCACGGGCCCGGAGGTGATCCCGGCAGCAGGCCGCGGCGTCCCGCGTCGGATCCGGGGCGGTGGCGCCGACCGCTCGCGGCGTCTCGTCCGGACACCGATCCACGGCGGACGCCCCGGCGTCCGGGGGGCGGACGCCGGGGCGCGGGGCGGCGCCGCCGGGAGGGCTCGGCAGCGGCGAAAGCGGGTGGCGCACGGCGGCGGCCGGCGGCAGGTGTACGGCCCCGGCCCAAGCGCCGCCGGACCCGGATCCCGGACCGACCCGCGGCGTCGCGGCGGTGCTCGGAACGGCGACCGCGCCGAACACGACCGCGCCGACGACAACCGCCGCCCGCCTCACCCGCCCGTTTCCGCCTCTGCACACCAGACCACGCTAAGTCACCACATGGTTACTCTGCCGCCACCGCGCATACCATTCGCTCGTTCGGCCCAACGTCACCGACCGGCCCGATCCGCCGCGACCGGGCTCCCTCCCCTGGTCCGCGCTCAGAGCAGCACGGCCTGGCCGCCCGGGCCCTCCTCGGTGATGTCGAGGACCGTCGGCGGGCGGCGACTGGACGGGGGCGGGGGCAGGACCGGCGTCGGGTCGAGCGCGGGGGCCTCGGCGGTGCGCGCATGCAGCTTGGCGCGGGGTTCGGCCAGATCGGCGAGCAGGCCCAGGACATGGAGCAGGTCGATCAGTTCGCTGGTCAGGTCGGTGGACCAGGTGCGTTCGCGGATCCGTTCCAAGCCCTCGCCCGGGGGTTCGACGCGGGCCGCGATCCACGGTTCGAGGACGCCCGACTCCCACGCCTCACCCGCCACCGGACCGATCCGGCCGGAGCCGAGCAGGAGCGATCGGGACTCGTCGTCGTAGTGCGCGCCCGCCGGCCGCGCCGGCACCGGCTCGCGGACGAACGGGCGGCGCCCGCCCGGCAGTCGGGGCTTGCCGTCGCCGGGGCGGCCGAACCGCGCGCCGAAGGTGTGCAGCCCGACCAGCCGGCGGCCGAGGTCGACGCCCGTCGCCCAGACGTCCGGATCGGCGGTGAGCGGCACCCGCTCGGGGTCCACCGTCACCGCGACGATCCAGGCGAACAGGTCCTCCGCGTCGACGGGGACGCCTAGCCGGTCCGCGAGCAGGTCGACCAGGCCCGGCGCCAGGTTCGGATCCAGGCCCGCCGGGTCCCGGTACAGCGGCGCGACCCGCCCGCCGCGCCCACCGTGGTGCGTCCCGTCCGGGATCAGCGCGCTGCACAACAGCGGCCAGGGCTCCCCCGTCCGACGGATCGACAGGTATACCTGCCGGTCTCCGCGCACCCGCCACAACTCGGGCCGGGCGGCGTCCAGTACCCGGTGGTCCGCGAGCAGCCACTGCCGATCGAACGGGTGCCGTGCGATCCGCACCAGCCGGGGCGTCGGCCCCACCTCGCGCGCCAGCGGACCGGACGGGGCGTCACATCCGGGCAGCGGCGCGGGAAACGACATCGCCGTCCGGGAACGGGTGGGCCGCAGCAGGGTGTCGCGATCCTCCGCCGCGGCCAGCCGGGCCCAGCGCCGACGCAGCGTCTCCCGCTCGGGTGCGTACACCCAACTCCGCCCGGTGGCGATCCCGGCCGTGCCCCACGGCATCAGGTCGGTCAGCGCGACCGGCCCGTCCCGGCTCACATCGCGTGGTCCCACACCCGCCGCTCCTCCCGGTCCGGGTCGCCGACCACCGTCGCCGGCACGTCGAGCAGCATCGTGCGCCGCTCGGTCGGGTCGTACAAGGGCCAGTCGGGCAGCCCGTCGGCGACCGGCGGCCCGCCCGCGACGAACGCCGCCCACGCCTGCCGGATCCGGCCGGACAACGCCCGCGCCTCGGCCGGCACGCCGCCGGTCAGCCAGCGGCCGAGCGGGGTGTCCAGGGTGCCGAACACGAACGGGATGTCGATCGCGTGCGGCGAACCCAGGCGCTGCGGATGCGCCTTGGGCGCCCAGCGGAAGCGGTACATGTACGCCTGCCCGCCGGCCGCGTGCTGCGCCTCGGCGAGCCGCACCGTCGGTATCCCGTACGACTCGGCGGTGAGCAGCCGGATCCGCCGCGAGCGTCCGTTCAGTTCGGGGTACAGCTCCGCGTATCCGCGCACCAGCTCGGCCAGTCGGTCCGGTCGGCGCAGGTTGGCCAGGTCGGCGGCCGCGGGTTCGCGCCCACCCGACCGCTCGGTCACGACGAACATCTCCTCCTCGTCCTGATTCGACCCGAGCAGGAGCGGTACGTCGCCCCGAATCGTGTGCAGCGGCACCGCCGGCAGCGGCCCGTCGGGATCGACCACCGGTCGGAACACGAACCTCGCGGTACCGCGCCCGATCGCCTCGGCCTGGGCGGCGAGCAGGTCGGGCACGGGCACGTCGACCAGTTCCGCGGCCCGGTCCGGTCCCAGACCGAGCGCGGCCAACACGTGGCCGGTCGCCTCTTCGGCCTCGGGCATCGTGCGCACGGTCTGCGCCCCGCCGCTCTGCACGATCGCGCGGTGGAAGAGGCCGCGGGCGGCGGGCAGCGCGAGCAGGTTCGCGGTGACCTTGCCGCCCGCCGAGACCCCGCCGAGGGTGACCCGGCCGGGGTCGCCGTCGAACGCGGCGATGTGTTCGCGCACCCAGTGCAGCGCCCGCACCACGTCCAGGAGGGAGTTGGCCGAGGAGTCGGCGTAGGAGTCGCCGAGCAGGTGTCGCAGGTGCAGCAGCCCGAGGACGCCGAGCCGGTAGGCGACGGTGACCACGACCACGCCGTGCCGGGCCAGTTCGGAGCCGTCGTAGACCGCCTCGAACGACGCGCCGCTCGTGTAGCCGCCGCCGTGCACCCAGACCAGCACCGGGTGCGGGCCGGGCTCGGCGGGGGCGAAGACGTTCAGGTACAGGCAATCCTCGTCGATCTCCACCGGCGCGGCGCCGTACTGCCCGATCGGCTGCGGCGCGGCCCGGGCGAACTCGCGGGCGTCGCGCGCCCCGTGCCAGGCGGGCGCGGGGCGGGCCGGGCGGAACCGCGCGGGGCCCACGGGTGGCGCGGCGAAGGGAACGCCTCGGAAGACCCGAACCCCGTCCGACTCCGCACCGATCAGCTCACCCAGCGACGTCCGTACACGCACCATGGCATCGAGCATATGGGGCCGGTCGGCGGCCCGGCCGGGGCATCGTCGCGGTGGGAGATACCGCACAGGGCCCGGCAGGGGCGCCGTCGCAGTGCGTACTGCCGGGGGATGCGCCGAGGGTCGGCCGGTATCGCCCCCGGGAGCAGGCTCGGATACTCCGCGTGCCGGATGCCGGGGCCGAGGCGGGCGTGACACGCTTCCCGTGAAACATTCCTGCGTCCGGGAGCCTGGCCTTGACCGTTGTCCTGGGGATCGTCGTGGCGGTCGTCGCGCTCGCGCTGCTGGTCGGCGTGCACCTTTACGTGTGGCGGCGGCTGGTGCGCGACACCACGCGGCCGGGGGTGGTGCGGCGGGTCGGCGCGGGGGTGGTGGTCGCGCTCGGGGTGTCGATGGTGGGCGCGCTGGTGGTGCCGAAGGTGTTCGGCCCGCGCGGCACGGAGTGGATCGCGTGGCCGGGCTTCGTGTGGATGGCCCTGCTGCTGTATGTGGTGCTCGCGCTCGGGGTGTTGGAGCTGCCGCGCCTGTTCGCGTTGCGGGCGCTGCGCCGGCGCGGGGGTGAGGTGTCGCCCACGGTCGTGCCGGTGCCGGTGCCCGTGGGGGCGGAGGCGACAGAGGCGACAAAGACGATCGAGCCCGATCCGGAGCCGGCGGCCGGCCCCTCCGGCACGCCGCTCGGCCCGGATCGGCGGCTTGTGCTGACCCGCTCGGTCGCGCTGCTAGCGGCCGGCACCTCGCTGGGCACCGTCGGCTACGGGATGAACCAGGCCCTGGGCGCGCCGCGCACGGTGCGGGTGCGGATACCGGTGGCCCGGCTCGATCCGCGCCTGGCGGGATTTCGGATCGCGGTGGTGGGCGACATCCACCTCGGCCCGCTGCTCGGCCACGCGCACACCACGCGGGTCGTGGAGACGATCAACCGCACCAGCCCGGACCTGGTCGCCATCGTCGGCGACCTCGCCGACGGCACGGCGGCCCAACTCGGCGGCGACGCGGCCCCGTTGCGCCGGCTGTCCGCCCGCCACGGCGCGTTCTTCGTCACCGGCAACCACGACTACATGTCGGGCGCGACCGACTGGATCGCCGAATTGGCCGAACTCAACGTGCGCACCCTGGCCAACGACCGCCTCGAAATCGCCCGGGGCGGCGCCGCGTTCGACCTTGCGGGCGTCAACGACGTCACCGGCAAGTCCCACCACGACGGCCCCGACTTCGCCAAGGCGCTCGGCAACCGCGATCCGTCCCGCCCGGTCGTGCTCCTGGCCCACCAACCGGTCCAGGTGAAGGACGCCTCCCGCTACGACGTGGACGTACAACTCTCCGGCCACACCCACGGCGGCCAGATGTTCCCGGTCCAACTCCTGGTCAAACTCGACCAACCGGCGGTGGCCGGCCTCCACAAGGTCGACGACACCATGCTCTACGTCACCAGAGGCGCCGGCTTCTGGGGCCCCCCGGTCCGAGTAGGCGCACCCCCGGAAGTAACGCTCGTGGAGCTACACCCGATATAACAAACCCGACCGACGCGTAGCGCCGACCCCCGCGTCACCGCATCCGCAGAAGTGTGCCGGGGTCCAGGGTGACCGGCGCGAACGCGGGCAAGGTGGTCGCGACGCCCGGCTTCGCGGAGGCCGAGGGCTCGTACGCGTCGCCGTCGAGGATGTAGGTCTCGATGGTGAGGGTCTTCGGGTCGACGATCCAGTAGGACTGGATCTCCCACTCGGCGTAGCGGGCGAGTTTGTCGATGCGGTCGGCACCCTCGTGGCCCGGTGACAGGATCTCCACCGCCAGGAGCACGTCTTCGGGAGCGAAGGCCACATCGTCGTCTTCGAGACCCTCTATGCCCGCGCTTCGAGCCACGACCGCGATGTCGGGTTGCAGCAGATCACGTTCACCACGCCGGACGTTGACGTTCTCGAAGACCATCACATCAATGTCGGCATCGACGGCCGTACGTTCGAACACGCCGGCCAGCGTCGAAGACACACGTTGATGGCGCAACCGGGGCGCCGGCGACATCGTCAGGACGCCATCCAGAAGTTCGATCCGATAGGGCGAGGTCTCCTGGGCGGCGATCACTTCGTCGGCCGTCCACTCACGGTCGAAAGCGGGTTGCACGATCTCTCCCCAACGGTTGGTCGTCTCGTCCACAGGATCACCACCGGTTTGTCAGGAATCGCCGGCCATCTCCCCGGTTTCCCGAATCATGGCACCGGACACGCGCGGCCGAGGCGACACCCCGACGGGCGTCGCCCCTGCTCCGGCACGATCAGACCGTCTCCGTCATGCCGCCGTCCACCATCAAGTGTGTGCCCGTGACGAAGGAGGCGTCGTCGCTGAGGAGGAAGCGGACTGCTGCGGCGATTTCCTCCGGGCGGCCGAGCCTGCGCAGCGGGGAGCTGTTCTCCATGCGCTCCCGGGTGCCCGGGCGGGCGAAGGAGGCGGCCAGCATCGGGGTTTCGATGTAGCCGGGGCAGACCACGTTGCTGCGGATGCCGTGTTCGGCGAGCTTGGCGGCGATCGAGCGGTTGAGCCCGAGCATGCCCGACTTCGACGCGCAGTAGGACGGGTTGAGCGCGTTGCCGACGATCGCGTTCAGCGAGGCGATGCCCACGATCGCGGAACCGGCGTGTTCGCGCAGGTGCGGGGTCAGTGCCTGGACCAGGAGTGCGAACGAGCGCAGGTTGACGTCCAGGACCCGGTCCCAGTTCTTTGCCGTGACCTCGGTGATCGGGGTCGAGTCGACCACGCCCGCCGCGTGCACGAAGCCGCCGATCGTGCCCAGCGCCTCGACCGAGGCGTGGATCGCGTCCGGGTAACCCTCGGTGTCGGTCACGTCCAGCGCGAGCCCGAGCGCGGCCACCCCGTGTTCGGCCGCGATCTCCTTCGCCGCCTCCTCCACCGGGCCCGCCGCGATGTCCCACAGCGCGACCGGCCGACCCGTCGCGGCCAGCGCCCGCGCGGTCGCCCGACCGATTCCGGAGGCGCCGCCGGTGATCACGACGCCGGTGCCGGGTGATGTCTTGTGCGTACCCATTTCGTACTCCTCCGTGGACGGGTGGATCCAAGCATCTGACGTACCGTCAGAACAAAATCAGTGGTAGCACGCCGGCCACGATGGTCTACTCACCGGCATGGCGAAACGACTCCTGGACCTGCTCCTGGTCATCGACGTCGAGGCGACCTGCTGGAACGGTCCGATCCCCGACGGTCAGCACTCGGAGATCATCGAGATCGGCATCGCCACACTCGACGTCACCACCGGCGAGCGGATCGACCGACACGGCCTCCTGGTCCGCCCCACCCACTCCACGGTGAGCGCGTTCTGTACCGAACTGACCACCCTCACCCAGGCCGACGTCGACACCGGCCACACCTTCGCCGACGCCTGCGCGCTGCTGCGCACCGAGTTCAAGGCGCACCAGCGGGTGTGGGCGAGCTGGGGCGAATACGACCGGCAGGCGTTCGAGCGGCAGTGCGCGGCCGAGGGTGTGCCCTACCCGTTCGGCACCCGCCACCCCAACGCCAAGACGCTGTACTCGCTCGCCCACGGCCTGGACCGCGAACTCGGCATGGCCGGCGCCCTGGCCCACGCCGGCCTCCCCCTCGACGGCACCCACCACCGGGGCGTCGACGACGCGTGGAACATCGCCGCCCTCCTCGGCGGCGTCCTGCGCGCATCCCGTCGAGGCGACCCGAGCCGGCCGCCCACCCCACACACCGCCGACGCCCCACCCGCCTGAGCACGCCAAACGCCGCGCGCCGCACCCGCGCCCCGCAAACCCTCAGTCGCCCGTCACCAGCATCGCCGCGCCCACGATCCCCGCGTCGTTGTGCAGCTTCGCCGGCACCAGATCGGCCCGGATCTTGATGAACGGCAGGAACTTCTCCGGCTTCTTGCTGATCCCGCCACCGATGATGATCAGCGACGGCGAGAACAACATCTCCACGTGCCGCAGGTAGTCCTGCACCCGCACGGCCCACTTCTCCCAGGACAGGTCGTGCGTCTCGCGCGCCACCGCCGAGGCCCGCCGCTCGGCCTCGTGCCCGTCCAGTTCCAGGTGGCCCAGCTCGGTGTTCGGCACCAGCCGACCGTCCACGAACAGCGCGCTGCCGATGCCCGTACCGAACGTCAACATCAACACCGTGCCGCGCTGCCCGGCGCCCGCGCCGAAGCGCATCTCGGCCACACCTGCCGCGTCCGCGTCGTTGACCATCGTCACCGGCCGGCCGAGCGTCGCGGTGAACAGCGCGTCGGCGTCCAGGTCGATCCAGGACTTGTCCACATTCGCGGCGGTGCGCACGATGCCGTCGCGGACCACGCCGGGGAAGGTGATCCCCACCGGCCCCTCGGTGTCCGCGAACTCCGCGAGCACGTCGCGGACCACGCCGATCACCGCCTGCGGTGCGGACGGTTCGGGAGTGAGCAGCCGGACCCGCTCCCGGGTCAGCCGCCCGGCGTCGGTGTCCACCGGCGCGCCCTTGATCCCGGTCCCGCCGATGTCGATGCCCATGACCGGCACGTACGGCTCCTTAGCCCTCGAATTCGCCCTCGAACCCACCCGCGCACCACCCGGCCGGCACCCGGCGGGCGGCCCGCGTCCCCCGGCCGTTACCCCGCCGGCGCGGACCGATTCACCGCAGGTCGGGCAGATCCTCCGGATTCAGCGTCCGCAACTCCTCCATGCCCGCCCCCGGCAGCTGGGCCAACCGGGTCGCGTGCCGCTCGATCATCGCCTCGAACGTGCGTCGCGCCTCGCGCGCGTTGCCGAACGCGGCACCGCGCGGCAGTCGGCGGAAGTAGCCGAGCAGCGCCTCGCACGCCTCGTCGGTGAGCACGTACTCGTGCTCGCGCACCTGCATGAGGGTGATCTCGACCAGGTCGTCGGCCGAGTAGTCCTGGAAGGTGATGGTGCGGGAGAACCGGGATCCGAAGCCGGGGTTCGCGCCGAGGAAACGCTCCATCTCGTCGGTGTAGCCGGCCACGATCACCACCACGTCGTCGCGGTGGTCCTCCATCATCTTCACCAGCGTGTCGATCGCCTCGCGGCCGAAGTCGCGCGAGGGGTCCGGCGGGGCCAGGCTGTACGCCTCGTCGATGAACAGCACCCCACCCCGGGCCCGGTCGAAGACCTCCTTGGTGCGCGGCGCGGTGGAGCCGATGTGCTCGCCGACCAGGTCGACCCGGGAGACCTCGACCAGGTGACCCACCCGCAACACGCCGAGCGCCTGGGCGATCTCCCCGTACAGCCGGGCCACGGTGGTCTTGCCGGTGCCCGGGGAGCCGGTGAAGACCAGGTGCCGGCGCAGCGTGGGCGCCTTGAGCCCGGCCTCCTCGCGCCGGCGGCCCACCGAGATCAGGTCGATCAGGTTGCGCACCTCGGCCTTGACCCCGGCGAGGCCGACCAGACCGTCCAACTCGGCCAGCAGTTCGTCCACTCCGCGCCCGGACGTGGCCGCCGCCTCGTCCACGGCCGCGCCGTCGCGCGCCCCGGGGATGGGCAGCGTGGCGGTCAGCCGGGCCACTCCCTGGGGTTGTGCGCCGGCCGCCGCGATCGGGCTCGGCGTCCCCAGGATCCCGCCCGCCGCCGGCTCCGTGCCGCTCGTCCCGTCGCCCTGCGAGGTGCACTCGACCGCGACCGGCCCCGGACCGGCGAACTCGAAGCCGCCCTTGGCGTTGTCGCGCGTGGTGCAGCGGGTGAACACCGGATGGCAGCCCTCGCGTACGTGCACCCCGTAGCCGCGCCCGCCGAGCACCTCGCAGTCCTCGAAGTCGCCGCGCCCGCCGCCGGCGATCCGGATGCCCTCACCGGTGGCCCGATCCACCCGGACCCGGCGCACCGTGGGCCCGGCCGCGCCGGTGACCGAGACGCCGTCGGTGGTGTCCTCGATCGTGCAGTCGGCGATGATGCCGCCGCAGTCCGACTCCATGAACCACACGCCGGTGGTGGCCTTGCGCACCTTGCAGGACTTGACCGAGACCACCGCGCCGGCACCCACGCCGATGCCGGTCTCGTCCACGTCGTGGATCTCGCAGTCGTGCATCGACAAGCCGGTGCCGGAACCGGCCACCTTGACCCCGTCGAGCACGTCGTGAATGCGGCACTCGCCGAGCGCGGCGTCCGCGCCGTCGGCCACCCACACGGCCGGCTTGCCGCCGGTGGAGTCGTGGAATTCGCAGTCGATCGCCGACGCGCGGGCCCCGTGGTCGGCCAGCGCGAGCCCGTTGCGGCCGAAGCTGCGGATCGTACAACCGCTGAGGGTGACCTCGGAGTGGCCGTGCACGTCGACGCCGTTGCGGCCCATGTCGCGCAGTCGGCAGCCGACCAGGGTCAGGTTGGCGCCCCGGTCGACGGAAACACCGTTGCCCTCGGCGTCGCGGATCGTGCAGTCGTCGAGCGAGAACGTGGCCAGGTCGTCGGCCTGGACGCCGGTGCCCTTGACCGCGCTGATCTCGGTCCGCGACAACGACCCGGCGCTGCCCTGACCGCCGACGGAGATGCCCGCCCAGCCGACCCGTTCGATCCGCGAGTCGGCGATGATCGGCGCGGCGCCGCCCGCGACGCAGATCCCGCCGCCGCCCACGTCGTGGATGTGCAGACCGGTCAGATGCGGCGAGGCCTGGTCGCCGACGAACACCGCGGGTTCCGCGTCCGAGCCGTCCTGGATCTCGCACTCCTGGACGCTGCCGGTGGTGCCGGGTCCGGTGAAGCGCAGTCCGTGCCCGGAGGCGTCGCGCACCCGGCCCCGGCGCAGGATCGGTGCGCTGCCCTCGCGCACGTCGAAGCCCTCGCGCCCGGTGTCGCCGATCTCGCAGTCCTCGAACGTGCCGCGCGAGCGTCCGGTCACCCCGATACCCACGCCCTTCGGGTTGCCCACCCGGCAGCGGCGCACCATCGGGTCGGCGCCCGCGCGCAGTTCGACCGCGACCACCGAGGCGGCCCGGACCACACACTCCTCCAGTATCGGCGCGCAGCCCTCGATCACGATGGCCGGCGACAACACGCCCGCGCCGCCGTCGACGACCAGGCCGTGTACCGCCGCGTCGGCGGTGATGGTGAGCGCGACCCCGTCGGCCGCGGTCAGGATCACCGTCCCCGGCCCGTCCGAGCCGACCACCGTCACCGGCACGGAGATCGCCACATCCTCGCGGTACGTCCCCGCCGCGACCAGGATCGAGTCGCCCGCCGCCGCCGCGCCCACCGCGGCCCCGATCGAGGCGTATTCGCCCGCGCGGCGTCGCCAACGAGTGCCCTGCACCACCTGAAGAACCCGACCCGTCATGGCGCCCCTGCCACCAGCCCCTCGGTCCGCACCCAGCACCCTCGCGAGTCCACCGTAAGGCGTCGCGGGCGGCCCCATGACCGGGTCTGCCCCCCGGGGGCGATCGGCCGCGTCGTCGGCGAACCCCTGCACCGTACAGTTCAACGACCAGGGGTCACGGACCGGCGACGGTTAACGTCCCGCAGTGCCCTGATTCGTGCCCGCGCCCGTACCGCCGACCGACCCGCTTCGGCCGGATCCGGTCGAACCCGCGCCGGAGCGACCGGTTCCGGTCGAACCCGCGCCGCTCGTCCCGGATCCCGTGCCGTTCCCGCCGAAAGCGTCGGCGCCCCCCGTGCCGTCGGTCGGGCGGGCCGTCCCGGTCGGCGTGGGCGCCGGCGCCCCGTCGCGCAGCGCGGTGAACAGTTGCGCCGCGTCGGGCTGCTTGAGCGCCACCCGGTTCGGGTCGGGGACGTAGTCGATCAGCGGCGTGGTGACGAAGTCGATCTTCTCCAGCGGGATCCCGCGCAGGCCGTTGGCGAAGTCGTACAGGCCGGCCAGGGTGTTGATCCCGGAGTCGGTGGTGATCGCCTTGGTCGCGGCGTCCATCACGTTGTACGCCTTCGCCGGGTTGGTCAGCAGGTTCTCCCCCTGCACCTTTTTGATCAGCGCCTTGAGGAATTCCTGCTGCCGTTCGATGCGCTGTATGTCGCTGCCGTCGCCCAGGCTCTTGCGCACCCGGACGAAGCCGAGCGCCTGCTCGCCGTTCAGGGTGATGTCGCCGGCGGGCAGTTGCAGGTGCGCGGCCCTGTCGTCGATCGGTTGGGCGATGTGCATCGGCACTCCGCCGAGCGCGTCCACGACCTTCTTGAAGCCGACGAAGTCGATGGTGATCTGGTGGTCGATCCGGGCGCCGGTCAGCCGCTCCACGGTGGCCGCCACGCACGGCACCCCGCCGACCTCCATCGCGCTGTTGAACTGGCCGAAGTAGGCCCGCTGGGTGCCACCGGAGGTGGTCCGGCACGACGGCACGTCGACCATCAGGTCACGCGGGAAGCTGACCGCGGTCGCGCTCTTTCGCCCCTGGGGTACGTGCAGCAGGATCGTGGTGTCCGAGCGCTGGCTGCCGCCGTCGTCGCGGCCGTACTCGGAGTTGTCGCCGGCCCGCGAGTCGGACCCCACCAACAGCACGTTCAGCGCGCCCGTGGGCGCCGGGCGATCGGTCAGCTGGTCGGCGAAGTCCTGGGTGCGAATGTTGCCGTTCAGGCGGTCGTACAACCACCAGCCGAAACCGCCCGCGGCGAGCAGGACGGCAACGAGGCCGCCGCCGATCCACGTGAGGATGCGCCGCCGGCGGCGCCGGCGGTCGTGGGCGCGCCGTTCTATGCGGCTGGGGTTCTCCGACCCCGGCTCCTCGGCCGACGCCCCCGGAACGGCCGCGGCCCCCGGGGACGTCTCATCCCTGTCCTGCACGTCGTCGTCGCCTTCGTCGGGCCCCCGCGCTCGATGTGCGCCCGGCTCACGGCCCGAAGTGCGCGCACAATTACGCAATCATACGTTGTTCCGATCGTTACACGCCGAATAGCGGTAAATGGTTCCCGTCTCGGTCGAATCCGAATCGCGGATCGGGCAAATCAGTACATTCGGCCGGCGCCGAAGCCCCGATCAGGCCGGCCCCGGGCCCGCGCCGGCGCCCGTCGCCTTGGCCGCGCCGCGCTCGCCCAGGACGCCGAGCGCCACGTCGACGATGCGGCCCAGGCGGTCCAGTTCGGTGCGGTGGAACGCGGGGCCCTCGTGCCGGACCACGTACATCGTCAGCCAGGACGCCCCGATCGGCGCCGCCGCCCCGTGGCCGGTGGCCTCGCCCTCGTAGGCGAAGCCCAGCGGCCGCATCGGGGTGAGCGCGGGGAACACCGGCGTCTGCGGGGCCCGCCAGCTCGCGTACACCCGCTGTCGACCACGCCCGCCGCGCGTGGCCACCGCCCAGTCGGCGTGGAAGAGCGTCGGCGCCGCGTCGATCAATGTGGCCACCGCCCGGCCGGGGTCGCGCGCCACCTGGCCCAGCACGTCCAGCTCGGGCGCGGAACCGGGCACCTCACCGGCCGCCCAGCACCCCTCGATCCGGACGCCGGCCGACCGCTCCAGGGCGGCGACCAGGCCGGCGACGTCCCGCTCGCCCGCCCAGGAGACGGTGAACTCGTCCACCGCCCGGCCGCCGAGCTGTTCGAGCACGGTCATCTGCATCACATCGGCCCCCGCCGCGCCGAGCAGCTGCGTGACCCGCGCGAGCGATCCCGGTCGATCGGGCAGCGACACCCTCAGTCGGTACAACACGCGACACCTCCTTCATCGACCTGTCTTGAATCCTGAACCTTTCCCGTTTCGAGCATGTTGCGTACATATGACGACACCACATGATCAGGCACCGTCGGCCCCCGAACGCACGAGCGGGGCGCCATCGGATGCCCGACGACGCCCCGCTCGTGGTGTGCCTACTTCTTCGCGTCGGATGTATCGGAGGTATCCGGCGCATCCGGCGCTTCGGCGACATCGACCGGGTCAACATCGTCGGCCGGCTCGACGTCCTTCGCCTTCCCCTTCGGCTTGCCCGTCGCCGGCGGTACGGCCGGGCGCGGCGGCACGCTCACGTGGGTCGGCTCGTCGTCGGGCGCCACGCTCGTCACCCGGGTCGCCAGGTCCTCCGGCGCCTCGTCCCGGTCGGGTACGGCGGCGGCCTCGGGCTCGGCGGCCGGCTCCGGCTCCTTGTCCAAGCCGACCCGCGCGGTCGGTGCGGCCGACACCGCCGCGTTCTGCTCGGTGTCGGGGGTGAGCCCGGCGACCGGGGCGAACGCGGTGACCTCCTCGTCCGGCCCGACCGACCGCGACACCGGGTCCGCGGCGCCGACCGACACCACCTCCGTGGGCGCCGCCGCAGCGACGGCCGAGGCAGCCGGCGAGGCATCCACCGGAGCACCCGCAACCTCCGCCGCGACCGCAGACGCCACGTCGGCCGCCGCCGGCCGGGCCGCCGCCTTCCGCGACTCCCGGGACGGCTTCGGCGGCTTCGGCGGCTTCGGCTGCTTCACCCGCGCGGGCTTGGCCGGCTTCGGCTCCTTCGCCGGCTTCCCCGCCTCGACCGAGCTGTTCCCCACCGGGGTGGCGAACACCGGCGCCGGGCCGGTGGCCTTGGGCCCGTACGTCCACCACATCAGCCCGCGTCGGGCGTTCTCGGTGTCCGGGTGCTGTTCGCCGAGCACCCGCGAGCAGTCCGCGACCAACTGGGTGAGCAGCGTGCGCGCGCCCAGCGGATCGCCGGACTCGCCGGTCCAGTGCGCGTGGTTGTGCCGGATCACCAGCGTGTCGTGGTGGTCCGGGCCGAGCACGCGCGTGGCGTCCTCCACCAGCCGCATCATCGCGTCCCGGGCCACCGAGACGTCACCGGCCTCGCCCGCCCACATCGCGCGGTCGTGCCGGGCGGTCAGCGCCGCCGGGTCGTCCGGCTCGTGCACCTCGGCGCGCTCGTCCGCGATGGCCGCCATCAAGCGGGCCGCCTGGATCGTCTCGCCCGAGCGGCCCACCCAGTGCGCGTGCTGGTGTCGGATGGTCAGCGTGTCGGGGTGTACCGGCCCCAGCGCGTCGGTCGCCTCCTCGACGATCGGTCGCAACATCCGGGCCGCGCCCGCGGCATCACCCGCCTCGCCGATCCAACGAGCCCACCCGGCACGCACGTTCAACGTCTCGGGGTCGTCCTGACCGAGCACCAGGACACAGTCGGCGGCGACGTCGCGCGCCAGCGACTCGGCGGTGACCGCGTTGCCGGACAGACCCAGGCAGTAGGCGTGGTTGTGCCGGGCCAGGAGCGTGTCGGGATGTTGCGGGCCGAGCACGCGCGCGTAGTCGCCCGCCAGCTCCCCGAACATCCGGGCGGCCTCCGCGGGTCGGCCCTCGTCGCCGACGACCCGGGCCCACGCGGCGCGCGCGTCGAGCGAACCGGGGTGATCGGGCCCGAGTTCCCGCATCCGGGTCTCGGCCTCGGCCCTCAGTTTCTGTATCTCCTGCTCGTTCATCGCCGCTGATTCTCCCTCCTCCACCACAGGTGGCAAACCCGCGGTACCCCCTGATTGTGGGCGACGTGTCCGGAGCGGACGTGGTTGCGCTCCCCCGAGTACAACCGTACGGGGGAGCGAGTCGGCCCCATGGAAATCCGGGTGATCACAACTCCACGGACGGTTTCAGCCCGGCCATGGTCCACATCCGCTTGTGCCGGACCACGAAAACGGTCGCGATCAGGGCCACCACGAGGTACGCGCCGAGCACCGCGAAGGCGACCCCCAAACGCTCGCCCTGACCACCCGTGAGGGTGATGCGCAACCCGTTCACCAGGTAGGTCATCGGCAACACCGGATGCAGCGCCTGGAACGGCTCGGGGGTGGTGGTGACCGGATACAGCCCGCCGCACGAGGTGAGCTGGAGCATCAGCAGGACCAGGATCAGCACGTCGCCCACCGCGCCGAGCGCGGCCCGCAGGAACTGCGCGATGGCCACGAAGGTCACCGCCGCCAGCGCGATCAGCAGCAGACTCAGACCCGGATCGTCGGCGTCCAGGCCCAGTCCCAGCTGGACCACCGCGTACAGGACGAACGCGCCCAGCACGCCGAGCGCGGCGGCGGGCAACCACCCCGCGATCGCCACCTTGACCGCGCCGGCCCGCCCGGCGAGCGCGCGCGGGTTGTACGGCCGCAGCAGCAGGTAGCCGACCAGGCCGAACACCCACAGCGCGATCCCGAAGAAGAACGGCGCGAGCCCGCGCCCGTACAGCACCGCCGGATGCAGGTTGTGCACCTCGATCACCACCGGCGCGCCGAGCACCCGCGCGTCCGCTCCGGCGGCCTGCGCCGGCGGCGGCGCCGGTACCGCCGCGTCCAGATTCGCCAGCCCGTCGGCCAGTTGCGCGGCACCCTGGCGGGTCTGCTCCGGGGGCACGCCGCCCGCGTTCGCCGCGAGTTGCCGCGCGCCGTCGGCCGACTGGGCCAATTGCGCCTTGAGCGTGCCGGTCTCCCCGTACAACTGCTGCACCAGCGTGCTCTGCGTGGTCGCCGAAATCTGCTGCTGGAGCTGCGTCTTGGCGATCTCGGCCATCTTGCCGATGATGAAGCCGTTGGCGTCGTCGAGCGTCATCAGCAACTTGGCCTGACGCGGCTCGGCGGAGGCGGTGGTGGCCAGCGTGGCACTGAAGTCGGGCGGCACGGTGACCACGAAGTGGTAGTCGCCGTCGTCCAGACCGTCGCGGGCGGCCTTGGCGTCGGTGACCGTCCACTTGAAGTTCCGGTCGTGGCGGATCACCTCGGTCAGCCGACCACCCGCGTCGATGTGCTGCCCGCGCGCGTCCACCGGCCGGTCCTCGTTCACGAACGCGACCGGCACCTGGTGCAGTCGGCCGTACGGATCCCAGTTGGACCACAGGTACAGAGCCCCGTACAGGGTCGGCACCAGCATCAGCATGACCGGGACCAGCCGGGGCAACGGGCCCCGGAAGCGCCGCAGTTCGAACCAGGCCAGGCGCAGCACACCCATCAGGCGGTACCGCCTCTCGGGTACAGATGGTGTCCGGGCAGATCGACCACCACGTCGGCGCCGCGCGGCGCGGCGGTCGCGGTGGCCACCACGGTGGTGCCGGTGTCGGCCAGGTCGCGCAACGCCCGCCAGGCGCGGGAGAGGTCGGCGCCCGCGATGCCGCTGTCCACGTCGTCGACCAGGACCGCGCCGGGTCGGTCGGCGGCGGCCAGCGCGACCGCGAAGAGCAGGTGTTCGACCGCGGACAGGTGCTCGACCAGGACGTGGCCCGGCGGGTCGATGCGCAGCAGGTCGTACATCCGCGCGAGCGCGGTCCCGCTGGGCCGGCCGCCGTCGACGGCCTGTCGTTCGGCGACGGTCTCGGCGACGAACAGGTGCGGTTCCAGGTCCAGGCCCGGGCGGGCCCGGGCCAGCGCGGTGTGGGCGCGGGCGTCGGCGGCTCGACCGCTGCCGGCCACGGTCACGGTGCCGGCGACGGTCCGGAATCGGCCGCCGAGCGCGAGGAGCAACGACGTCCGGCCGGCGCCGGCGGGTCCGGCGAGCACGGTCAGGCCGGCCGCGGGCGCGGTCACGCGCACGTCGCGAAAAATGACGCCGTCCGGGCCCTCCGCCGCCAGGCCGACCGCACTGATCTCCACCCCGGAGGTGGCTGTGGACACGGATTTCCCTCCGTCGGTGGCACGTCCACCGAGGAGTAACCGGTACACGATTCACCAAACGGGCGAAATGGATGATTGACCCGTCGGGTCGAGCCGACCGGTCCATCCGACGCGGTGTCAGCCGTGCTGCTCCGGCAGCGGCTCGGCCAGCCGGTCCAGGTCGAACTCGCCGTCGCGCACGCCCAGTACGAAGGCGGTCCACTCGCCCTCGGTGAACCGCAGGATCGGCCCCTCCGGGTGGATCGAGTTGCGCATCGCCATGCCCCCGCCGGGCAGTTCGGCGGTCTCCACGATCCCCTCGCCGGTGGTGTCCTCGCCGTAGCCGATCCACGTGACACCACTGATGTCCATGGCGTACAGCGCGGCCTTCTCGTCGTCGAGCTGTTGCCGCGAAGGCTGCCCCGACTCGCCGATGCTCATGATCGAAACCCTCCCGATGACACGTACGTAACCCTCAGGTGACGGCACGCTACGCCGCGCGCGCCGCCGCACACAACGCGAACGCCGACATCGGGCGCGATCCGGCGGCAATCACCCGAAAACGCACAAGGCCCCGAGACACTTGCATGTCTCGGGGCCTTCTCGGGGTGAGTGACGGGACTTGAACCCGCGACTTCCTGGACCACAACCAGGTGCTCTACCAGCTGAGCTACACCCACCATCGCCGTGGCGTTTCCGTCCCGGCGAGGAAAAGTGTACAGGCTCCCGGAGGCTGCTCGCCGCAGGGTTTCCGCGTGGTGATTTCAAGGGGTGCCCGCGGTGGTTTCACGGGACGCGCGAGCCTGACGCGAAGCGCGCGCGAGCGGGCGCGAGCTCGATCTCAGGCGCGTTCGGCCGGCTTGTGGCCGTACCGGGCGGCGATCGCCTTGGCGGTGTCGCTGTCCGGTCCCGGCTCCGGGACGAAGATCGCCTCGCGGTAGTAGCGCAGTTCCTCGATGCTCTCGTGGATGTCGGCCAGCGCGCGGTGGTTGCCGGCCTTCGGCGGGCTCTGGAAGTAGACCCGCGGATACCAGCGGCGGGCCAGCTCCTTGATCGAGGAGACGTCGATCACCCGGTAGTGCAGGTAGGCGTCGAGATCGAGCATGTCCCGCGCCAAAAAGCCCCGGTCGGTGCCGATCGAGTTCCCACACAGCGGTGCCTTGCGGCCGTCGGGCACGTGCGCCTTGATGTAGCGCAGCACCTCTGCCTCGGCCTCGGCCAGGCTCACGCCCGCCTCCAGCTCGTCCAGCAGACCTGAAGCGGTGTGCATTTTGCGCACCACATCGGGCATGCCGGCGAGCGCCTCGGCGGGCGGGCGGATCACGACATCGACCCCGTCGCCCAGAATGTTGAGCTCGGAGTCGGTGACGAGAGCCGCCACCTCCACCAACGCGTCCCGGGACAGGTCGAGTCCCGTCATCTCACAGTCGATCCAGACCAAGCGGTCGTTCATGGGGTCACCCTACGGCCCGTGCACATACCTCCTCGTCCCCGGTCTCCTCCGGGCCGCGGGTGCGGAACGTCTCGCGGTACGAGGCCGGCGGCACGCCCAGTTGTTTGCGGAAGTGCCCCCGCAGCGCCACCGGCGAGCGGAATCCACAGCGCCGGGCAATCTCCTCGACCTGGAGATCGGTGGTCTCCAGGAGCCGCTGCGCCTGAAGCACCCGCTGGGTCAGCAGCCACTGCAGCGGGGCGCTGCCGGTGAGCGTGCGAAAGCGCCGGTCGAAGGTGCGCCGACTCATGTACGCGCGGGTCGCCAACTGCTCGATGTCGAAGCGCTCGGCGAGGTTCTCCAGCGCCCACGAGATCACCGTGGCCAGCGGGTCGCCGCTGATCTCCTCGGGCAGGGTCAGGTCCATGTACTGGGCCTGGCCGCCGATCCGATGCGCGGGTACGACCAGGCGCCGGGCGAGCGCGTTGGCCGCGTCCGGACCGTGGTCGAGCCGGACCAGGTGCAGGCACAGGTCGATCCCGGCCGCGGTGCCGGCGCTGGTGAGGATGTCGCCGTCGTCCACGTACAACTCGCGCGGGTCCACCCGGACCTTCGGATAGCGCTTGGCCAGGGCGGGCGCGTACATCCAGTGCGTGGTCGCCGGACGGTCGTCGAGCAGACCGGCCGCGGCCAGCACGAAGGCGCCGCCGCACAGGCCGACGATCCGGGCCCCCTCACGGTGCGCCCGACGCAGCGCCTCCAGGACGGGCGGCGGCGGCATCCGCGACGGCGAGTGCCACGCGGGCACGATCACCGTGCCGGCCCGGGCCAGCGCGTCGAGGCCGTACGGCGCTATCAGCTCGACGCCGCCGGTGGTGCGGAGCGGTCCGGGTTCGGCCGCACATACCAGTAATCGGTAGTTCGGCACGCCGGCGTCGCGTCGATCGACCCCGAACACCGATATCGGGATCGAACTCTCCAGGATCGGCGAGTTGGCGAACAGCAGCACCGCGATGGTGTCCGGCCGCCGCCGGCCGAGCAGCGGGCGCTCCCGCCCCGGGGCCAGGACACCCTCGCCGTCGGGGTCGTACTCACCGTCGAGGTCGATGTCGTCGGCGTACTCGCCGTCGTCGTCGACCGAGTCGTGTTCGGGCGGGGCCTCGGAGAGCACGGTGGACGCCGCGACGATCACCGCCGCGTCCTCGTCGCCGCCCGAACCGACGTCGATCGCGCCCGTCGCGCCCGTCGCGTCGATCGCGCCGGACTCGGCCGGGTGATCGGCATCGACCACGCGTACTCGGCCCCGTCGCCGGTCCTTGCGGCTGTCGATCCTGCTCATGGCCCCGATCGCCCCCTTCACCCCTCTGTGACCTGCACGGCCCCGGTCATGCCAGCGGTCCGGATCGCGCAGGCTGTCCCGCCCCAGTAGTTCACAGGCGTCACTCGCGTAACCCAAGATCGGAACTTACTCTCTCTTACCTTGTCTATGCATGGTGTTCTCTACGTGACGTTATGTAGATATGCGTGTTTGTGACGGTGGTCACATCGCGGAACTTATCGACAATTGCGCGGGCTGTCAGGCCCCGGGGCGCCGTCGGGCCGCGTGCAGCAGGTGCAGGGCACCTTCCGGCAGCTCCCGACCGCGCGGCCACACCGCGCGCAGGACGCGATCCAGGGCGGGCAGATCGGCCACCGGGACGGCCACCAGACGCCCCTCGGCCAGGTCCTCGCGCACCGCCAGATCGGACAACACGGCGGGCGCGGATCCGGCGATCGCGGCCGAGCGCAGCGGCGCCGTCGCGCCCAACTCCAGGGCGGGCACGGCGACTCCGTCGTAGGCCGCCAGCGCCCGCTCCAGCGTCTCCCGGGTGCCCGAGCCCGCCTCGCGCAGCAGCAGCGGCGTGTTCGCCAACTCGGCCGCCGCGATCGGGCGTCGCCGCCGGGCCCACGGGTGGGTCGGCGCGACCACCACCACGAGCCGGTCCCGGCCCACCGCCGCCGACTGCAGGTCGCGCGGGACCCAGGGCCCCTCGACGAAGCCGATGTCGGCCTCGCCCGCCCGCAGCGCCTCGATCACGTGCAGGCTGTTGGTCACCTGGAGGCCGACGTGCAGCCCGGGCACCGCCTCGCGCAGCGCGGTCAGCCAGCCGGGCACCAGGTGCTCGGCCACGGTCAGGCTCGCCGCCACCCGCAGCCGGTCCTCCTGTCGGGCCTTGAGCGCGGCGGCGCCCTCCACCAGCGCGTGCGCCTGGTCGAGCACCCCGCGCGCCCAGTCGGTGATCACCAGGCCCGCCGCGGTGGGCACCGAGCCGGTGGTGCTGCGCTCCAGGAGCCGTACGCCGAGCCGCCGCTCCAGGGTGCGCATCCGCGCGCTGGCCGACGGCTGGCTGATCCCGAACCGGCGGGCGGCGGCGCCCAGGCTGCCGTTCTCGGTCACCGCCACGAGCAGTTCCAGCGTGTACAGATCCGGCAACCGGTCCGCCGGGCGCGCGTTCGAGGTCATAGCCAAACCCTATGACCTACCAGGCAATCGACCGCTACCCGCGCGGGGGAGGCGGCCCGAGGGTGGTGATCATGACCCTGACGACCGCGCGGCGCGCCCACCACCGGCAGTCCACGGCTCCCGCCGGGACGGCGAGGGCCCGACTGTGGCCGGGGCTGCTCGCGGCGACGCTCGCGGTGGCCGCAAGTTGGGGCGCGCACCGGATCTGGCCGCACGTACCGATGCTCACGGTCGCGGTGGCGCTGGGCGTGCTCGCCGCCAACGTGCGGGTGCTGCCCGTCGCCACCGCGCCGGGGCTCGGCTTCGCGGGGCGGCGGCTGATGCGCGCCGGCGTGGTGCTGCTCGGGCTCAAGCTCGCGCTCGGCGACATCGTCGGACTCGGGCTGCCGACCGTGGCGATGGTGATCGTGGTGGTGATGTTCACCTTCTTCGCCACCCGGTGGCTCGGTCGGCGCATGGGGCTGCCCGGCGATCAGCCGCTGCTGATCGCGACCGGCTTCTCCATCTGCGGCGCCTCCGCCGTCGCGGCGATGAACGGGGTCAGCGACAGCGACGAGGAGGACGTGGTCACCTCGGTCGCGCTGGTCACCCTGTGCGGGAGCCTGGCGATCGGTGTGCTGCCGCTGCTGCGGGCGCCACTCGGCCTCGACCCGACCCACTACGGCGGCTGGGTCGGCGCGAGCGTGCACGACGTCGGCCAGGTGGTCGCGGCGGGCGGGCCGGCCGGGCCGGTCGCGCTGCACACCGCGGTCGTGGTCAAGCTGATGCGGGTGCTGCTGCTCGCGCCGATCGTGGCGGGCACCGCGTACACGCTGCGCCGTCGGGCCGCGCGGGCCGGCGACACCGGGCGGGCCGGGTCCCGGCGGCCGCCGCTGATCCCGCTGTTCGTGCTCGGCTTCCTGGCCATGGTCGCCGTCCGCAGCACCGGCCTGCTGACCGCCGGCGTGCTGGAGGTGGCCGGCACCGTGCAGGATCTGTTGCTCGCCGCCGCGCTGTTCGGGCTGGGAAGCATGGTCCGGCTCGGTCGGCTGATCCGCACCGGGTGGCGCGCGTTGTTGCTCGGCTTCGCCTCCTGGGTGTTGATCGCCGGCGCGGCCTACGGCGGGGTGCTGCTCACGATGTGAGCCCGCGCGAGACCGACGCCGGCCGGGTCCGGAAAAGCGTCGAACCCGCCGACGGCCCGGCGCGTGTCGGGCCGTCGGACAGGTTCGACGTCGGCGCCGCGGCGCGGGTGGGCGCGCGGGTGGGTCGGCGTCCGACCAGCGGATCGCCGCCCGTGACTACGCGGTCGCCCGGACGCACGGTGTCGCCCTGACCAACGCTCGGGCGGGGTCCGGGGTAACGCCCGTTCCCCCGGCGGCGTCGCCCCGCACCCCCGAACGGTCCTCCCCGGGGCCGGCTCGAACCGGCCCGTGCGGCGCCCCGGCGACCGGGCCCGAGACGGCCGCGCCCGGAACGCAATCACCCACACGGCCGCCCGGGTCTCCCCATTCACGGCCTTGTCCGGCTAATGTGCGTGTCTCGCCGAGGCTTTGCCCGGGGGATCCATCCCCGCGCGTGGTCCGGCGGACCGCACCATGCCCAGACCGGTACACGGCCCAGTGTCTTTTTTGTCCGGGAGAACCCCGACCGACACTGTCGAATGTGCGGGTCGGCGCAGTAATCTGGTACAGAAAGCCCCGAGGCGCCCCTCCACAGCAAAGACGCCCGATTCCCATGGCTGCTTTCGAGTTCAGTGACTTCCCGGACGGCACTCCGTTGCTCCGTCCCGATTCCCCCCATCAGCGCGATCCCGCGTTCCAGCATCCCGTCGTGGTCGGTTTCGACGGGTCCGAGTCCAGCGAGCGAGCCCTCGCGTACGCGTCGGGCATGGCGCGCAGACTCGGCGGCGGGCTGGTGATCGTGCACGTGGCCAACCGGATTCCGGCCACCGTGTGGGCCGGCTGCGAGCCGCCGGTCTTCATCGATGTGCCGGACAGTCGTTCCGAGGCCCTGGGCCTGGAACTGGCCTGCGCGGACCACCTCAGCGACGTGCCGTGGATCCTGGTCGAGCGCGGGGGTGACATCTGCCACGAGATCGAGGACGTCGCGCGCGAATTCACCGCCGACGCGATCGTGGTCGGCGGATCCACCGGGCTGGCCAGTCGGATCTTCGGATCGGTCGCGTGCCGTCTGGTCAAACACGCCAAACGCCCGGTCGTGGTCATTCCCTGAGTCCCGCGCTTGCGCTTTTCCCGGTTCCGGGATCCGCCGGGCCGGTGTTCCGGGACCTGCTTCGGGAGCGTTCCCGCGCCCATTGCGATCACCGCGTGATCGAACCTCGAACGTATCTGCATTACGTTGGCCGCGGACACGGGGCACGAGGATCGCGAGGCACGAGGTTGGCGGATTATCGGATCGAAGACCTCGCCCGCGAGGGGGGCACCACCGTACGCAACGTACGGGCATACCAGGATCGCGGACTGTTGCCGCGGCCCAGGCGCCAGGGCCGGGTGTCGCTGTACGAGGACGCCCATCTGGGCCGGCTGCGCCTGATCGGCCAACTCCTGGAGCGCGGCTACAGCCTGGTCAGCATCAAGGAGCTGCTCGACGCCTGGGACGGCGGACGCAGCCTCGGCGGCGTGCTCGGCCTGGTCGCCGAGGCGAGCGGTCCGTGGAGCGAGGAGACCCCGGAGCGGATGACCCGCGCCGAGTTGATCGCGATGTTCGGCGGACTGTCCGATCCGGTCGCGCTCGCGGGGGCGGTGCGCCTGGGTCTGCTCGAACCCGAGGACGACTCGCTGACCGTGTTTCGGGTGCCCAGTCCGCGCGAGCTGGCGGTCGGCGCCGAACTGCACGCGGCCGGCGTCCCGGTGGGCGCGGTCACCGAGCAGCTGCGGATGTTGCGCGCGGCGATGGAGCACGTGGCCGGGGGCTTCGGGCGGTTGATGGAGACGCACCTGCTGCCTGCCGACGGCGACGCGGACGAGACGGCGGAGATGATCCGTCGGATGCGTCCGCTGGCGCTGCGCGCGGTGGAGGCCGAACTCGCCCGGGCGATGCGCCGTACGGCCGCCCGCCGGCTCGGCGAGGAGCTGGGGAAGGTGCTGCGCGAGGAGCCCGAGCGCACCCGGACCGAGCCGGTGCCGGCCGACGCCGCGGAGCCGGCCCTGGATCGGCACGCGTTCATGTCCGACGCGTGGATTGCGGCGGTGTCCCGGCTGAGCCGGTTGATCACCCCGGATCCGGAGAAGCGCACGCCGCATCCGGCGATCGTGGACATCGTGGTCAGCGACGTCCCGGGCCGCGAGGACCCGGCCGAACTGCATCTGGACGTCTTCCAGGGCCGCGTCCTGGTCCGCCCGGGCCTGCTGCCGGGGCCGGACCTGATCGTGCACATGGACTACGACACCGCCCGCCGGGTGATCCTGCTCAACGACCGGCACGCACCGCGGGAGGCGCTGGCCGCCGGCCGGATGACCGCCCGGGGCGACCTGTTCGGGCTCACCGTCTTCCGCGAGGCGCTGGCGGGGTTGTCCAACTGGGACCTGGGCGCGGTATTGCGCGAGCTGACCGCGGGCGAGGACGCGCCGGACAAGGCATAGGGGCGGTCCGGGTCAGGCGGCCCGGATGCGGCGCAGCAGGTGCTCCACGTAGTCGCGGAACAGCGCCGCCATGTCGACGTGTTCGGGGTCGAGCAGCCATTGCAGCTGGAGCCCGTCCATCATCGCGAAGACCTGCGCGGCGACCGCGGCCGGGTCCACGTCCGCGCGCAGTTCGCCCGACGCCACACCGGCCTCCAGGGACGCGGTGACGCTCGCCCGCAGGAGCGCGTAGCGGTCCCGGGCCCACCCGTGCGCGGGGTGGTCGGTGGTGACCGCCTCGCCGGTGAGCACGGTGAAGAGCTGGACCAGGCCGGGGATGGCCTGGTTGTGCCCGGCGAGTTCGGTGAACTTGGCCAGCACCGCCGCGCCGCCGAGCGGGAGTTCGGCCAGGTCCAGGTGTGCCATGTCCATGCGGTCGCGCAGGTCGAGCACCGCGACGAGCAGTTCCTGCTTGCTGCGGAAGTGGTGCAGCAGTCCGGCCTGGGTGAGTTCGGCGCGCTCGGCGATGCGCGCGAGCGAGGTGCCCCGGTAGCCGTTCTCGGCGAATTCCTGAAGCGCGATGTTGAGGATGCGCGTACGCCGCGCGTCCCCCGACGCGTACCCCCGCCCACGCGGTCTGGCCCGCCCGGCCCGGGTCGGCGGGGTGTCGGAGAGATCGTCGGATCGTACGTCCATGGCCCCATCCTGCCGTGTCCCGACGGAGGGCCGTCGAGGTGTAGATCACGTCGAGGTAACAAAACTACCGACCACAAAGTTTTCCGATTACGGTACGAGGAGGTCCCCCACCGACCCGTCCGGCGCGATCCGGATCGATCGGGAACGCGAGCGGAAGGCAGACGACGATGTCCGACCCCACCCCCACCGAAGCCACGGACGACGAGCTGCACGAGCTGGTGACCCGCCTCACCCTCGAGGAGAAGTTGTCCCTGATCGTCGGCGAGGACTTCTGGTCCCTCCCCGAGATCCCGCGCATCGGCCTGCGCAAGCTGCGCGTCTCCGACGGCCCGGTCGGCGTCCGCGGCGTCACCTGGGACGAGCGCGACACCTCGCTGCTGTTCCCCAGCCCCACCGCGCTCGCCGCCGCGTGGGACCCGGAGGTCACCCGCCGGGCCGGTTTCGTGATGGGCGCGCAGACCCGCGACAAGGACATCCACGTCCTGCTCGCGCCGACCGTGAACCTGCACCGCAGCCCGCTCGGCGGCCGGCACTTCGAGTGCTACTCCGAGGACCCGCTGCTCACCGCGCGGATCGCAACCGCCTTCATCGAGGGGGTGCAGTCCGCCGGGGTCGGGGCCACGATCAAGCACTTCGTCGGCAACGAGACCGAGGACGAGCGCATGTCCTACGACTCGCGGATCGACGAGCGCTCGCTGCGCGAGGTCTACCTGCTGCCGTTCGAGGAGGCCGTGCGCACCGGCCGGGTGTGGCTGGTGATGAGCGCGTACAACCGGGTCAACGGCGAGACGATGACCGAGAACTCGCGCCTGGTGAACGACGTCCTCAAGGACGAGTGGGGCTTCGACGGCGTGGTGGTCTCGGACTGGATGGCGGTGCGCTCCACCGAGGCCGCGGCCGCGGGCGGCACCGACGTCGCGATGCCCGGCCCGTCCGAGGTGTGGGGCGAACCGCTGCTCGCCGCCGTGCGCGAGGGCCGGGTCGCCGAGTCACTGATCGACGAGCGGGTGATCCGGGTCCTGCGCCTGGCCGCCCGCGTCGGTGTGCTCGGCGACCGCACCCCGACCGCGACCACCACCCCCGACGACGCGACCGCCACGCTGCGCGAGATCGCCGCCCGGGCCATGGTGCTGCTCGCCAACGACGGCACCCTCCCGCTCGACCCGAGCACGCTCTCGCGCGTCGCGCTGATCGGCCCGAACGCCCTGCGCCTGTCCGCCCAGGGCGGCGGCAGCGCGCATGTGAACCCCTCGCACGTGGTCTCGATCCCCGAGGGCCTGCGCGCCGCGCTCGGCAACGGCGTCGAACTGACGCTCACCGAAGGCGCGTTCACCCACCGCGCGCTGGCCGACCTGGCCCTGGACACGGCCGTCGACCCGGAGACCGGCGAACCGGGCCTGCGCGCGGAGTTCCTGGACGTTGACGGCAACCTGCTCTCCTCCGAACACCGCCTGGGCTCCAGCCTGATGTTCTGGCCGGACAACATCCCGGCCGGAGCGGTCGTGATCCGACTGCGGGTGACCGTGACCCCGACCGTGTCCGGCACGAACATCCTGGACGTCCGCGGCGCGGGCCGGTTCGAGGTGGACATCGACGGCACGACCCGCACGATCGACATGACCGCCCCCGAGGGCACCGACGTGATCGAGACGATCATGCGCCCGGAGGCCACTCGCATCGACATCGAGGCAACGGCCGGCACGGAGGTGGCGATCCGGGTCGACTTCAGCCAGGGCGAGCGGTTCTTCATGGCCGCGCTCGGTCTGGGCTGGGCGAACCCGCGCCGCTCCGAGGAGGACGAACTGACCGCCGCGGTCGAGGCCGCCCGGGCGGCGGACGTGGCCGTGGTCGTGGTCGGCACCACCGACGACATCGAGTCGGAGGGCTTCGACCGGGCGGACCTGGCTCTCCCGGGGCGCTCCGACGAACTGGTGCGCCGGGTCGCCGCGGCCAACCCGAGGACCGTCGTGGTGGTCAACGCGGGCTCCCCGGTGCTGATGCCCTGGCGCGACGAGGTCGCCGCCGTGGTGTGGGCCTGGCTGCCCGGCCAGGAGGGCGGCGCGGCCCTCGGCGACGTGCTGACCGGCGCGGCCGAGCCGGGCGGGCGGCTGCCCACGACCTACCCGGCCGCCGACACCGACGTCCCGGTGTACTCCACCGCCCGGATCGACGGCGAGCACCACTACGCGCAGCGGTCCAGCAACATCGGCTACCGCGCCTGGGCGCTGGGCGAGGCCGCCCCCGCCTACCCGTTCGGCCACGGCCTGGGCTACACGAGCTGGGCCTACGAGGCGGTCGCGGCCAAGGGCGACGCGGCCGGCGTCACCGTCGAGGTCACCGTCGCCAACACCGGCGAGCGCGCCGGCCGCGAGGTGGTGCAGGTGTACCTGGAGACCGCCGACGGCACGCTGTGGGGGCGCCCGGAGCCGATCCGCCTGGTCGGCTTCGCCGCCCTGGACGTCGAGCCCGGCGCGCGAGTGACCACCACCATCGACATCGACGCCCGCACCCTGGCCCGCTGGAACGAGGCGGAGGCGGCCTGGGCCACCGCCCCCGGCACCTACACCCTGCGCGTCGGCCGCTCCCTCGGCGACCTGCGCCTGAGCACCGACATCAGCCTCTGACCCGGCGCACGGCGGTGTCCCGATCCGACCACCGGATCGGACCGGGACACCGCCGGCGCCGCGCGGTCGGGGCCGGGGCCCGCCTCAGCAGCGCTGGCCGAAGGTCGGGTTGATGAACGCGAGCGCGCCGGCCTCGTTGCCACAGAGCCCGCTCACCGTTTCGATCGTGTCGGCCCGAACGGTGTGTGTCTCGGCACCGGCCGGCACGGCCACCGCCACGGTCGCGCCGACGACGGGGGCCGCGATGACGGCCGTACTGACCAGAAGGCCGCGAACGATGCGCTGCATGGGGCGGTTTCCTTGTCTCCAGGGCCGGTGTCCGTCGAACGCCGACGAGCCGTGCCTGCCCAACGCCGCACCCCGCCCGAAGGACACGGCGACTGGGCCGAACGACTGGCGGGCCGACCCCGCAGTCGCACATCCCCCCTGTGAGGTACCGGACTTCGCCGAAATTCGGCCGCGCGGCCGCTACGGCTCTAGCGTGTCGCGTATGCAGCTCCGCATCGGAACCCGGTCCTCCCCCATGGCCCTCGCGCAGGCCCGGCTCGTCGCCGCCCTGCTGTCCGGACAACCGCGCGAACCCACGATCGTCCCGCTGTCCACCAGCGGCGACCGCTGGGGCGGCAGCCTGGCCCGACTCGGCGGCAAGGGCGCGTTCGTCAAGGAACTCGACCGCGCACAGCTCGACGGCGAGGTGGACCTGGTCGTGCACTGCCTCAAGGACATCCCGGGCGACGTGCCGCTGCCCGACGGGCTCACCATCGCCGCCTACCTGCCCCGCGACGACGTACACGACTGTGTCGTCGGCGCGCGCCTGGCCGACCTGCCGTCCGGCGCCCGGGTGGGCACCAGCTCGGTGCGCCGCGCGGCGCAGCTGCGGCGCCGGCACCCGGGGCTGACCCCGGTACCGATCCGCGGCTCGGCCAACGGTCGGCTGGCCAAGCTGGACGCGGGCGAGTTCGACGCGCTGATCCTGGCCGTCGCGGGCCTGGAGCGGATCGGCGAACAGCGGCGTGTGGCCCAGATCCTGACCACCACTCAGATGTTGCCGGCGATCGGCGCGGGGGTGCTGGCGCTGCAGTGCCGGGTCGACGACGCGGCGACCGTGGCCGCCGCGCGGGCCCTGGACGACGCGGGCACCCGGGCCTGCGTCACCGCCGAGCGAGCCCTGCTGCGCGAGCTGCGCGGCCACTGCCACAGCCCGATCGCGGCCCACTGCACCGACTCCGACACCGGCCTGACCCTGCACGCCGCGGTGTATTCCACGGACGGTACGCACCTCCTGGAGGCCACCGACCACGGCTCGGAGCCGGACAAGCTCGGCGGCGCGGTCGCCGGCGAGCTGCTCGCCATGGGCGCCCGCACCCTCATCGACGAGATCCCGCACTGACGAGAGCGTCACCGCCGCCCGTCGGGCGGCGGTGACGGGCGGGGCTCACCCGGTGCTCAGGCACTTCTGCACGGTGCTCTGCAACTCGTCGGGCAGCTTGTTGGTGCGCGCGTACTCCTGGTCGAACGCGTTCATCTGCGCCTGGCTGTACTTGCCCCGCAGCTCGGTCAGCGTGCACTGGCAGTAGCGGGTGTTGTTGTTCGAGGTGCTGAGGCAACCGTTGAGGAAACTCGTCGAATACGACGACGACCAGTCACCGCCGCTGCCCGCGGAAGTGCCCGCGGACGTCGGGGTGCCCGGCGCGGTGGTGCGCGGACGCGTCGTGGTGGGTCGGCCGGCGGTGGGCGTCGGCGAGGTGTCGTCCGTGGCGCGCGCGGTGGAGCTCTCCTCCCCCGACGGGCTCGGGCCGCTCGCGCTCTGCGTCTTGTTCACCCCCAGGCCGCCGAAACCGTCGTCCCCGCTCCCGCAGGCGCCGACGGCGCACGTCAGCATCACCACGAGCAACCCGACTTTCACAGTGCGCATACATTCCCCCAAAAAACGTGTGATCGTGACTCTCCTCCCCTCGCTCGGCCGCCAACAAGGGGTTCTTTTCGGCCATTGCATAACGGTTTCGTCTTCGGATCGCCACAGCGCACGCCGGCGCCGGCCGGGTTTACCGCTCGGCAAACTCTGACAAACCGGTCATCAACGTGCCGATCGTCACATTCCATGGCGTTTATCGGTCGAGTCTGTCCACTATGGACGGGTTGCCTCCCATCGAACGGAGTTGCCTCCCCGTCGGACGGCAGAAAGGAACGGCACACCATGAGCCTGACGCCCGAGCACGTGGCCGCGCTGCGCGGCCTCGCCGCCGATGTCTCGGCCCTCGGCGCCGAGGGTGCCCAGCGGCACCCCGCGTTCGCCGGTTCCGCCGGTTCGATCGCCGACCGCGCGGACGCGCTGTCCGTGCAGGCACCGCCGTTCCACAAGGTGGCGCTGCGCCGGATCGGCGACGCGCTCCGGGCCTGCGCCGAGTCCCGCGAGGCGGGCGATCCGGAGCGGGTCGCCACCACCCAGCGCACCGCCGCGCACCTGGCCGACCGGCTCGTCATCGCCCTGGACCGCTACGCCTCGGCCTCGCCGACCGCGACGCCGGCCACCTGCACCCGCTGCAACGAGCCGTACATCGCCCAGCTGATCCCCACCCAGCGGCGCTACCTCTCCCGGATCGACGCCCCCGTGTCGGGGCAGGTGTTCAACGCGTCGGGCACCACGTACATCGTCGAGCGCCACGTGTTGTGCGCGTTCGGGGGCGCGACCGACCCGGCCGGCCTGCCCGGCTTCGAGAACCCGGCCGACCTCGACAACGCCTGATCGCACGGCACGCCCGACGCCGGCGCACACCGAAGAGGCCGGTTCCCCGTCCGGGGCCCGGCCTCACTCGTCGTCGCGGTCCCAGCGGTCCTAGCGGTCCTTCTTCAACCGTCGCAGGTATTCACGTGTCCAGCCGGTGACCTTGGCCACCTCGGACTGCTTGACGCCCGCGCCTATCGCCCGGATCGCCGCCCGCTTGAGTTCTTGACGCGCCTCTTCGTGCGCCTTCTCGGTCCTTCGGTAGGCCTTCGCGGCCCTGACCAGGCCCTCTTCGGCGGCTTCGGGGTCCGCGCCGTCGACATCCTTGTGATCCACACCGTCAGGATGCCATATGTGCAGCCACCCCCGTAGGCCAACACAGTTGACATTTACGGATCCAGGAAGGAAACTGGAGACCGAACCGAAGGTGAACGGAAGGTTAACGTCACCAGTCACGGAGGAAGCACCATGCTGAAGACCCTCACCGCCCCCGCCATGTGCACCCGTTGTGGCGAGCCGTATGTCGCGGCGCTCAGCCCGCGCTCGCTCGTCACCCTGCAGACTCCGGTGTTCCGCACCCCGGAGATCGTCGGCGGCCGGTTGATGACGATCGACGACACCGTCTGCCTCGTCGAGCGACACGCCCCCTGCACGGGTCTCGGCAACTACCGCTGATCCTCGGCGGCGGCCGGCACTGCTGCCAGCACGGCCGCCAACATCCCCAGCGTCGACCAGTCGACGCGCCCGTCACGCAGCAGTTCGCCGTACGTCGTGATCTCGACCTCGGTGCGCTCCCCGTCCCCGGCCACACCATGTGGACCGGGGACGTCGCGTAGCCGGGCCAGTTCCGCCTCGGTCAGCTCGGCCGACCACACATGCGCGTGATGCGCGGCCAGTGTCGCGGCGAGTTGCCGCGAGCCGTGCGCGCGCAACCGCTCGGGCGCCAGTACCAGACCGGTTTCCTGGCCGACCTCGGCGCAGCCGTCCTCGGCCGTGTATCCGCCGCCGCCGGGCACCTCGTGAACGAAGCCGTCCTCGGTGCGCGCCGCCGAGCGGAACTCGCGCACCAGCACCACGGTGCTCGCCGTGACCGGCTCGGCCCGCCGGTACAGCACCACCGCCGCCACGTCCGGGCGACCCAGCACGACCTCGTTGTCCTTGACCCGGCCCGCCTCGGCGGCGATCGCGACCCGCACGTGCGCCGCCCACAACCACGTCTGTCCGCCGTGCCGCCACACCCACACGATCCGGCCACCGAGCAGCGTGTTGCCGGCCGCCCGCTGGGCCGCGTACCAGTCGGCGAAGGCCCGGGTCCGCCACACGTTCAACGGGATGTCCCGTTCGCCGTCCGCCCGCGCCGCACCGGTGCCGAGCGCGTCGAGCACGGTGTCGATCGTCGCGGCCAGGGTGTCCCGTAGCGGCACGTCGTGGCCGAGCGCGTAGGCCCGCTGATAGCGCACCTGCGGCGCGTCGGGCGGAGTGCCCAGGACCGCGCGGCCCGAGTCCTTGAGCCAGCCCCACTCGTCGTTGGTGGTCAGCCCCGGCAGGTCGCGCAGATCGCGCGGGATCCAGAACAGCACCCGGTCGCTGCGGTCGAGGTTGCGCAACTCCCAGTCCCGCTGCACCCGGTGCGAGGGCCACGAGTGCCCGTCCGCGGGTTCGGGCACGAACACCACCAGCCGGCCCGGCCCGCGCCACCGCTCGCGGATCAGCTTCAACGCGGCCGGGCGCCAGGAGGCGACGTGCGCGGCACGCGGCGTGGGTCCGGCCAAAAAGACGCTCGCGTCCCACTCCCGTGGCGCCTCGTCGGGCGAGTTCACGACAACGATCTCGGTCATGCCACCGACGGTAGTGGGCCCGTACGATCGAACGCGGGCCCGCCCGCGCCCCACCCCGACCGGCGACGACCACGCGGAACCCGGCGGGCCCCGGGCCCCGTCCCCGAGGCGATGTCGCATACGGTTCCCCCCACGGACGCTGCTACGAAACAATCACATCCACAGGGCGCGTACGGGGAGGCGTTTGCGGTGGCTCGGTTGTGGCTCGGCAGCCGGTATCGGCTGGACGAAAAGCTCGGCTCGGGCGGCAACGCAACCGTATGGCGGGCCTGGGATCGCAAGATGCAGCGCTTCGTCGCGGTCAAGGTGCTCAAGGAATCCTTCGGCGGATCCAACAGCATGGACCGCTTCGGCCAGGAGGCGCTGATCCTCGGCCGGCTCTCCTCGCCCAACATCATCGTGGTGCACGACCGCGGCCTCAAGCAGGTGATCCGGCACCCCGGCGAACCGAACCGCGCCCACCCGAGGAAGCCACCCCCCGCCGGCCCGGAGAACGCCGCGCCGACGATCGCGCAGCGGCCGGGCGACATCGCGACGCGGGTGTTCGACCACGACGCCGAGACGCTGCACGACGCGCAGGTGACCTCCGCGCTCGGCGCCGGATCCGCCGACATGCGGGAGACCGACGGCAAGGTCATGTACCTGGCGATGGAGCTGATCACCGGCCGCACCCTGGCCCAACTCGTCGCGGACGGCGCGTGGTTGCCGATCGGCCACGTGATCGGCTGGGCGATCCAGCTGTGCGACGCGCTCGACGTCGCCCACTCGGGCGACGTACTGCACCGCGACATCAAGCCCGCGAACGTCATGGTCACCTCGCGCGGGGTGGTCAAGGTGCTCGACTTCGGCATAGCGCGCTACATGCAGAAGGAGTCCTCGCGCGCGGGCATCACGCTGCCCGGCAGCATGATCGGCACCCCGGCGTACATGGCGCCCGAGCAGATCCGCGGCGAGACGGTCGACGGCCGCACCGACCTGTACGGCGTGGGCTGTGTGCTGCACGAAATGCTCACCGGCGCGCCGCCGTTCGGTCTGGACCACCCGCACTCGACGATGCACGCCCACTTGGAGAAGCCGCCCGAGTCGGTGCGCAACTCCCGGTTGGAGGTGCCCGAGGACCTGGCCACCCTGGTCCTGGCGCTGCTCAGCAAGCGGCCGGAGAATCGGCCGGCGAACGCGGCGGAGGTGCGGGATCGACTGGACGACCTGTCCGTCAAGCCGCCGCGCAACCTCGCGCCGCAGCCGTGGGGGGTGCCGGCGCCGGAGTCGGTCGCGACGATCGACCCGCAGCCGACCGTGGACCAGCCGGTGCGACTGGTGCCGCCGCCGACCGGGCCGCGGCCGGTGCGGGCGAACGATTCGATCCAGGCGCTGCGGGACGAGATCGGGAGGCAGGTCCGGGCGTTCGGCCACGACCACCCGGAGACCCTGCGGATGCGCGAGCAGTTGGCGGACCGGCTCGGCCGGGACGGCGATCCGACGGCGGCGATGCGGCTGCTGCGCGAGGTGATCTCGGACAGCGGCCCGCTGCGCGGCGCGCTCGACCCGCGCACGCTGCGGGCGCGGCGGCGGCGGGCGCACTGGACCGCGGCGGCTGGGCGGCCGGCGGAGGCGGCCAAGCTGCTTCGGAACCTGCTGCCGGACCAGGTGCGGGTGATGGGCACCGACCACATCGAGACCCTGCAGATCCGGCACGAACGGGCCCGCCGCGAGGGCGAGGCGGGCAACTTCATGACCGCGGTGCATCAGCTGCGCACGCTGATCTCCGACGTGATCCGGGTGCTGGGCGCCGAGCACCAGCTGGTGATCGAGCTGTGGGACGAACTCACCTTCTGGGAGCACCGCCTCGACGGCCACGGCGACCAGGGCGCGGCCCTGGCCCGCGACGGGTCCTGACCGGCCGGCGGAGGCCGGGGCGCGGCTTCTCCCCCGCCTCCGGTGACCCGGCGCGGGCCTTCCCCGGTCGCCCGCGGCCGTCGTCCGTCACAGCGCCAGCATGTCCCGCAGTTCGCGCTTCAGCACCTTCCCGACCGCGTTGCGCGGCAGCGCCCGTTCGGTGAAACGGACCAGCGTGGGCACCTTGAACGCGGCGAGCCGGCGCGCCACGTGCCCGCGCAGTTCGGCCGCGCTCGCCGCGCCGGGCACGTGCAGCCTCACCACCGCCGCGACCTCCTCGCCCAGGTCGTGGTGCGGCACCCCGACCACGGCCACCTCGGAGATCGCCGGGTGCTCGAACAGGATCGCCTCGACCTCGGCCGAGTACACGTTCTCGCCGCCTCGGATGATCACGTCCTTGAGCCGGTCGACCACGTACAGCCGCCCATCGGTGTCGACGTAGCCGAGGTCGCCGGTACGGAACCACCCGTCGGGGAATGCCTCCTCGCTCTCCCCGGGCCGATTCCAATAACCCCGGACCACGTGCGGGCCGCGCACCCGGATCTCGCCCGTGCGGCCGATCGGCAGTTCCTCCCCGGTCAGCGGGTCGGCCACCCGCAGATCCGCGACCGGCACCGGATGCCCGACGCTGTCCGGGTGTTCGTAGTAGTCGTCGCCCGAGTTGACCACCACCACGCAGGTCGTCTCGGTCATCCCATAGGCGTTCAGCGGCACGATCGTATTGCCGGACATGCCGCCCACCAGGGCGACCAGGTCCGGCGGCACCGGCGAGCCGCCCATGCCCAGGCTGGTCAGGCTGGACAGGTCACGCCCGGCGCGCAGCGGCGACTCGACCAGCCGGCGCAGCAGCGTGGGCACCATGTTGGCGGTGGACAGCCGCTCGGTCTCGATCAGTTCGAGCGCGGTGGCGGTGTCCCAGTGGTGCATCAGGCACAACTTGGCGCCCTGGGCGGCGCCGATGTACAGGCCGGACAGGCCGGCGATGTGGAAGAACGGGTAGACCTGCAGGCTGCCCGGCGCGGGCGGGCCGGTCGGGGACCCGTCGGGCACGGCCGGCCCCTTGGCCAGCTCGGCCGTGGGCAGGCCGGCGCGGGCCAGTGCGACGGCCCTGGTCAGCTCCATCGTGTGCAGGTTGGTGGTGTGGTTGTGGTGGGTGGCGACCGCGCCCTTGGGGCGCCCGGTGGTGCCGGAGGTGTAGATGACGGTCGCGTCGTCGAACGGCTCCGGGCCGCCGTCCGGCAGCGCGCACTCGCCGGTGAACCCGCGCAACAGCGCCGTCAGGTCCGCCTCGCCGGCCGCCGGCGGCTCGTCGAGGCCGGCCACCAGGGTGGGCAGCGCGCCGTTCGTCCGCCCCCGGATCAACTCGGCCCGCTCGTCGTCGCAGATCAATACCGTGGTGCCGGAGTCCTCCAGGGCGAAGCGGAGTTCGTCGACGGTCCACCACGCGTTCAGCGGTACCGCGATCGCGCCGAGCACCTGGATCGCCCAGAACGCGAGCGGCCATTCGATCCGGTTGCGCATCGCGACGGCCACCCGGTCGCCGCGCCGCACGCCGTACTCGTCGGCCAGATGTCGGGCCAGGTGGGCGACGAGTCGGTGTTGTTCGGCGTAGGAGATCCGCTCACCCTGGTAAACCAGCGCGTCCCGATCGCCGTGGCCGATCAGACCCTCGAAGACCGCGCGCAGCGTCGGCGGGGCCTTGCTCAGCACCCGCCAGGGAATGCCGTCGTGGACGACCTCCTCGATCGCGTAGGCCGATTCGGGTCCGGTCAGTTCGGCCAGGGCCTGTGTCCGATCCAGCATCCGGTGGGTCCACCTCCTGCACACTGCGAGCGACTGGTACCGGGGGTTGGGAGCGCATCAACGCTAATGCGGAGATCGCATCGCGGGAACCCTGGCAATCGACATGATCACCGGGCAGGGTGGCCGCGACGGGTACCGGTGTCGTGGCGGGCGCGTGTTCATCCGACCGGGGAGCTTGTGTGGAATATCGACAGATCTCGACCTCGCTGGAACACGACGTGCTGACCGTAACGCTGGATCGGCCGGAGCGGCTGAACGCGTACACCTTCCGGATGCGGGAGGAGATCGAACACGCGTTGGACGTCGCGGACGCGGACGACCGGGTCCGGGCCCGACGGCTGCTCCACGTGGTTCCTGCCCCGGGTCGTGGGCCTGGACCCGGCCCTCGAATGGTGCTTCACGGGCCGCGTCTTCGACGCGACGGAGGCCCGGGAGTCCGGCCTTGTCCGCGAACTCGTGGCCCCGGACGAGCTGCTCCCCTGCGCCCACGAGCCGGCCCGCTCGATCGCCGACCACACCCCGCCGGTCGCGATCGCGCTGACCCGGCATCTGCTGTGGACGATGCAGTCCGCCCCCGACCCGGAGACCGCCCACCGGCACGAGTCCCGGGCCCTGCACTGGACCGGCGGCTCCCCCGACGCCCGCGAGGCCGTCGCCGCCTTCCTGGAGAAGCGGCCCCCGAAGTTTGCGATGCGGGTCGGTAAGGACCTTCCCGAGTTGCCGGCGCTCGGGTGAGGTCGGTCGCGGGGGGGGCGGGGGGGGCCCGGGGGGGGGGCGCCCCCCCGCCCCCGCCCCCCCCGGGGCGGCGCCCCGCCCCCCGGGGCGGGGGCCCCCCCCCCCCCCCGCGGG
>NZ_JBSHGZ010000006.1:210669-348836 GCF_053618075.1 Embleya sp. NPDC055664
TGCCTCGGGGCTGCGCACTGCCCCCGCCGCTGGGGCCGGGGGGGGGGTGGGGGGGGGCGGCGCGGCCCGGGCGCGGGGGGCGGGCCGGGCCCCCCCGCGACCGGCTCACCGCGGTGAGCCGACGCCCGGACCGGCGGCGGTTCCCCCGACCGGCGCAGCTTGTTGTGTTTTGCAACCGTTTCCGGCACGCTTGGCGCACATTCAGGGTGCGCGGTGATGAGGAGCAAGGCGATGTCGGACAGCGTTGAGCGGCGAGTGGTCCGTGAGGTCGGTGCCGCCACCCGGTTGATTCGGCTGTTGATGGCTCCTCCGCTCCAGGCCGCGGGGATCACCCAGGCGGAGTTCCATCTGCTCGCCCTCCTGGAGGAGCGCGGCACCTCGACCGGCAAGGAACTCGCCTGCCTGCTGAGCCTGGACAAGACCACGATCAGTCGGCAGTTGACCTCCCTGGAGGAGGCCCTGCTGATCGCCAGGGCCACCGATCCGACCAATCGCCGATCGCACCTGATCACCGTCACCGAGGCCGGCCGGGTGCGGCTCGCCGACGCGCGCCGGCGCAGCCTCGCGGTGATGGCGGAACGGTTCGCCTCCTGGCCCAAGGAGGAACTGGGCGCACTCGCGGACCACTTGGCCCGCTTCAACGACGTCCTGCGCGGCGACGTGGCGGAGGCCGGCGCCGAGCCCGAACGCAACCGGCCGAGCCAGAGCCTGTCCGGCGGATCGGACCGGTCCCAGGACCCGTCCGGCGGATCGGACCGACCCTAGGGTCGGTCCGCCACCCTCGGGTGTACGCGCGGCCTCGCCCGGTAGACGTCGTAGACGCCCTGCACCCGGCGCAGTGCCCGGAGCAGCTTCGGGAGGGTGGCCAGGTCGGCCAGGCGGATCGTGTAGGTCTGCCGAACGCGCATCTGCTGCGGCGGCGCGATCGAGGCCGAGGTGATGTCGGCGCCCTCCGCGTCGATCGCGGCGGTGACGTCGGCGAGGAGGCGGGGGCGGTCCAGGGCCTCCAGTTGCAGGGTGACCCGGTAACCCTGGTCGGCCTGGTGCGGCAGCCAGGACGCGGCGACCACGTCGCGGCCGGCGCGGCGCATCTGCTGGACGTTGGTGCAGTCGGCCCGGTGTACCGCGACCGTGCCGCCGCGGATCACGAAGCCCGCCAGCTCGTCCGGCGGGACCGGGGTGCAACAGCGGGCCAGGCGGACCGGTGCTCCGGGCGAGCCCGGCACGCTGACCACGGCCTCGCCGGGGTCGGAGGGGGCCCGTCGGGTCCGGGCGGGGGCCTGGGCGGCGGCCTCGTCGGGCGCGCCGACCGGCGCCGTGCGGCTCGCCGGGAGGGTCGGCGCGGCCTCGCCCGCGGCGGCCAGGTTGCCGAGCGGCGGGGCGAGCAGCGGATCCATCCGGCCCTCGATGCCGTTCGGATACTTGGCCAGCCAGGCTTCGATCGCCACCCGGGCCAGCGGGCTGCGGACGAACGAGAGCCATTCCTTCGATGGTGCCGCCGCACCGGGCGGAGCGGTGATGATGGACACCGTCTCGCCGTCCGCCAGGACCGAACTCAGCGCCACCAGGCGGCCGTTGATCTGCGCGCCGATACATCGGTGGCCGGTCTGCTCGTCGATCGCGTAGGCCGCGTCCACACACGTGGAGCCCGCCGGCAGGGTGAGCGGACGTCCCCCGGGGGTGAAGACCAGGAGCTCGCGGTCCGCCGACAGGTCGGCGGTCAGCGAGCTCCAGAAGACGTGCGCGTCGGGGATGCCGCCCTGCCAGGCGAGCAACCGGTGCAGCCACGCGAGCTGCTCGGGGGCGTCCGGTCCGGCGTCCGCTTTGCCGGTGTGCGCCACGACGCCGAACTCGGCCAGGCGATGCATACGACGGGTGCGGATCAATACCTCGACCTTGTCGCCCTCGGGCAGCGTGATCGCGGTGTGCAGCGATTGGTACAGGTTGAACTTGGGGGTCGCGATGTAGTCCTTGAACTCGCCCGCGATCGGCGACCAGCAGGTGTGCAGTACGCCGAGCGCGCCGTAACAGTCGGTGTCGGCGTCGACCACGATCATCAGCCGGGAGAGGTCGAACGGGCTCAGATCCTCGCGTCCGCGCCGCTTTTGTACGCGGCGCACGGATACGTGGTGCCGCGCACGCGGCGATACCTCCGCCTCGATCCCGGCCTCGCGCAGCGCGCGTTTGACCGTCGTACACAGTTTCGACACGGCCTCGTCGGTGACCGCCTGGCTGGCGCTGACCGTGCGGGCCGTGGCGGCGTGCTCCTCGGGTCGGAGCGTGGCGAAGACGATGTCCTCCAGCTCCGACTTGAGCACGTGGATGCCCAACCGCTCGGCGAGCGGGATGAACACCTCCTGCGTGGCCTCGGCGGTGCGGATCTGGCTGGCCCGGCGGCGATATCGGATCGTGCGCATGTTGTGCAGCCGGTCGGCCAGCTTGATCACGGTCACCCGCAGGTCCCGACCGGTGGCCACGATGATCTTGCGCATCGTCTCGGCCTCGGCCCGGTCGCCCAGGTCGACCCGCTCCAGCTTGGTCACCCCGTCGACCAGGTGGGTGACGTCGTCGCCGAACGCCGCGCGCACCTCTTCGAGGGTCAGGTCGGTGTCCTCGACCGTGTCGTGCAGCAGGGCGGCCACCAGCGTGGTGGTGTCGGCGCCCAGCTCGGCCAGGATCGTGGCCACCGCGAGGGGGTGCGTGATGTACGGCTCGCCGCTCTTGCGCATCTGCCCGCGATGGGACAACTCGGCGACCGCGTACGCCTCCTGAATGGCCGTCACATCGGCCTTCGGGTGGTGCACACGATGCACCTGGAGCAGCGGTTCGACCGCGTCCGGAGTGCGTCGACGGCTTCCGGTGAGGAACGTGACCGCGGCCAGACCCAGTCGCTGGATCGGTTGTTGGACAGGCCGGCGGGACAGTCGTCCGACGCGGTCGGACATGCTCCGGCTCGGAACGTCACCCTCGGCCCGCGGCGCACCCTTGGGCACACCGGCCCCGGCCGGCGGGTCGAGTCCCCCGATCGTCATGCGGCACCTCCGGCAGCTACCCCCGGAGTCGCCCCCGGTGATTCATGCTACCGACAACAACACGGACGGTGTCCGCGTGATGTCGCCCGTCACACACGATCACCCGCACGGGTCAGATGTGCCCGCCGCGGATGATGTGAAGAGTCCAGCCTAACCCCTCGGGATCTTGTCCGAGCGCACACCCGCCGGGCCCGGGGAGCGCGCCCGCCGCGGGACGGGCGCGCGGGTGGTGATGACGGGGCGTCAGTTATCTTCCGCGCGCTCCCAGTACGTGCCGGCCAGCATCGCCTCGATCAACCCCCGGTGCAGCACCGTCTCGTCGAGGTCGGCCGGCTGCTCGCGCTCGCCGAAGTGCCACTGGCGGTGCGCGATGCGGGCCATCACCGCGCCGTGCCGCACCGCCGCGTACATCTCGAAGTAGCGCATGTCACGCGGCGTGTGGCCGGTCAGCTTCTCGTACTGCGCGCACACGTCCTCGGTGCGCATGAAGTCGGGCAGGCCGGGCAGGCCGTAGCGGGTGGCGATGTCCTGGAAGAACGCGTGGATGAAGATCATCCAGGCCAGGTCCAGCTCCCGCGGACCGACCGCGGCCATCTCCCAGTCCAGGACCGCGGTCGGCACGAAGTCCACGTACAGGATGTTGCCGATCCGGGCGTCGCCCCAGCTGATCACGTCCGGGCCGACCTCGGCCGGGAAGTTGTCCTCCAGCCATTGGAAGGCCCGATCCAGGAGCGGCACCCGCTGCCCCTCGATGCCCCACTCGTAGAACGCGCGCAGGTCGTCCAGGTGCCGGCGCAGCGCGATCTCGCCGGCGCCGTCGTACTGGAGGAACGCGATCTCCTCGGGTGTGGTCTCGATCCCGTGGATCGCGGCCACCACGGCCACCGACTCCTCCTGGAGCCGGCGGCGCTGCTCGGGCGTGGCCGCGAGCATCCAGCCGTCGATCGTGTACGGCATCACGTCGGGCGGCGCGGCGCCCTCGGCCCGGCGCATCACGAAGAACGGGGCGCCGAGCGGCCCCTCGTCCGGCTCGTTCCACAGCAGCGCGGGCACCGGGATCGAGCAGCGCTCGGCGACCAGCGTCATCACCGCGAACTGCTTGTCCATGTCGTAGCTGGGGAAGACCGGCTTGGCGTCCATCGCCGGCCGCATCCGCACCACGCAGCGTTCGGTACGGCGCTCGCCGTCCTCGGTCCACGTCGCGTCGAACAGCAGCGTCTCGCTCGACATCCCGTTGCCCGACGGGGCGCGCAGCTCGGAGACCTCCGGTTCGGCCCCCTCCGGCAGGCGGCCGGCCAACCAGACCAGCAGTTGATCGTGCACCGTCGCCAGGTCCCGCGTGCTGGTCTGCGGACGGGTGACCTCGTCGGAGTCGGCCACGACAACCTCCGGTATCCACGTCGCGAGCTGCGACCGGCGGCGCCGGACGTCCCTGCCGACGCCCGGTCCCCGCCCTGTCGGCGGCGTCCGCCCGACAGAAAAGTGAAACACGTTCTATCATGTGTGACACGTGTCATCAATGGCCGCGCACACCGATCCGGCGCGTGAGAGGGCGGTCCCGAGCCCGTGGCGCGGCGGGCGTCGGCCACCGTCCGTGGGCGCCGGCCGGGCTCCGCCGACGCGGTGCCGTAGCGCACCGGAGCGTGTTGCAAACTGGGTGGATGTCGTCAATCCCCGCCAAGGTCCGCCTGCGTCCGCGCTGGTGGACCGAGTTGCTGCTGATCGCGGTGCTGTACGAGGTGTACTCGCTGAGCCGGCTCGTGGTCCGCGGCGACGCCGACGCCGCGGTGCGCAACGCCGAGCGAATACTGCACGTGGAGTCGCTGAGCCACCTGGACCCCGAGCGCATGCTCAACCAGGTCGTCTCGAACCATGTGTTCATCGGCGTGGTCTGCGACTACGCGTACGCCACGCTGCACTACGTGGTGACGCCGCTGGTCCTGGTCTGGCTGTGGCGCAGTCGCCCCGAGCGGTACCGGGGCGCGCGCACCACGCTGGCCGTGGCGACGGTGGTCTCGCTGGCCGGTTTCATGCTCTTCCCGACCGCGCCGCCCCGGATGATCGAGGGCTTCACCGACACCATGGCGCACTTCGCGTCCTGGGGCTGGTGGGGCGGCGGGGCCAGTGCGCCGCGCGGGATGGAGCACATGACCAACGAGTACGCGGCGATGCCGTCGCTGCACGTGGGCTGGGCCGCGTGGTGCGGGTGGCAGGTGTGGCGGCACGGGCGCGGCCGGGTGGTGCGCGGGCTGGCGGTGCTCTACCCCTTGTTCGTGATCGTGGTGGTGCTCGGCACCGGGAACCACTACCTCGCCGACGTGGTCGCGGGCCTGGCCGTGATGGGTCTGGGCGCACTGGCCTCGCCGTGGGTGGTGCGCGGGCTCGACGGGTTGCGGGGTGGGGTGGCGATGCGCCGGCCCGGGTCGGATTCCGCTGTCGCGGCGATCGATTCCGGCCACAAAGACGCTGCCTGACGCCATCGTCAGGTAACGGACAAAACGATTTCGGTCGAGATCTACCGGATCCAACCTCGGAACGACGCCGGGCCTGCGGGCAGGCGGTACCTTCTGGATGGCCCCACGCCCGAGCACACGGCAAGGATTCCGCCATCGGGCGCACGCCGATCGGACAAGTCGCCACAACGGCGGACGAATCCGATCGGGCTCGGCCTGACAGGCCCATTTCTCGCCTGGCGGACGAAGGGGTTCGACGCACGGGCACAGGACACGGGGCCGGCAGGCGACAACAGCGGGAGCGGTAATGCGGATCAGCGCCGTGGTGTTCGACGTGGGCGAGACCCTGGTCGACGAATCGCGCGAATACGGCACGTGGGCCGATTGGCTCGGGGTACCCCGACACACCTTCGCGGCCACCTTCGGGGCGGTGATCGCGCAGGGCCTCGACTATCGCGAGGTGTTCCAGCGCTTTCGGCCCGGCTTCGACCTGACCGTCGAGCGCGCCGCGCGCGCCGAGGCGGGCTTCCCCGAATGGTTCGGCGAGGAAGACCTCTACAACGACACCCGCCCCTGCCTCAAGGCGCTGCGCGACCAGCGCCTGTGGCTGGGCGTGGTCGGCAACCAGACGGTGAACGCGGGCATCATCCTGCGCGACCTGGAACTGGGCGTGGACCTGCTCGCCACCTCCGACGACTGGGGCATCAGCAAACCCGAGCCGGCCTTCTTCGAACGCCTGGTCGCCGAGTGCCCGTGCCCGGCCGAGGAAATCCTGTACGTCGGCGACCGCCTCGACAACGACGTCCGCCCGGCCCACCAGGCGGGCCTGCGCACCGCCCACATCCGCCGAGGCCCCTGGGGCTACCTGATCGCCGACGACCCGGAACTGATCGCGGTAACCGACCTGCGCCTGCAATCCCTCAACGAACTCCCCACAGCCATAGCCCGAATCAACAACACAACGGAGCGATAGCCGAGCCCGGGCAAAGCGTGGGAAGCCCGCACACGCCGCGCCACCGCGGCGCCCGACAAGCTTCCCACGCGCGGATTCCTGGATGTCGACTGTAGAGCCTGGTGACAGTTGAGTGATTGCTGATACGCGGGCGATTACAGTGCCCGATACGACGAATTCGTCGCAACTGGCGCTTTGACGACTCCGAGCGTCGGCATCAGTGCGGAGCATGAGATTTCGCTTCGAACGTGAGCCGCATGGTCATTCGCCGGTTCGGCGTGCACCATAAATGTATGCGTAACTCCGCGGGAGTCCCCTCCGGGAGGTCTTCAGTCAGCCATCCGAAGCGTCGTAACGCGGTTTGGAAGTTGTACGACGTGCCGCTCCACCGCGACTGGGCGTTCTGGTGGACACTCGGTTGGGGCGCTCCGGCTGCAATCTCGATCGGATCGGAAAGACGTCAGTCGAAATCGCCGGACGAGCCGCCAGCACACCCGACAGCCCCGAGCCAGCCGGCCATAGCCACCACGTCGTGAACTACCACCTCCACCGCCACCACCTCGGATTGTCGAGCCTTGTCCCTAGGTTGTGGACTTCGGATGGTGGCGGTGGGCGAGCGGCCGAAGATGCGGTCGGTAGTCCTGCGCTTCACGGATGGCTCGCAGATCGCCGGCGCCAGGATCATCACCGAGTCCGGCCTGTTCTGGTATATCGGCCCGGCCGAGTTCCGTGACGTGTCGAGCCTGGATCTCCGCGTCTACGGCCAACCCATCCTGGCCTACACGCCGCTGGGCCAACGCACCGAGCAGCTGCGGGTTCAGCTGGACGAGGTGACGGTCAACGTCACGCTGCTGATGGTCATCACGGCTGCGTCACCGCCTGAGCCCGTCGTGGTACCGAAGTCGCCACGACGTCACATCGGCTCGAGGGCGCGCTTGCTGCTTGGGCTTGCCCTGGCCTTGGTGCCGGCGGTGGTGGCGCTGGTGGCCGCAGGTCAAAAATCCGGGCCATCCAACGAGCAGAAGCGTCCAGCAGCCGCACCAGCCTCGGGCACATACTGCTCGGTCAAGCAGAGCGAGGGCGTCGTTTCCTGCTTCCTGGCAGCCGACCAAGGCCGCCAGGGGCCGGTCTGGTCGGTCATGGCTCCGCGGGAGAACGACCCGAGTCAAGCGTGGTGGACGCCGGCTTTCCCGTACTGGGAACGAGCCACCAAGCAGGATTTGGAGGCCGTGGACGTGCTGGTGCGCTGGGAACAACCCTGGGCGCCGCTGGCGACAGCAATGAATCGCCACGGCTTCCTCGACGTCGCAGTTGAAGCGGCCCAGCGCACCGCCTTCATCTCCCGGTGGAGCCATGAACCAGGTTCGCTGCGGTGCGCTTGAACCGGCCGGATCGAAAGCAGCTGTGGATTGTCTGCTTGTGATCGGTCGGGCGGACGGTTCAAGTGCGGGCCGTTGCTAGAACGGCGGCGGGATGGGTGGGAGCACAGGCAGGTGTTGCTGTGGCAGCATCTCGCTCGCGAGCTCGGGTGAGGTCGGATCCACGCCGAGGGCTCGTAGGGCCGCGATTGCCGTGATGCGCTCGCGCTCCTGGCCGTGTTGCAACGTCTCGATCAAAGTCACGGCGTGGGCGAGTGTTCGGTCTGACCGCATGTCCTCATGCATCCGCTCGGCGTGCTCCGCGACATGGAGGCGCGCCCGATGGGCTTGGACGGCAAAGGCTCCTCCGCATGTGGTGACCACGACACCCGCCAGAGCTGACATGGCGGCCACGGAATTGGCCTGCCCTTCGCCGGACTTGAACAACGCGAGTGTGCTGCCGACGAGCAGGATCACCGCCCCGAGGGACATGAAGATCATGGCCAGGCGGAAGGTCTGGGTGGCCTGAGCACGCGCTTGCTCATAGAACCCGAAAAGCAGATCCGAACGTCGCTGGGCGAGTGCATCGGCGTCCGGTAGGACGGTTCTCGGTAAACCGAAGGTGAGGGCAGGGCCGACTTGACCGCCAGCCGCAATGGAGCCGGCCCCCGAGTGGACATAAATCTGAGTGTTGTCGCCGGTCGAGATCTGACCGAAAGGTGGGTTGGTCCCGTCCGGAGCAGTCATTGGTCCCCCTCGCCCTACCCCCAGGTGTACCGGTCAGAGTACGCGGCGTGACGGCGGGCTGTTCTTGATCCAAGGTCTTTGACAAGGCGGTTGTGATCGTTAGAAGCCCTGACCTGGAGAAAGTTGCCGACGGAGGTAGGAAGAACTGAGGGAACAGCTCGTATGTGCGCCGCGCACCCGCCACTTGGCGGGTTCACCCTTCACTCAGTCCGCATCGTCATGGCGGCCCGTCAGGACCTGATGGGCCACCATCGAGTGTGCGAACTGTTGCCTCACGGGATCTTCACCGGGCCTGGCCCTCGCTGAGAGCAGCCGTCGGAGCCGTTGGCGACAGCAATGACCCACCACGACTTCCTCGACGCCGCAGTCGAGGCTGCCCAGCGCCACCGCCTAGATCTCCGATTGGCGCCACGAACCGGGCTCGCTGCGGTGTACCTAGCCGGCCGGATCGAAAACAGTTGTGGATTGTCTGCTTGTGATCGCTTGGGCGGATCTTTCTTTCGCCGCGATCAAAGTTAAACGTATCCGCAAGACCAAGAAGGTACAGGTCCGACTCCCACCCGCCCGGTCTGTAAGTGGATGGCCTTTGCACGTAATAAGGTCGGTGCAGAAACGTATCTTGCTGGGGATTGTTCGATTGATGCCCCAGGGTCGTAACGGATTGACTCACGATTCCGGCGAACATGCGAAGAACCTGTACGCCGTCAGCACGAAACGGGCATCATAGCGATCCGACTTCATCGAGACGGGGGGAGGCCCGATGCCAAATTCGGGTGCCGTCAGGCTGGTCGTACGAACCATTGTCGGTTGCGTGGCAGCAGCTATGGTTGCTCTGGGCATTACCTGGTTCATAGTCAACTGGGAGGATGCGAGCAGAGGACAGAGCGTGGTGAGCTCACTGATCGCCGTGATCGGGGTAGTTCTCCTTCTTCTGGCCTTTTTTCCGCATGTTCCCACTGGAAAAGAGGTTGGCGCTGTCGCGGTAGCGACGGTGATGGTCTTGGGAGCCGCCGTTGCATTGCCTGGTGATGGCGATGGCGTTGGCGATGGTTCCAAGGGGCCAGCTTCAGGCTGCCCCAAGGAAAAACAAGCGTGGTATCGCAATCCCGTTAAAATGGACGGTCTGCCGGTTGATTCGCCTGTGGTCTGCTCGGTCAACATCAACGAAGGCAATAAGGTGGGGCAGGCATACCGTCTCAGTGGAGTAGTGGTCGGAGAGATTCCTCCAGGTAAGACGCTCGTCATCGAGACCGTGTCAAGCAAAGAAAGTTGCAACGCGCTCGGTGATCGGGGTACCGGTCAGTACATCTTTAACACAAAGGTGTCTACGGGACCCTGGACCGTGGATTTTACTCTCCCGAATCGGGACGACCTCCCGCTGAAGCGGACTCACTTCTTCGTGCTGATGAGTACCGTAGAAGCCGATAAGCGCAGTGAAGCGCAAAAGATCTGGCAGAATGCGACTGGACGTACCCACGGATACCCAGGAGAGCCCGCATCGAGCGGTACGACCCTGTACACGCTTGATATCCAGCCAGAGCTGGAAGGCGACATGAAGCGTCCATCATGTAAGCCGAATTAACACCCCTCGTCATTCCACTCGCGGGCGCGGCAAGGCGGATACATACAACCGGATGATCCGACATCCCGATGCTCATGCAACCCACACGCGATGGTGGCCCGTCAGATCCTGACGGGCCACCATCGCGTGTGCGAACGGTTGCCTCACGGACCCTCGGGGCGATCCGCAGGTCGGGTGAGGGCAGAGTTCAAGCAAATCTAACCCAACCAAGCGACATAACAACGAAAACCTCAGTAACACGCGGGCCATCAGCAGCGGTTCGGCTCCGGCGCCGGCGGTCGAGCTGGCTGGTGTGTGAACCGACAGCTCGACCCAGACAACCTTCGAGGTCGGCGTTGGGCAGTAGGAGCCCCAGCGGCCAGCAGCACCCCGTTGCCGATCGCCACGTCGTTGTCGGTTTGGAGGATGGGTTCGCAGACGGAGACGACCAGCGTCGAGCTGGCCAGTGACAACGAAGTGGTGATGGTGCCGACCGCCGAGCTGGCCGAGCACAAACCGGCTGCACAATCTTCACCCGGTAACCGGATGGCGTTGGTCGCCGGCTCGGTCACGACCAGCTTGGCCGTCTCGATGAGATCGGACGGCACGCACCACTGGTGCAGCACGTCAACCACGTGGCGACAGGCCCAGGCCACGGCGTTCTGGGTGTCGGCCATGGTCAGCTGACTGTAGGCGGATTGCGGACCATGCACGCTCGAAATGCCTTTCGTGGCAAGGGATTTGAGTCAAGCGGAAAGCTGAGGGTTGTCCTGGCTCGGGGCATGACGACATAAACCCCCACTCACACGGGGAGCGGGGTCTATAACGCGTTCGGCAGCCTGATGCGCCCGGGTAAATTTGTCAGCCAGAGCTGCGCGGTGGGACGTTCAAGTACCAGCGCCGGCCGCTGTCCGGCGCGCCCAGCCAGACGTACGGCTGGTCGGGCGTAACCGTCAGGCCGTAGCGATCTGGGGCCGGCCCCTCGCTGGCTGCATACGACTGGTGGATCAGTTCGAGCGAGTTCCAAAGCCGCCGGGGACGGGCTTGGGCCACGGTGCCGTCGCTCTGGAGATCTGCGATTGAACCGTCACTCGCCCATACCCGCGCCGCGGTGATGGTGGTCTTGTCGTCGCTCAGGTCGTATTGCCACGCCAGATGTGGCAGATTTTGCTGCCATCATTGGGTCCACGGCTCTACCGTCTTTTCCACACGTCGTCCGTGGTCCTGAGACCAGGCGTGCCCCCCGACGAGCCTTTGGGCGTCACTTCTCGCATGGTCCGCGTTGCCCGGTGTTCTTGGGATTGCCGCGATTCTCGGCACCGTTTTTGGAGCAGTCAGCACCGTGGTCACCATTATCGCTCTGCTTTAAATCAAGCAGTCTCGGGCTTCTCTAGCACAAAGTTGCTCGGATGTGCCCGTACGCTGGCTCAACACCGATCTGATCAAAGAACTGATCTGCAAATTCAAGGGCTGTCCCCCAGCTCCATTGGGCACAAGCATGTCCGAGTGCCCGGCCGGGGAAGAATGGGTCGTTAGGGCCAGTGAAGGGGTGGGCCGGAAAGTCCGTTTCGCGGAGCCGGATCATCCACTTTTCCTCGCCGCGCTTCAGCGGTTGGGATCCGTCCTCCCCCGGCCACGCCGACCTTCTGACCTGCCGACCGACCTGGCAGATTGGTGTGACGACGCAGTTGTGGCTGCCGTCGCTGCAGCTCACCAATCAATTCGCGCCTACGGTCATTGTCCCTGGATTTTGTGAACTCACCTGCTGCCTGCCGGGTCATTTCCACGGAGCTAAATGCCGTGTCGAGATACGACGTGTCCTCGAGGCGATCGTCGTACAGGATCGTCAGCTTGCTCTTGATGCGCTCTCCCTCCCGCTTGAAACCCCCGCAGCGGCTTCTTGCAGGGAGAGCTGAGTCGCAGAGCGGCTTCCAGTTCACGCTTGAGCCACGCTGTGAGGCGAGGCCGCGCTGCCTCGAGGTGACTCAGACAGTCTGCCAACTGCTCCTCGATCACCTCTCACCTGACGAAGCGCCACCGACTGCATGATCGCGGCTTGGGACACTTGCCGTACGGACGAGTTCGCCGCGGAGCTGTGCAAGGGTGTCCGCGTTTCAGCACCGGCACGGCCTGACGATCAATGGCATGGTGGATCCGCACATCTGGTGCCGGCTGTTTCCGGATGACCCGTTGCGCGACTATCCCCACCCCGGCTACCTGCCGCCCATTCGACTGCACGATCTACGGCATGGTGCGGCGACCTTGGCGCATGCCGCCGGAGGGAACATGAAGGCCATCTCTGCGACGCTGCGGCACTCGTCCATCAAGATCACGGCAGACACCTACACATCGGTGCCGCCGGAGTGGCCCATCGGGTGGCCGAGGTTGCCGCCGCGCTGGTGTGGCGACCAGAGACCAAGCGGGCAACCGATGTTGCCGTTGGCACCCGGCCGGCACCGATAGGCAAAAACGACCAAGGGCGCTCTTCCAAGTGGAAGAACGCCCAGGTCATACAGCCATCTTCAAGTGCGCCGCCAGGGACTCGAACCCCGGACCCGCTGATTAAGAGTCAGCTGCTCTAACCAACTGAGCTAGCGGCGCTTGCGTTGCGTGGGAAACATTAGCAGGGGTCGGCGGTGATCGAAAATCGACACCCGGGGACCGGGCTCGACCGTGTTCGGGGGCGCGCGGGGAGCGTATCGAGGGCGCGCAAGGTCCCTCGAAGGACTTCTTTGAGGACACGGGGAGGACGCCGCTTTCCGGACATCCGCAAAGAGGTCCCCCGGCCCCACTCACGGCGGGTACCGTCGGCATCACAGCCTGCACAGCACACCGCACGCGTGAACCGGGAGGGCCGATGGCCATGCGGCAGGGGGCCGGTCCTTCGTCCGGGAATGTCCGGCTCAAGGCCCTGCGGCACTCGCATGGCTGGGTTTCCCAGCAACAATTGGCCGACGCGTTCGAGAAGAAGGCGCTCGAATGCGGCCTCCGCCTCGGGGTCAGTGTGCGGCAGGTGCGCCGGTGGGAAAGCGCCGAGCCGCCTTGGCCGACCCCCGATTATCAGCAGGTCCTGCAGGCTTTGTTCGAGCGGCCGCTGACCGATCTCGGGTTCACGCCGCCGTGGCAGGCGGAGCTGACGGCGGAGTACGGCGAGGGCTATGCCGAGGGGTATACCGACGGCTACCCCGAGCCGCAGCCCGTGCTCGAGCAATCGGCGCCGCAGAGCCTGCCCGCACCCGCCCGCGAAGCCGGGTGGGCGTCGGAGCTTTCGGAGCCGACCGGCTACGGCGAGGCCCGGGTGCGCCGACAACCGCCACCACCCGGGGGCAGCCCGCTCGGGGGGGCGATGGCGCTGCCTGCCCGCACCGCGCCCCCGTCGCCGCCCGGCCGCACCCCGCCGCCGGCCACCCCCGGCCGCACGCCGCCGCTCCCGCCCGGCCGCCACGTGCCGCCGCCGCGATCCGGCCCGGTGCCGCCGCCGGGGCCCGTACCGCCCCCCGGACTCGCGCCCCCACCCGGCCCGGTGCCCCCGCCCGGTCTCGCGCCGCCGCCCGTCCCGGCCCAGGCGCCGCCGTTCGAGGACGGCCCCACCGTGGTCGACGGTCGGCGGCTGGAGGGCGACCGGCCCCGCGACCTGCCGGTTCGGCCACCGCTGCGGGTGATCGGCCCCCGCTCCGTCGAGCCGCCGACCCGGTCCCTGGAGATCGCCACCCCCGCCGTACTGCGCCAGCTCCTGCGCGACACCCCCGACCCGGGCCCGCTGGCCGTGCCGATGCACTCGCGGGCCGGCCAGCTGACCGTGGTCGGCGCCGACCAGTACGCGATGCTCACCCGGACCTACCGGCAGATGTACTGGGTCGCCCCCGCCGCCATCGCCTACCCCTCGGTGATCGCCCACGTGCGCCTGGGCACCCAGCTGCTCGCCGCCCCCGGCCCGGCCCGGGCCCGGCGGATCCTGGGCGCATCGCTCGCCGAGACCGCGATGCTGGCCGGCCGGATGGCCTTCTTCGACCTGGACCGCCCGCACGACGCGCAGGACCACTACCTGGTCGCCTACCGGGCCGCCAACGAGGCGGACGACACCCTGCTCGCCGCCGCCGTACTCGCGCACACCGCCTTCATCCCCGCCTTCGACGCCGCGCCCACGGCCGCGGCGGACATCCTCGACTTCGCCCGCAAGACGGCTACGCGCGGTGCGCCGACGGTGATGCGCGCCTGGTTCGACGCGGTGCAGTCCGAGTTCGAGTCGCTGCGCGGCACCCCCGAGCGCGGGCTGCACCTGCTCGACCGGGCCGAGGACCTGCTGTGCCACCCCGACAACACCCCCACCCCGCCCTGGCTCGACTTCTTCGACGCCTCCCGGCTGTGGGGCTTTCGCGGCAAGGCCGAACTCACCGCGCGCCGGATGGACCAGGCCCAGGGCTCGCTCAACGACGCTTTGCAGAACCTGCCGCCCAACGGCGACAAGCAGCGCGCGGTGATGTACGCCGACCTCGCCGAGGCGGCCTTCCAGGCGGGCGAGGTGGACGAGGCGTGCGGCCGGCTGTTCCAGTCCATCGACATGTTGCGGATGCACTGGTATTCGATGGGCATGGACCGGGTCAGGGAAACCCGCAAACAGCTGGAGCCGTACAAGAGTTCGGTCGCGGTGCGGCAACTCGACGAGGCGCTGGCGTCGTTCTCCGAACTCGCGCCCACCGACGAGACCGGCTTCGTGGCCCTACCCTCGGCCGAGGAACAGCGCGACGAGCGGCGCGGTGATCGGCGCGGCGATCTGCGCTGAGTTCCGCCTGTCGGTCACATGGTCCACACTGACCCGGGACCGGACGGTTCGACGACGAAAGCCGTACACGAGACATGCGCACGACGGGTACGACCGGCGCGATCGCCGGCAGGCTGGAGCAGTTGCGCGGCGAACTGCCCACCCGCAATCACAACGCCCGCACGGTGGCCGCCCTCGCGGCCAACCCGGGCTGCGCCCGCCGCGGCGTGTTGGACGCGGCCGGCATCGAGAAGACCGTACTGGCCGAACGCCTCGGCTTCCCCGCCCGCTACGGCCGCTCCCCGTTCGCCATCGGGCGCGGCAATGTGTTCGAGGCCCGGGTCAAGGCCGACGACGGGCGGGAGTTGCGCCGCCTCCTCGCCGAGGTCCTGGGCGCCGATCCCGACGACGGCGCGCTGGTGGACGTGGACGGTCCCACGGGTCCCGCCGGCCCCACCGGCCCCACCGGCCGACCCGGCCGCGAGGAGCGGGTCGCCCGCACCCGCGAGGCGCTCCTGCGCGCGGCAAGCGGCGACCCGGACGCCTGCGCGATCCTGGACCACCCGCTGCTCCCACTCGACGTGGCCGGCCGGCGCGCCTACCTGGAACCCGACGCGATGGCCTGCCGGGTGGCCGGTCGACTGCACGTGGTGGAGATCAAGTCCTTCGCGATCATCGACGGCTCCGCCGACCCGGGCAAGCTGGCCTCCGCCACCCGACAGGCGGCGGTATACGTACACGCCCTGCGCGGGCTCGCCGAGGAACTGGGCCTGGACCCCGAGTCGGTGTCCACCGACATCGTGCTGGTGTGCGCCCAGGACTTCGCCAACCGCCCGATCGCCGTGGTGCTCGACGTACGCCGCGAACTCGCCACCACCCGGCGGCGGTTGGCCCGGCTGTCCGGGGTCGAGGAGCTGTTCGCCGAGCTCCCCGAGGGGCTGACCTTCGACGTCGCCGAGGAGCGGGTCGGCGCGGCCGTCGCCCGGGTACCCGCCGCCTACCTGCCCGACTGCCTGTCCGCCTGCGAACTCGCCCTGTTCTGCCGGGACGAGGCCCGCGGCTGCGGCACCGGCGGCGGCGTGGGCACGCTGGGCACCTCGGTACGCGGCGCGCTCGGCGGCATCGACGACATCGGCACCGCGCTGGCGCTCGCCGACGGCACCCGCGCCCCCGAGCCCGGCCAGGAGGACGTGGCCCGGCTGCTCCGCCGCGCCCAGGCGCTGCGGCACGAGGCGCTGGGCGGTGTCGGGTGAGCACGATCGCCGCGCTGGGCCGGTTGCGCGCCGCCGCGACCGGACACGCGCAGCCGGCGGCGACGGTGCGCCATCGGCACCTGTCCGCGCGTCCGGTGGTGCTGGTGCCGTATGTGCTCGCGGGCGAGGCGTTCGCGCCGCTCGCCGCGCTGGTCGGCACCGACCGCGACCGGCCGCGCCTGCTCGCCGTACCGCAACCGCGCGACCGCGACCGCCGGTTCGCGCACGCGGCCGAGCTGGCCGGGCAACTGCTGCCCTACCTGGGCGCGTTCGCCGCCGAGACCGAGACCATCGAGCGTCGCGGCGACGATCCCTACGAGCGCAGCCTGGACGCGCCGCAGGTGCTGGTGCCCACCACGGGCGGGATCGAGTATCTGCGACTGCTCGGCCGCTCCACCCGATTCCGGCGCACCGACGGCGAGTTCGCGGTGCCGGCCGGGGTGCCGCTGCTCGGCCGGTGGAGTACCTGGCTCGCGGATCGGGCCGGTGTACCCGGGTCGAGTGTGCTGCTCGCGATGACGGACCTGCTCACCCAGGCGTGGGCGACCGGGCAGAGCGCGATGGAGGACGGCGATCTGGCCTCGCTGTTGGCCTGGATCGACCCGCCCGCCGGTCGACGCGGGGACGAGGCGGCGCGGGAGGCGGAGGGTGGTCCGACGGCGGGCCCGGCGACCGATCCGGCGTTCGACGAACGGCTCGTGCCGCTGATCACCGCCTTCGACGAGGCGGTTGCCGCCGAGCGGGAGTCGGACGAGGACGCCGCCTGTCGCGAGCGCGAGCGGCGGGCCGAGCAGGCGATCCGCGACGCGCTGGCCGCCGAGTTGATGCCCACCTGGGATCGTATGTGGCGCGGCGTGGACCTGCTCGCCGCCCTGCCGGCGGGCGCCTCGGTGGCCGGGCGCTGGGAGGCCGACCGGGCCTCGTACAGCTTCTTCGCCGCCGACCTGGCCGACCCCGAGTCGCGTCCGCAGCCCAGGATCCCCGGCGCGATCTCGGCCGCCGCGCAACTCGCGAGCAGGGAACGGGCCCAGGCCCGGCTCAACGCCGAACAGGTGCGCGACGACCCGCTGTTGATGGCCGCCGTGCGGCTGGCCGGCGAGGCCTTCCGGGGCGAGCTGATCGCGGTGGACGCAGAGCGCATGGTCACCGAACCGGGCAAGAAGACCGCCCGACCCCGGCCGCTGCTCGTCTTTCGCACCGAGGACGAGCCGCTGTTCGGGCCCGGTACCGAACTCGCCTGCGTGGAGCGCCCCGACGCGAAGGCCCGGGTGCTGGTCAACGAACCCGGCCGGATGGAGCTGGAGTTGTTCGGCGGGATGGGCGGCGGCAAGGCGCCCAAGCCGGGCAGCGTGCCCGAGCGGGGCGAGGTGTTGTGCTGGACCTCGCTGATCGCCGAGTTCCGGCGCAGCCCCGACTGGCCCGCCGTCGAGGACACCCCCTGGACGCACGGCGGCCCGCCGCCCGAGCCGGAATCGGAGTCGGGCTCGGAGACCGCGACCGGATCCGAGCCGGACGACGACGCGTTGGAGGAGTGGTCGTGACGACCGCGCACACTCGCGCCCCGCAGGGCGACCCGGCCGCGCTCGCCGCCGCCGCGACCGCCGCGGTGCTCGCCGACCTCGGCTCGGGGGCGCATCGCGGCGTCGTGGTCGACTCGCCGCCCGGCGCGGGCAAGTCCACGCTGGTGGTGCGCGCCGCCGGCGAACTGGCCGCGTCCGGCGAGCGGTTGATGATCGTCGCGCAGACCAACAACCAGGTCGACGACCTGCTGGTCCGGCTCGCCGAGGAGCACCCGCGGCTGGCCGTGGGCCGGTTGTCCGCCACCGGCTACCGGCTGCCGCCCGCCCTGGTGGGCACCTCGGTGTCGAACGCGGAGAAGGCCGAGGCACTGGACGCCTGCGCGGTGGTGGTGGCCACGGCCGCCAAATGGGCGCTGGTCCAGGACCGGCGCTGGCCGTGGGCGATCGTGGACGAGGCGTACCAGATGCGCTCCGACGCGCTGCTCCTGGTGGCGCGGCTGTTCGACCGGGCGCTGTTCGTGGGTGATCCCGGCCAACTCGACCCGTTCGCCACCGTGGACACCTCGCGCTGGCACAGCCTGAGCTACGACCCGTCGCAGAGCGCGGTGGTGGTGCTCCGTCGGCACAACCCGGACCTGCCGGTGCACCGGCTGCCGGTGTCCTGGCGGCTGCCCGCGAGCGCGGCGCCGCTGGTGTCGGACGCGTTCTATCCGTTCACCCCGTTCCGCTCCGGGACCGGCCCCGGCGAGCGTTCGTTGCGCTTCGAGGCGGCGCGGGAGCACGACGCGTACGACACGGTGGTCGATGTCGCGGCCGGGTCCGGGTGGGGGCTGCTGGAGTTGCCCGCGCGATTCACCGGGGCGGCCGACGAGGAGGCGGTACGGGCGGTGGCCACGCTGGCCGCGCGGCTGCTCGCGCGCGGCGGGACGGCGGTCGGCGAGCGTACTCCCGACGGGGTGCCGCTGGACGCGTCCCGGATCGCGATCGGGGTCAGCCATCGCGAGCAGCGGGCCCGGGTCGAGTCGGCGCTGCGCGACCTCGGCGCGACGGAGATCGTGGTGGACACCGCGAACCGGCTCCAGGGCCGCGAGTTCGACGTGACCGTGGTGCTGCATCCGCTGTCCGGGCGGCGCGACGCGACCGAATTCCACCTGGAGACGGGCCGGCTGTGCGTACTGGCCTCCCGGCATCGACACGCGTGCCTGGTGGTGGCCCGGGCGGGGATCCCCGAACTGCTCGACGCGCACCCGACCGCGAACCCGGTGCACCTCGGCGTGCCGGTGTCGTTCCCGGACGGCTGGGAGGCCAACCAGGCGGTGCTGGCCGAACTCGGCAGGCATCGGGTGCCGCTGACGCCCTGAGCACGGGTACGACACCCGCGGTGCGCGGGTCTGCGCCGTCCCGCGCGAGCGCCGGCCGCCCCCTCCGGCCGGCGTTCCCGATCGTCCGCTACTCGCCGCGCTCCAGCAGCAGCCGTCGGCCGTGCTCGATCATCTTCGCCGTGTATTCCTCGCCCCACCCCGCGCGCGCCGCGACCTGAGCCGTCGTCAGATGGTCGAACCGATTCGGGTCCGCCATCCGCGCCGCGGCCATCGCCTGGTAGTCCACCGCCCGGTCGGCCGCCGCCCGGAACGCCTCGGCCAGGTCGGTCGAGCGGGTCAGCACCTCCTGGGGATCGGTCAGATCGTCCAGGTCGAAGAAGCGTTCGTCGGGCGGCTCGGGGACCGAGGGCTCGAACAACAGCGGCACAGGCCGCATGCGGGGCTTGCGCGACTCGGACGGCATGCGCGGATTCCTTCCGACAGGGCAGACGTGCTGACGACGAAAACGGACGGGGGGAAGCAGCGGGAATCGGCCGATTCGAGAAGATCGGCAAGATCCCGTGCCCTTGCCATTGTCGCCAACCGGGCGCCATGCGAAAGACCCTTGCCCGAAAGAGGGACGCCGGTGCGGGCGCCGCCTGGATAAACCCCGAATCGGGCGGGGCCGGGGGCCGGTTTCGGGGCTTGGCTCGGCTTCGACCGGGGTTCGGTCCGGCCTGTGTCCGGCTGCGGACCGGCTTCGGTCCCGTGTCGGACCGCCCCGATCGGGGCCCACGCACGGACGCGCCCCCCGGCCGAGAGGCCGAGGGACGCGTCGCGTCTTGCCGATACCGGTCGGGTCGAGCAGGTATTGGGGGAGCCGCTCGTGATGTCAGGTCTCCGACCGGTACGTCCTGGGCGACCTCAGATCGCCTGCTGGTGGCGCTCGGCGAGCGCGCGGGCCGCCTCCGCGATCGCCGCGCGCACGTGCCGCAGCGTGGTCAGGCGGTTGTCGGGCGTGGGCGGCACCAGCCAGACCAGCGGGCCGTCGTTCTGCTCCGGCGGCGGCGGGAAGGTGATCCACGCGCCGCGTCCGTGGTGGCGTGGGCCGAGCCGGCGCTCGCGCGGGCGCATCGGCATCACGGCGGTCGGCGGTACGAGGAATCCGATCCGGCGGTAGCGGCGGTCGAAGATGACCGGTCCGACCGGCACGCGGTGTGCGTGCAGGGTCTCCAGGGCCGCCCGACCGAGCCGGTCCTCCACCTCGATCACGTCGAACGTCTCGCCGGCGGCGACCAGGCGAGGTGCGTACGGGTTCCGAAGCGCGTCCTGCGGCAGCGCTGCCAGCGTCGTTCGGTTCACGTCGGCGTCCATCGGTGAGGCGGTCCTCTCGTTTCGTCATGGAAGTCATGGAAACGGAATCGTCCCCGGGGGCCGGGAGGTCCTCGAAGCGTCCTCTGTGTCCTGCACGTGCCAGAGGCGTCCGAGTTGTGCGTCGTCCGCCCTGCCCTTAGATGCAACCAGGCCGGCACACGGTGTGACGAGGCCCGCGGTGGGACTCCTGAAGGACGCGCTGAGGACTCTTGCCGCCCTAACGGGCTAGAGGCATGACGCCGCAGGTGGGACGGGGTCACGATCGAGATCCAGCACGGATCTTCCGGACCCGGTGTATTACGTGAGCGGGTCCTCCAGTCATGTCCGTCAACCGACGCGTATGGAGGACGCGGTGCAACGACGTACCTTTCTGGCCGGCGCCGCCGTCGCCGGCCTCACGGCGAAGACATCCGCCGCGTACGCCTCCTCGGCGCCGGCACCCGCCCTCCCCGACCCCGCCGCCTATGTGGCCACCACCGCCCGCCTGCGGTCCCGCTACTGGATCGAGGAACCGGGGCGGCTGCTCCCGGTGGTGGCCGAACACGCCCGCCACGGCGCCCGGCTGTTGGCCGAGGGGCCCGAGGGGGCGCACTACTCCGCGATCGCGGAGACCGCCCTGCTCGCGTCCCGGATCGCCTTCTTCGACCTGAGCCTGCGCGGACCGCACGTGCGGCGCTGGCAGGACCTCGCGTTGGAGGCGGCGGACCGGGGCCGGGACGGCTCGCTGGCCGCGGCCGTGCTCGGGCACATGGCCTTCGCCCCGGCCTGGACCGGGCGCGGCACCGAGGCCCGGGACACGCTGGCCGCGGCGCGGGAGCGGACCACGAGCGGCGACGCGGGTCCGACGCTGCGGGCCTGGTTGGACGCGATCGCGGCGGAGGCGGAGGTGCGGCTGGGTACGCCCGACGCGGCCTTTCCGCTGCTGGACCGGGCCGCCGACACGTTCGCGCCGCCGGACACGCCCGGGTCGTGGACGGCGGACGGCCCGCCGGCCTGGCTGGACTGGTTCTCGGCGGCCCGCCTGGAGGGTTTCCGGGGCGCCGCGGAGGTGGCCGCCGGCCGCTCGGCGGAGGCGCGGGCAACGCTGGAGCGCACCCTGGCGGGGCTGCCGGCGCACAGCCACAAGCAGCGCGCGATGACCCTGGCCGAACTGGCCGCGACGGCGGTCGGCGCCCGCGAGCCGCAGGACGCGTGCCGGCTACTGGAGGAGGCCCTCGACCTGGTCGGCGTACAGGGATACGCAACGGCGGTGGACCGCGTCCGCACGGTACGCGCATCCCTGGCCCCGTGGTCCCGCGAACCCTTCGTCCGCGACGTCGACGACCGCCTACGCACAGGCGGCGGATCGCAGCCGGGGTAGGCCCGCCGCCTCCCTCGCCCGGCCTCCGGCCGGGAGGCCTCGAATATCGGCCGGGCCGAGTGCCCTCAAACGCCGGCCGGGCTGCTTGCGCGCGGGCCCCGGCCGGACCGACGTTGAGCCCCGGCGGCGGCCGGCCTCGCGTGGCCTACCCTCGTTGTGTGGATTGTGTTGCTTCGTTGGAGCGGCGGCTTGCCGGGTTGTCGGTCGAGCGGTTGACGGCTCTGTTGGAGGAGCGGGCGTTGCCCCGCTCGGCCGGATACACGCGGGTTGCCGGCTTCCGCGAGTTGGCGCGGTTCCTGGTGGCGGACGAGTCCGTGATGGTGGGGCTGTCGCGGGTGAGCGCCGGTGACGTCGCGCTGTTGGCGGCGGTGGCGTCGCGGGCATCGGAGGAGTACGGCCCGGTACCGAACGCGCGCCCGCACGTGTCCGCGTGGTCCCCGGCGCCGACGCCGATCCGGAGGCATCCGAACTGGACGGCCTCGGCATCGACGTCACCCGACGCCCCGCGCTCGCGCGCGCCGTCGCCGCGTTGCGCGACACGTTGCCCGCGCCGAGTACCACCGCCCGGTTCCAATCCGACCTGACCGCCACCGTGACCGGCGCGCCGGCCCCCGAACTCGCCGAACTGCTCTCCGCCGTCGGCGACATCGAATCCGAGGGCCACGCCGTGGTCCGGCGGATCGGCCCGGCGACCCGGCACTGATCGCCGAGGTCGCCGGCGCCCGCGCCCTGGCCAAACTGGGCCTGCGCCGCATCGCCCCGACCGTACTGATCTCCACCGCACCGCCCGAGGGGACGCTGACCGCGCTGCGCGGTGCGGGTTACGCACCGGCCCTGGAGGCCGAGACCGGCACCACGGTCCTGGAGCGTGCGCCCGCGCAACGCGCCCCGAACCACCTCCTCGCGGTGGACCAGCCCCTGGCGCGGTACGGCGCACCCACCCCGGGAATGCCGGCCGACGCCCGCGAACTCGCGGAGCTACTGACCGCGGGAGGGTGAAGTCGGCCCCGCGGGCGGGGTGGACCCCGAGGTGGTTGGGTCCATAGCCTGGGGCGGTTGGTTGATGATCTTCGATCGCGTTGCGGGACAAGGGGATTCGATTCGATGACCGCTCTGGACGTGCCCGACATACTTTCGCCCGAGTTCGCGGCCGATCCGTATCCCCTCTACCGGAGCATGCGGGACGAACACCCGCTGCTGTGGCACGAAGGTATGCAGAGTTGGGTCATCTCGCGCTACGCGGACCTCGAACGGGCCTTCAAGGAACCGGTGTTCACCACCGACAACTACGACTGGCAGCTGGAGCCCGTGCACGGGCGGACCATCCTGCAGATGAGCGGGCGCGAACACGCCGTGCGGCGCGCGCTGGTGGCACCGGCGTTTCGCGGAAACACCCTTCAGGAAACGTTCATGCCGGTGATCGAGCGCAACGCCCGGCAACTGGTGGACACCTTCCGCACGCGCGGATCGGTGGACCTGGTACCGGAGTTCGCCCAGCGCTTCCCGGTCAACGTGATCGCCGACATGCTCGGCTTGGACCAGGCCGACCACGAGCGGTTCCAGGGCTGGTACACCGCGGTCATCGCGTTCCTGGGCAACCTGAGCCAGGACCCCGGTGTGGCCGCCGCCGGGCTGCGCACCCGGGACGAGTTCGCCGCGTACATGTTGCCGCTGATCGCCGAGCGGCGGGCGAACCCGGGCGAGGACCTGCTGTCCACGCTGTGCCTGGCCGAGATCGACGGCACCCGGATGAGCGACGAGGACATCAAGGCCTTCTGCAGCCTGCTGCTCGCCGCCGGTGGCGAGACGACGGACAAGGCGATCGCGAGCCTGTTCAAGAACCTGCTCGAACACCCCGACCAACTCGCCGCGGTGCGCGCCGACCGCTCGCTGATCCCGCGCGCGTTCGCCGAGACGCTGCGCTACTCGCCGCCGGTGCACATGATCATGCGCCAACCCGCCGAGGACGTCGAACTCGCCGGCGGCGTGGTGCCCGCAGGCAGCACGCTCACCTGCCTGATCGGCGCCGCGAACCGGGACGACCGACGCTACGCGCACCCCGACCGGTTCGACATCTTCCGCGAGGACCTGACCGCCAAGACCGCGTTCTCCGCGGCGGCCGACCATCTTTCCTTCGCGCTCGGCCGGCACTTCTGCGTCGGCGCGCTGCTCGCGGTGGCCGAGGTCGAGGTGGGCACCAACCAACTCCTGGACGCGATGCCCGACCTGGCCTTCGCGCCGGGCTTCGCACCCGTCGAGAAGGGCGTGTTCACCCGCGGCCCGGTCGCACTGCCGGTCACCTTCACCCCCACGGCCTGAGCCGCGCCGTCCCGCGTCCCGCGAGAAGCGCCGAGAGACGCCCGGGGACGGGCCACGCGCCCGTCCCCGCGCCGACCCGGATTCACCCCACGTACGCCGGGGTGAACTCGACCGGAAGGTTCTCCAGACCGCGCATCCATACCGAGTCGCGCCAGACCAGTTCCCGGGTGGGCACCGACAGGTTGACGTCGGGCAACCGGTCGAGCAACACCTCGATCGCCGCCCGCGCGATCACCTCGGCCAACTCCGGCGCCGGGTACGGGCAGCGGTGCTCGCCGTGGCTGAACGACATGTGCGCGCTGTTCCCCGCCGCGCCGGCGTGCGAGTCGGGCCGCACCTGCGGGTCGGTGTTGGCCGCGGACAGCCCGAGCACCAGCAGATCGCCCGCCTTGATCTTCTGCCCGCCGAGCACCGTCGAGCGCACCGCCCAGCGGCCGATGAAGTTCTGCGTCGGGGTGTCCTCCCACAACACCTCGTTCAGCGCCTGCCCGACGCTGCGCCGGCCGCCGGACAGGGTCAGCGCGAAACGGTCGTCGGTCAGCATCAGCCGCAGCGTGTTGCCGATCCAGTTCGCGGTGGGCTGCTGGGCGGCGGCCATCACCACGAGCATGTCCTGGATCAGTTCCTCCTCGGCCAACTCGGCCGGGTGCACCAGCAGCCGCGACGGCACGTCGGCGCCGGGGCGTTCGCGCTTGCGCTCCAACAACCGGGCCATCGTGGCCCGTACCCGCAGGTGCGCGTCCACCGCGCCCTCGCCGCCGTCCAACGAACCGGCCAGGTCCCGGACCAGATCCGGGGTCTCCTCCTCGGGCAACCCGAACAGCCGCGCCACCACCAGCGAGGGCAGCCGGTGCGCGTAGTCCGCCATCAACTCGGCCTCGCCCACCCCGGCGAACTCGTCGACCAGCCGATCCGCGATCCGCTCGGCCTGGGCGCGCAGTTCGAACTGGTCCACCGCCGAGAGCGCGTCGCTGATCGCCCCGGCCCGGCGCCGGTGTTCGGGCCCCTCGGTGAACATCACCGACGGCTGGTAGCCGACGAACGGCATCAGCGGCCAGTCCGGCGCGATCCGGTCCCACGCGTGCCAGCGCCGCGAGTCGCGGGCGAACATCTGGTCGTTCGCCGTGACATGGTGCACCTCGCGGTAGCCGAGCACGAACCACGCGGGGATGTCGCCGTCGAGCAGGATCGGCGCCACCGAGCCGTGTTCCTGGCGCAGTTTGCGATACATCCCGTGCGGGTCCTGCCACAACCCCGGGCCGGACAACCGCGCGGCGCCCTCGTGCGAGGGGTCGAGGGCCGGCCCGCCGCCCGCGTGCGCGGGGCAACCCTGCGGCGGCGCGGGGGCGTTCGGGTCGTTGAGGTCCGAAGGCGTGGTCACAGGGCGTGCTCCCGGGCGAAGGACAACGTGTAGAGGTGGTTCACCAGCGCGATCAGCACGGCCTTGCTGGACTCCCGGCTGCGCGCGTCGCAGTCGACCATCGGGATCTCGGCGGGCAGGGACAGCGCGTCGCGCACCTCCTCCAGCGTGTGCTCGGGTGGCCCGAAGTTGTTGCGGGCCAGGACGAACGGCATGCCGTGGTGCTCCAGCCGGTCGATCGCGTACCACGAGTCCTCGAGCCGCCTGGGGTCGACCAGCACGACCGCTCCGAGCGTGCCCGAGAACAACCGGTCCCACAGGAACCAGAAGCGCTCCTGCCCGGGAGCGCCGAACAGGTACAGCACCATCTCGTCGTTGAGCGAGATCCGACCGAAGTCGAAGGCGACCGTGGTGGTGGTCTTGCCATCCGCGCCGCGCGCGTCGTCGATGCCCACACCCGCCCGGGTCATCGTCTCCTCGGTGTTGAGCGGACGTATCTCGCTCACCGAGCGCACCATCGTCGTCTTGCCGACGCCGAACCCGCCCACGATGGCGATCTTGAGCCCGTCGCTCGCGGTGCTCGCCAGGGGGGTACGCACGGCCGGCTCGGACGTGGCGAGCTCAGAGGTTGTGGAGTCCAACGAGCACCTGCTTCAGGATCTCGGTATCGGGTAGTTGCGCCCGGCGCGGGGACAGGCGCGGGTGCCGCGCGGTGATTCGCCCCGTGTCGAGCAGGTCGCAGAGCAGGATCTTCACCACGCCCACGGGCAGGCCCAGTTCGGCGGCGATCTCCACCACGGCGGTCGGTCGATCGCACATCCGCAGGATCCGCACGTGCTCGGACTGCATGCCCGGCGTGGGTTCGCACTCGCTGACGATCAGGGTGACCAGGTCGAACGCGTCCTCGTCGGCGCGCGTTCGACCGTTGGTGACCGTGTACAGCCGATCCGGATCGCCGCTGTCGACTGGCCGCCGGATCATGCCGATCGGCCGCCTTCGTCGAAGTTCCGAGCCGGTGTGCTCAGATACTCGCCAATCTGCTCGACCAATTCGTTCATGTTGTGTCCCACCACCCCGGCGTCCGCGTCGTCGTCCGCGATCACCGCGAGGTGGGCGCCCTCGCCCGCCTCGACGATGAACAGGATGCCGCCGTGGAACTCGGTCATCGACTGGCGCACACCGCCGCTGCCGTCGCCGAACTCGATCGACGCGCCGTGCGACAGGCTCTGGATGCCGGACGCGATGGCGGCGAGCTGGTCGGCCTGGTCGATCGTCAGCCCGCCGGTACGGCACAACTTCAGGCCGTCCTTGGACAACACCAGCGAGTGCCGCGTGCCCGGAGTGCGCTCGATCAGGTTCTCCAGGAGCCAGTCGAGATCACGCTCGGACCGCCGTTGCGGGTCGGTCCGCTGCGCTTCGGTGCCGTGTGCTGTTGCGCTCATAGGGCTTCCGGGGTGGACATCGCTCGGATGCCCGCCCCCGCCTCCGTTCTCTCGTTGCGTACCACCCGGCGAAGGGGCGATCAGGACTTGTCGTCGGGGGACGCCGTCACGTCCCGACCCGGTCGTTCGCCCTGTACCGCCTGGCGGAACGCGCCGAAGCGGGCCCCGGGCGCGGGGCGCGGTTTGCTCTCGCGGGAGCCGGCGTCCGAGCGCGACTCGGCCCGCTCGGCCGCCCTGGCCGCGGCGGCCAGGGTCTGTCCGGGACGGCGCTTGGCCAACCCGGAGAGCGTGGGTGCGGGCGCCGGCTCGGCGGACGGCGCCGCAGGAGTCACGGGTGCCGCAGGCGCTGCGGGCGCTGCAGGCGCCTCCGCCATGGCCCGGGCCGCCGGCGCCGCCTCCACGGGGTGCGCCCGCCCCGAACGCACCTCGGGCGCGGCCCGCTTGCGCGGCTCGGGCCGGATCTCGCCGACCAGCTGCCGCGGAATCATCACCACGACGCCCGTACCACCGCGCGAGGACGGCCGGAAGGACACGGTCAGCCCGTGCTTGCGGGCCAGACAACCCACCACGGCCAGTCCCAGCCGCGTCCCGGACAGCGTGGTCAGGTCCAACGCGTCGGCCGAGACCGCCTGTTCGGCCCGCCGCAGGGCGAACTCGCCCATCACCAGGCCACCGTCCTCCACCGTGACCACGACGCCCGCCGGCACGTCCTCGACGTAGACGTGCACCTGCTCGGACGGCGGCGAGAACTTGGTCGCGTTGTCCATCAGTTCGGCCAGCGCGTGCATCACGCCCTCGGCCGCGTAGCCGGCCACCGCCGCCTCGCTGGTGGAGTGCACCCGCACCCGCTGGTAGGCGCTGATCCGGCCGACCGCGCCGCGCAGGATGCTCTCCATCACGATCGGCTTGGTCCAACGCCGCCCCGAACGCGCGCCGGTGAGCACCGCGATGCTGTCCGCGAGCCGGCCCGCCTGGGCGGTGCTGTGGTCGAGCCGGAGCAGGTCGCCGAAGACCTCCTCGCCGTGCCGGCCCTCCATCTCGCGCAGGTCGGCGAGCATGCTGGTGGACAACGCCTGTACCCGACCGGCGGCGTTCGCGCACGCCGACATCGCGGCGGCACGCATACGTTCACCCTGGCCCACCTCGCGCGCGACGGTGGTCAACATCCGTGCCAGCGCCTCATGTTGCGGCGTGGGTACACCGGCCAGGGCGGTCTCCACCGACGCGCCGTCGCGCAGCAGCGCCACCAACGCGGGCAACGTCTGGTCGGCGACCCGGGTCGCCTCGGCCTGGAACGCGGACATCCGGTCCCGGTTGGCGTCGTTCCAGCGGGCCGCGTCACCCTCCAACGTGGCGACTCGGGCGCGCAACAGGTCCGCGGTGCCGATCGCGTAGACGGTGGCCGCGACCGCGATGGCCAACGCCAAGGCGACCGCCACGCCGCCCACCGCGACGGTGGTGCGATGCTTCGAGCCGACGGCCGACACCGCCCACACGACCGCGCCTGCGGTACAGATCGACACGACCGCGAAGGCGAGCAGTGGCCGCCCCATCGGGGGTCGTTCGGACCGGGCGCGAGGGGGCATGTCTACTGCTGACATCAAGCGGATCCTCGTTGCCGGGGGCTGGTCGGGCGTGAGCCTACCGGGCCGGATCCGGACGTGCCCAACACCGACCTTCCGGACGCATGCGTAGCCTGACGTGTCGTCAACTGGGCTGATTTGTCCGTGAGTTACCCATCTCTCCAGCGGCCGGTCGAGCCGGCGCAAACCCTCGCCGAGAACGAATCCGGCCACGTCCGAGCGGTTTTGGCACCCGCGCTCGCCGACCCCCACCCACCCGCGCCCGACGGGCCGCGACACCGCGCGAAGCCCCGGCGGCGGTGATCAGTCTCACGTACCAAGCGCCCGAAAAGGTGCCGTGCGACCAGCCCGCGGAAGACCCACGAGCGCTCGCGGCCGGCCGCGAGCGCCACCCGTATATAGGGGAGAAACAAGGGAGCGGATCGCGGCGCGACGCCTATACCGCCCCCGACCACGCCCACGCAAGTACAACGAACGCGGGCTCCGTGCCGGCCACGCCGCACGCACGGTCGCCGCGAGCACTCCGACGTCGGTCGATCCGCCGACTCGTCGACCCGCAATCCACCGCACAACCGACGCACCACCGTCGTCGGCGACGACCACCGCCGGGCCACGCGGACCGTCGAATCGAGGACTCACTCACTATCCGCTCGCCAAAACGAGACGTACATCACATCCCTCGGAGAGCAACCTGAGACCCCCTCCGGAAGTCAATGATGCGGAGACTCGCATCGCGCGGCCTCCGTCTTTTCGACCCGTTGTGAAGGGAATCCCGAAACGTGGCAGGTAAAGCGATGCGACGGCGCACCGTTCCGGCCGTTCTGATCGCCGGCGCGATCCTGTTCACGGGGGCCTGCGGGCTGCTGGGCGGCGACGACAAGGGCGACAAGACGAGCAACGCGGGCAGCGAATCCAAGATCGCGCCCGGCGCGTCCGGCGGCGCCCCGGGTACCGAGTCCGGCAAACCCCCCGAGCCGGCCAAAGGGGCCGCGCCGCAGGTGACCATGACGCCCGAGGACGGCGCCACCGGCGTCGACCTCGCCGATCCGCTGACCTTCGCGATCGAGGGCGGCAAGGTCTCCGCGGTCAAGGTGACCAACGCCCGGGGCGAACAGGTCGACGGCACCCTGTCGCCCGACGGCAAGTCCTGGAAGCCGAAGGTCCCGTTCACCCCCGGCGGCCAGTACACGGTGAGCACCACCGCCACCAACACGGACAACCAGCCGACCACGATCTCCACCAGGTTCACCACCCAGACGCTGGGCAAGGAGGTGACCGCCTCGATCTTCCCCGACGGCGGGACCGTCGGCGTCGGTCAGCCCGTCTCGGTGCGCTTCGACCGGCCGATCACCAACAAGGCCGAGGCGGAGAAGGCGATGAAGGTCACCGCGACGCCCGCGGTGTCCGGCGCGTGGCACTGGTTCGGCAACACCCGGGTGGAGTGGCGGCCCAAGGACTATTGGAAGGCCGGCACCAAGGTCAAGGTCGACCTCAACCTGCGCGGCGCCGACCTCGGCGGCGGCGCGGGCTCCAAGCAGTACAAGAGCTTCAACTTCGCGATCAGCAACGTCGCGCGGATCTCCACCGTCGATGTGGCGAGCAAGACGATGACCACCACCGAGAACGGCAAGGTGGTCAAGACCACCAAGGTCACCACCGGCGAGTCCCCCAAGTACGACACCTGGGGCGGCGTGATGGTGGTGATGGAGAAGTACGAGAAGACCCGGATGAACTCGGCGACCGTGGGTCTGGGCAAGGAGTACGACATCGCGGACGTCCCGTGGGCGGTCCGAATCACCACCTCGGGCACGTTCGTACACGGCAACTACTGGTACGACAAGGCCAATCCGCCGTTCGGCCGGGCCAACACCAGCCACGGCTGCGTGAGCATGACGCCCGAGGACGCCAAGTGGTTCTACGACCACGCCGATCGCGGCGACGTGGTCAAGGTGGTCAACTCCAAGGAGCGCGCGGTCGCGGCCGACAACGGCTACGGCGCGTGGAACCTGAGCTGGTCCCAGTGGTTGGCCGGCAGCGCGACCAAGGAGTGACCCCCGGGCGCGACGCACCCGACGACGATTGAGACCTCGATCACAGGGCCCCTCGTGCAACGGCCACGCGGCCGGCGGCGTCCCTCAGGTGAATCCACCTGATCGGACGGCTTAGCCCGGGGGGCCCTTTTCATGACCGGTATCACCCAGCGTGTCGGGGTCGCGGCGTTCGTCGCGGCGACCCTGTTGTTGACCGGAGCCTGTAGCAAGGACGACGCGAAGAAGTCGGCGGACCCGGCGAAGGCGGCCGGCGAGAACCGCGCCGGCCCGGCCGAGCCCGCCGTGGTCACCCTGACCCCCGTGGACAAGGCCACCGGCGTCGACCCGGGCACCCCGGTGAAGATCGCGGTCGGCGGCGGCAAGGTGTCCGAGGTCAAGGTGACCAACGCGAGCGGCGAGGCGGTCGACGGCGCGCTGAACGGCGACTCCTGGAAGCCGAAGGTGCCGTTCATGTACGGCGGCAAGTACACGGTCACCGCCACCGCCGTCAACGCGGAGAACAAGCCGACCACCGCCAACGCGGCGTTCACCGTGCTCAATCCGACGCAGGCGGCCACCGCCACCTTCATGCCGGACGCGGACGCCACGGTCGGCGTGGGCCAGCCGGTGTCGATCACCTTCGACCAGCCGGTGAAGAACCGCAAGGCGGTCCAGGAGGCGATCAAGGTCACCGCCACGCCCGCCGTCGAGGGCGCCTGGCACTGGTTCGGCAACTCGCGGGTGGACTGGCGGCCGAAGGAGTACTGGCCGACCGGCACCCAGGTGAAGGTGGACCTGAACCTGCGCGGCGTGGACCTCGGCGGCGGGGTGATGTCCAAGCAGTTCAAGAGCTTCGGCTTCAAGATCGCGGACACCAAGCGCATCGCCGTGGTGGACGCCAACGCGCACACGATGACCGTCTCCGAGAACGACCAGGTGGTCAAGACGATCCCGATCACCGCGGGCGAGGACCCCAAGTACACGACGTGGAACGGGATCATGGTGATGGAGGAGCGCTACCCCACGCTCGACATGAACTCGCAGACCGTCGGCCTGGGCAACGAGTACGACCAAAAGGCCGTGCCGTACGCGATGCGGATCACCGAGTCGGGCACGTTCCTGCACGCCAACACGTGGACCACGGTCAACCCGTTCGGCAACGCCAACACCAGCCACGGCTGCGTCTCGATGACGCTGGAGAACGCCAAGTGGATGTACGAGCGTTCGATCCGCGGGGACATCGTGCAGGTCAAGGGCAACGAGGAGAAGCCGGTGGCGGCCGACAACGGCTACGGCGCGTGGAACCTGACCTGGGAGCAGTGGACGGCCGGCAACTGACGCACGGTGTGGCCGGACCCGACACCGGGTCCGGCCACACCCGGTCCCGTCGCGCCGGCGTTGACCATGTCCGCGCCAACCGTGCCGGGCAGTCGGCGGTACGTGTGCCCTACACCCGGGCGTGACCCATCCCACGTCGATTCCCGGGGCCGAATGAGCGTATGAACTGTTGAACACACCAACCATGTGGGTACGCCTGCCACGGGACCACCCCACCCCTCCCGGTGAATCGAGGCAGCCGTGTGTTGGAGCGCCGGTGCGGACCTCGTGATGGGCAGTGCCATCACGGCGGTCGGCATAGCCAGCGTCGCCTCCGTGCGACGGATCAACGATCTGCCGATGGCGTTGTTGCCGGTCATCCTGGGCGCCCATCAACTCGTCGAGGCGTTGGTGTGGCAGGGCGAGACGGGTGACGTGTCGGCCGGTACCGCCGAGATCGCGCGCGAGGCCTGGGCGGTGATCGCCTTCCCGCTGTTGCCCGCCTTCGTCCCGCTCGCGGTGCTGGCCGCCCAGTGGCCGCTCGCCAGGGGTCGGGAGCGGGTCCGGGCCACGTTCTTCATCGTGCTCGGCCTGATGGTCGCGGGCGCCCTCGGGCACGCGCTCGTCTCGCGTCCGGTCGACGCCGAGATCTGCGGGAACACCGTGCGCTATTCGGTGGGCATTCCCGCCGCCCCGTGGGTGATCGCCGGCTATCTGGTCGCCACCCTGGGCTCGTTGTTGTTGGCCCGGGACCGACTGTTGCGGTTCCTGGGCCTGGTCTGCGCCGTCGGCGCGGCGGTCACCATGCGTCTGTGGTTCCACGCGTTCGCGTCGACGTGGTGTGCGGTCGCGGCGGCGGCGAGCGTGATCGTGCTGTGGTGGGTACGCTCCCGGCGCCCGGCCCCACCGGGGAGCGCGGGCTCCTCGCCCGGGCCCGTGTCCGAGTTGGTGCGGTGAGCCGGCGGCCCGGAGGCGGCTCCGGGCCGCCGCGGCTCAGGGCAGCAGCAGCGAACTGTCCCCGAACTCGTGCCACAGGTAGTCCTCGGCCAGCGCCGCGTCGTAGGCCCTGCGCACCGCCGCCCGGCCCACCACCGCTTCCAGGAGCAGCAGGTGGGTGGCCTCGGGCGCGTGCAGGCCGCTGATCACGCCGTCGACCACCCGGGCCGGCCGGTCCGGGCCGAGCATCAGGTCGGTCCAGCCGCTCGCGGCGGCGATCTCGCCGTCGGGGCCCACCGCCGACTCCAGGGCCCGGGTCACCGTGGTGCCCACCGCGATCACTCGGCGGGCCCGGCGCACCAGGTGCGCGGTGCTCTCCGGCACGGCGAACCACTCGCGCAGCGGCGGCTCGCCGACCTCCTGGGAGGACACCCCGGTGTGCAGCACGATCGGCGCGACGGTGACCCCGCGGGTGATCAGGTCGACCACCAGCTCGTGGGTGAACGGCCGCCCGGCGCTGGGCATCTCGGCGCTGCCCTCGTCCCGGGCGAAGATCGTCTGATACGCCGTCAGCGGCCAGCGCTCGCGCACGTGGGCGTAGCTGATCGGCCGGCCGCGGTCGGCCAGGAAGGTCTCCACCCGCGCGTGCGGCACGGTGATCCGGGCCTTCCACAACCGCTGGGGGGTGTGCTCGTGCGGATACGGGTCCAGGAGCAGCGCCATGCCGCACCGGGTGCCGGGGAAACGCACCGCCTCGAAGCGGCGCACCCCCGCCACCGGCCCGGGCGTGCCGTCGGTGTGCCGCAGTTCGACGATCCAGGTCTCCTCGTCGAGGCGGGTGGCGAAGTGCACGGTGACCGGCGAGCCGTCGGCGCGGTAGCCGTCCACCGCGGCGGGCAGCGTCGCGGAGGTGTTCACCACGAGCAGGTCGCCGGGTCCCAGGTGCCGTCCGAGGTCACGGAAGACGGTGTGCTCGACCCGCTCCCCCGCGTGCACGAGCAGCCGGACCCCGTCCCGCGCGAGCCCCCGTGCCTCGGCGGGTTCGGTGGCCTCATGCACGGTCGCGGTGGTCACGAGATCACCGCCGGGGCGAACTCGGCGACCGTGTACCGCCCGCTCGCGGGACGTTCGTCGAACAACCGCAGCAGGGCCGGCACCACGGTCTCGGGGTTCGGGCGATCCGAGACGTCCTCGCCGGGGAACGCCTGTTGATGCAGGTCGGTGTTCATGTCCCCGGGGTCGAACGCGTAGACGTCCAGGTCCGGGTTCTCGGCGGCCAGTGTCGCGCCGATGTGGTCGAGGGCAGCCTTGGCCGAGCCGTAGCCGCCCCAGCCGGGGTAGGCGTTGACGGCGGCGTCCGAGCTGATGTTCACCACCGCGCCGCGGTCGCCGTCGAGCAGGAAGGGAAGGGCGAGTCGGGTCAGCGCCAGCGGCGCGAACACGTTCACCTCGTACACCCGGACCAGGTCGGCCGGGGGATGGGCGGCGAGCGGCGGCAGCGGGCTGGGCCCGAGCGCGCTCGCGTTGTTGACGAGCAGGTCGAGTCGACCGGACTCGCGGACCAGGTCGCGCAGTTCGCGACGGTGCGCGGGATCGGTCACGTCGCCGGCGACGGCAATCACGTCGGCGTTGCCCAGAGCGCGCAGTTCGCGGGCGGCCCGATCCAGGTCGGCGGGCCCGCGGGCGTCCAGGATCAGCGTCCAGGAGCGGATGGCGAGCGCGCGGGCCAGGGCCAGGCCGAGGCCGCGCGAGGCGCCGGTGACGAGTGCGACAGGCATGGTGTTCTCCAGGGGAATTCCACACCCCACCCGGTGATGGGCTGCCCCTCTACACTGCAAGTTCAAGTGCACTTCAGGTCAAGCGACCGGGAGGCGCATCGCACGGAAACTTCGGACGAGACCTGGGAGACGGTGTGCTCACCGGAACGGACCTGTTGACGGTCGGGCAGATGACCGCGCGCAGCGGATTCGCGGCATCCGCGCTGCGCTACTACGAGGCCGAGGGCCTGATCACCGCGAGCCGCACGACGGGCGGGCAACGCCGGTACGAGCGGCACATCCTGCGCCGGCTGGCGTTCATTCGCGCGGCGCAGAACATCGGCCTGTCGCTGGAGGAGATCCGGTCGGCGCTGAGCAATCTCCCGGAGGGCCGCACCCCCACCCCCGCCGACTGGGCCAAGATCAGCCGAGCCTGGCGCGGTCGTCTGGAGGAGGAGATCGAGGCCCTGGTACGGCTGCGCGACGGCCTGGAGCAGTGCATCGGCTGCGGGTGCCTGTCGATGAAGCGCTGCCGGATCTCCAACCCCGACGACCAGGCCGCCCGCTACGGCTCCGGCGCGGTGACCCTGCCGGAGCTGCTGCGCGAGGACCGGCGCCACCCCCACGGCTGACGCCGACCGGGCGGGGTGACACCCAGGCCCGGCCGGCGGTCGGTCGGTCGTCAGTAGCGGTCGCGCACCACCGCGGCCTTTCGCGCGCCGGCCGCACCCGGCGCGGCCGGGGCCGCGGGCACCGGGGGCGCCCCGAGCGCCGCCCAGTCCGGCTTGGCGCCGACGTCGAAGGTGCGCAACTTCGCCAGCACCGCCGGATCCTGCGCGTCGAGCCAGTCCACCAGGTCGTGGAAGCTCACGCACCTGGTCTCGGGGCGGGCGCAGGCCGTGCGCATCGCGCGTTCGACGGCCTTCATGTAGATGCCGCCGTTCCACCCCTCGAAGTGGTTGCCGATCAGCAGCGGCGCCCGGTTGCCGGTGTACGCGCGGTCGAAGCCCGCCATGTAGCTCGCGTACGCCTGGTCCTCCCACTCGCCGAACTTCGCCGGGTCGCCCTTGACCGTGCGCGACTGGTTGAACATCACGTTGTAGTCCATCGACAGGACCTCGAACCCCCGCCCCGGCAGCGGGATCTGCTGGAGCGGCAGGTCCCACACCCCGTTCACCTTGGCCGGCCACACCTGCCGCCCGCCGGGCGAACTGGCGTCGTAGCGGAAGCCGAGCGAGGGCGCCGCCGCGAGCAGAGCCTTCTGTCCCTCCAGGCACGGCGCCCGGCCGCCGATGAGTTCCTTGTCGTAGTCGAACGGCAGCGCCGGCAGGTCGTTCCAGCCGGTGTTGGTCTTCCAGTTCTTCACGAACGCGCGCGACTGCTCCGTTTCGGCGCGCCAGTCCTCGGCCGACCACGAACCGCCGCCGGTGGGACCACAGAAGTGTCCGTTGAAGTGGGTGCCGATCTCGTGGCCCTCCCGCCACGCGGCGCCGAGTTGCTCCAGCGTCATCCGCAGGTGGGCGTCGTCGAGGTAGCCGATGTCGGAGGCGCCGATCGGCTTGTGCGGCGGCTGATACCTGGCCTTCCTGGCCTCGGGCAGCACGTACACCCCGGACAGGAACAGCGTCATCCTGGCGTTGCTCTCCTTGGCCACCTGGCGGAAGCGGGAGAACAACTTCTTGTCGTCCTCGCCGGCGCCGTCCCAGGAGAAGACCACGAACTGCGGCGGGGTCGCGCCGGGGGCCAGCTTCTCCGGCCTGGGCCGGTTGGGCTGCTCGCCGGTGTTCGAGGTCGAGCCGTCGCCGATCAGGGTCGCCGGGGCCTGGGCGGCCGATCCCTGGGGAGGTTTGGCGGGTGCGGCGGCCTTCTGTTCGGGATCGCTCCCGTGATCGCGGGCGAAGACGACGAAGCCGATGGCGGCGACCACCGCGACGACAAGGACGAGGACGGCCATGTGGCGGGATGATCGCACGAATGCCCCAAATGATTGGAAATATAGGGAAATCGACAGCAGGCTAGATCGACCGCCGACCGGTTCGTCGACTCGCCCCACCGAGCGGCCGGCCGGCACCACCACATGGAATGAACGGGTACGGCCACTCGGCCGCAGTGTGAGCGGCCGCACGGCAGCCGAAGGTGTCACGGGTCCCGAACCGGCAATGGATAGCCTCGGGCCGGTGGTTCGCCTCGGCATGGGGCGGGGCCGCCCGGGGTCCGGTCGCCGGGCCCGAACCGAGAACCGGCCCATCCCGGAGGGGACATCGATGCGCGAGACGCTTCGGGACGCCAAACACACGCTGCTGCCGCCGCACGGCGACCCACACGCCCCGCTGCCGCCGCTGCTGATCGTGCTCACCGTGGTCACCGGCCTGGTGGACGCGCTCAGCTATCTCGAACTGGGTCGGGTGTTCGTCGCGAACATGACCGGCAACGTGGTCTTCACCGGCTTCGCCCTGGCCGGCGCCCCCGGCCTGTCGGTGGCCGCCTCGCTCGCCGCGCTCGGCGCGTTCCTGGTCGGTGCGGCCGGCGGCGGCCGACTCGGCGTGGTCTTCGGCGCGCGCCGTGTGCGCCTGCTGTGGGTGGGCGCCTCGGTACAGGCCGCCCTGCTCGCCGCGGCCCTGATCGCCGCCGCCGCGGTGCACGGCCTGGGCACCGGCGAGCGCTACACCCTGATCCTGCTGCTCGGCCTGGCCATGGGCCTACAGAACGCGGTGGCCCGCCGGCTGGCCGTCCCGGACCTGACCACCACCGTGTTGTCCCAGACACTGACCGGCCTGGCCGCCGACATCGGCCGGCTCGGCGGCACCGGATCCCGGGCCGGCCGCCGGCTGCTCTCCGCGATCGCGATGGCACTGGGCGCGTTCACCGGCGCGATACTCGTCCTGCGCGTGCACGTACTGATCGCGTTCGCCGCGCCGCTCGCCCTGCTGATCGGCACCGCCGCCGTCGCCTACCGGTTCGACCTGCGGGAACGGCGCGACCGAAATGCCGACGAAATCGTTTGAGGTCCGCGACGCACCCGAGGTAGCCTTGCCGGGTCACATTGTCGTCCGTCTGGATGGTCCGTTGCGCATCTGAGGTCAGGACATCGCGCCGCTTGAGCCCTTTCGTGCTCGCGGTCGCGTTCTCGACCTCGGTGTGGCCGTCCCGGACGACTTTTCCGTCGACTCTTTCGTTGTCGACCGTCTCGTCCCGGTGCTTCCCGATCCCGCCGCGCGGTGTCCCACGCGATCCGTACATCACCGCGTCCCGGGAGAATCCGCATGTCCATTCCGACCGCACCCGCGATCGTCTGCTCCGCCCTGTCCTTCGCCTGGCCCGACGGCACCCCCGTGTGCACCGACCTGGATCTGTCCATCGGCGGCGGGCGCACCGGCCTGGTCGGCGTCAACGGCGCGGGCAAATCCACCCTGCTCAAGCTGATCGCGGGCGAACTGCGCCCCACCGCCGGATCGATCGCCCTCGCCGGCGACCTCGGCTACCTGCCGCAACACCTCCCGCTGGACGCCGACCGGCGCGTCGACGACGTGCTCGGCATCGCCGACACGCGGGCCGCGCTGCACGCGATCGAGGCCGGCGACGCCGACGTCCGGCACTTCGACACCATCGGCGACGACTGGGACGTCGAGGAACGCGCGCGGGCCCAACTCGACCGGCTCGGGCTGCCACACGTCGACCTCGACCGCACCGTCGGCACCCTGTCCGGCGGCGAGTCGGTGCTGCTCGGGCTGGCCGCGCTGCTGCTGCGCCGACCGGAGATCCTGCTCCTGGACGAGCCGACCAACAACCTCGACGCGTCCGCGCGCGAGCGGCTGTACGACGCGGTGAGCCGGTACCCGGGGGTGCTCGTCGTGGTCAGCCACGACCGGGTGCTGCTCGATCTGGTCGACCGGATCGTCGAGGTGTTGCCGGACCGGGCCCGTACCCACAGCGGCAACCTCAGCTCCTACCTGGACATCCTGGAGCAGGAGCGGGAGACCGCCGAGCGGCTGGTCCGGGTCGCCCAGACCGACGTGCGCAAGCAAAAGCGCGAGTTGGCCGAGGCCCAGATCCGGCTGGCCCGCCGACAGCGCACCGGCCGCAAGGCCCAACTGGAGGGCGGCATCCCCAAGATCGTGGCCGGCAACCTCAAACGCGGCGCGGAGGTCTCCGCCGGCAAGCTCAGGGGCACCCACGAGGGCCGCCTCGACGACGCCAGGAGCCGGTTGTCCGAGGCCAGGGACGCGGTCCGCGAGGACAAGGAGATCCGGATCGAACTGCCCGAGACCGAGGTACCGGCCGGCCGCACGGTGCTCACCGCCGAGGGCCTGAACACCGCGGACGCGCTCTACGGCCCGCACGGCGTGGACCTGATCGTGCGCGGCCCGGAACGCATCGCCCTGGTCGGCGACAACGGTTCGGGCAAGACCACCCTGCTCCGCCTGCTCACCGGCGCGGAGCAACCCGCCGCGGGCACGGTCCGGATCAACGTCGAGGGGGTGCGCCACCTGCCCCAGCGGCTGGACATCCTCGACGAGGACGCCACCGTCCTGGCCAACGTGCGCCGCTTCGCGCCCGAGGCCACCGACGCGGAACTGCGCGGCCGGCTGGCCCGCTTCCTCTTCCGGGGCAACCGCCCGGAGCAGCGGGTGGGCACACTGTCCGGCGGCGAACGGTTTCGCGCCGTCCTGGCCGCCCTGCTGTCCGCCGACCCGCCGCCGCACCTGCTGATCCTCGACGAGCCGACGAACAACCTGGACCTGGCGTCGGTGCGCCAACTCGAACAGGCCCTGGGCGCCTATCGCGGCGCACTGGTCGTGGTCAGCCACGACCGCCCGTTCCTGGACGGGATCGGGATCACCCGGGAGCTGACCCTGCGCCGCGGCGAGGGCTTCGCCGTCCCCGCCCCGGAGGGCGACGCCGAGACCCCGGAGGACGAGCCGATGCAATAGCCCCGGCCGGCGCGCGCGGCCGGGGCCCACCACTCACCCCTCCGCGCGCGCCGACTCCTGGTCGTTGCCCCGCCGCACCCCACGCACCGGCGCGCCCGGGCGCCAGGTCCGAACCACGATCTCCTGCCCGTCGAGCCCGACCGCGCTCACCTCGCCGAGTTCGACCCGGAACAGGTGGAACGGGGTGGGCGCGTTGGTCTCCGCGACGTAGCGCTTCTTCAGCGCCTCGTCGGTCTCCTCGATCGCGCGCCCGCTCACCCGGACGTCGCCGTGCGTCATCTCGGCCCCCTCCCCCGGGTTGGCGAACAGCGCGAACCTCGAATCGCGCAGCAGGTCGCGCGCCTTGAGCGAGCCCGGCATCATGCCGAGCCACATCTGCTCGAACCGGAAGTCGGCCTCCAGACCGGTCAGCCGGGGCGAGCCGTCCCGGCGCAGCGTGCCCAGCACGTGGTGTTTGTACATCCCGAACCGCTCGCGCACCGTCGCCGCGAACTCCGGTTCGGCCTTCTCGAACTCCGCCCAACTCGTCATGACACCCATCGTGGCGCCCCATCCCTGACAACCGTTGGCAGGGATTCCGGGTTAGTTTTCGTGTCATGCGATCCGGTCGACTGGTGGCACTGCTGCTGCACCTGCAGAACCGACCCGGCGGGGCGACCGCCGCCGAGCTGGCCGCCGAGCTGGAGGTGTCGGTACGCACCGTCTACCGCGACGTCGCCGCGCTCCAGTCGTCCGGCGTGCCGCTGTGGACCGAGACCGGTCCGCACGGCGGGATCCGGCTGGTCGAGGGGTGGCGGACCCGGCTGGACGGGCTCACCGGCGACGAGGCCGCCGCGCTGTTCCTGTCCGGCGCGCCGCACGCCGCCGACGCGCTGGGCCTGGACACGGTCCTGGTGGCGGCACAGACCAAGGTGATGGCCACACTGCCCGCCGACCTGCGCACCCGGGCGGGCCGGGTGCGGCAGCGGTTCCACCTGGACGCCCCGGGGTGGTTCGCCCGGGACGAGGACGTCCCGCACCTGGCCGCGGTTGCCGGCGCGGTGTGGACCGGCCGGCGGATCGACGTGCGCTACGCCCGCCGCGACCGCGAGGTGGCCCGCCGGCTCGACCCGCTCGGCCTCGTGCTCAAGGCCGGTGTCTGGTACCTGGTCGCCCGCCATCGCGTCGACATCCGCAGCTATCGGATCTCGCGCGTGGTGGCCGCGAGCATCCGGCCGGAACGCTTCGAGCGGCCCGACGACTTCGATCTGAGCACGTGGTGGACGCACCACAACGACGACTTCGCCCGCTCGCTGATGCGGTTCGCCTGCATGATCCGGGTATCGCCGTTCGGCTTCGCGCAGCTGCCCCGGGTGTTCGGCCCGGCCGTCGCCGCGGACGCGTTCGCCACGGCCGGGCCGCCCGATCCGCAAGGGTGGCGCGAGCTGCGCCTGTGGGCCGAGTCCGAGGAGGTCGCGACCGGTCAACTGGTCATGCTGGGAGTCGACATGGAGGCGGTGTCGCCGCCGAGTCTGCGCCGGGCGGTGGCCGCCGTGGGCGCGAGCATCGCCACGCGCCACGGCCTACCCACGGGTCCCCCGTAAGGTTGACGCGCCCCGTCTTCGGGCGCGCGTCGTGGCGAATGGGACATTCGGGGAACTTCGTGCCGCATGTGGATCGTTGGTACCGCAAGAATCAACGCAACGTGATCACGCGCGTACACACGTACGGTAACTACCCCACCGGTACGGGGCTCCCCTAGGGGCAAGGGTCGCTTGGCGGACCCCGGGTCCTCCCTGCGTAGGACCAGCAGGTCTGTCCTTGGAGAGGATTCGCCGCGACGCCCTCCCCCCTACGGTGATCGAGTGCACTGCAAGAGCGGAGCGCGCCACCCTTCACCTCAACATGGGGGACAGACTCGTGACCACGGCCACGGCTGCCATGACCGACGCGGACTCCAGGGGCACCATCGCCGCCCGCGCGCAGCAGCTCACCAAGGCGTACGGCGAAGGCGAGACCCGAGTCGTCGCTCTCGACAGCGTGGACGTCCAGATCGGTCGCGGCCAGTTCACCGCGATCATGGGCCCCTCGGGCTCCGGCAAGTCGACCCTGATGCACTGCCTCGCCGGCCTCGACACCGCGACCAGCGGCAAGAGCTGGATCGGCGACACGGAGATCACGAGCCTGAAGGACAAGGCGCTCACCAAGCTCCGCCGCGACAACATCGGCTTCATCTTCCAGGCGTTCAACCTGCTTCCGACGCTGACCGCGCTGGAGAACATCACGCTGCCGATGGACATCGCCGGCCGCAAGCCCGACCGGGCCTGGCTGGACAACGTGATCGAGACCGTCGGCCTGCGCGACCGGCTCAAGCACCGGCCGACCGAGCTGTCCGGCGGTCAGCAGCAGCGTGTCGCCTGCGCCCGGGCCCTGGCCAGCCGGCCCGAGATCATCTTCGGTGACGAGCCGACCGGCAACCTGGACTCGCGCTCCGGCGCCGAGGTGCTGGGCTTCCTGCGGCGCAGCGTCAACGAGCTCGGTCAGACCATCGTGATGGTCACCCACGACCCCAACGCGGCGTCCTACGCGGACCGGGTCCTGTTCCTGGCAGACGGTCGAATCGTCGACGAGATGCTGCGTCCCACGTCCGACGCCGTGTTGGAGCGCATGAAGCGCTTCGACGGCGCCCGGACCAGCTGAAACAGGCGGAGAGTCCCCCACCATGTTGAAAGCCACGTTCCGCAGCTTCCTGGCCCACAAGGGCCGAATGGTGCTGTCCGCCCTGGCAGTCCTGCTGTCGGTCGCGTTCGTCTCCGGCACCCTGGTCTTCACCGACACGATCACCAAGACCTTCGACGAGCTGTTCAAGTCCACCGCGTCGGACGTCTCGGTCAAGCCCAAGTCCGAGTTCAGCAAGGACGACCTCGCGCTCACCGGTGAGACGCCCGTCGTCCAGCGGTCGCTGATCGACAAGATCAAGAAGGTCGACGGCGTCAAGGAGGCTCACGGCAGCATCAGCCTCGAGTCGTTCACGATCGTCGACAAGAACAACAAGTCGGTGGGCCCGTCCTCCGGCGCGCCGACCATCGTCACCAACTGGTTCGAGACCGACCGCACGCCGGTCAAGATCACCAGCGGTGCCGCGCCCAAGGGTCCGGACGAGGCGCTGATCGACGCCGACACGGCGAAGAAGAAGCACGTCAAGATCGGTGACCAGCTGCGGGCGATCGGGGCCAACGGCGAGTTCACGTTCAAGGTCAGCGGCATCCTGACCTTCACCGCCACCAACCCCGGCGCCGCGCTGCTCTCGTTCGACGACGCCGTCGCCTCGCAACGCCTGCTCGGCGACCCGAACGCCGTCACCTCGGTATCGGTCTCGGCCGTCGGCGGAGTCGCCGACAAGGACCTCAAGCAGCGGGTGGAGCAGCTGCTCAACGACCCGAAGAACTTCGAGGTCAAGACGGCCGCGGAGACGGCCAAGGAGTCCAACGACCAGCTCGGCGGCTTCCTGAACGTGATGAAGTACGCGATGCTCGGCTTCGCCGGTGTCGCCGTCCTCGTCGGCGTCTTCCTGATCTTCAACACCTTCTCCATGCTGGTCGCCCAGCGCACCCGTGAGCTGGGTCTGATGCGGGCGATCGGGGCGAGTCGGGCGGACGTGAACCGCTCGGTGCTCCTGGAGGCGGTCCTGCTCGGCGTGGTCGGCTCGACGCTCGGCCTGGCGGCGGGCCTGGGTCTGGCCGTCGGTCTCAAGGCGCTGATCAGCGCGGTCGGGATCAACCTCAAGGGCACGTCCCTGGTGATCAAGACCGCCACCCCGATCGTGGCCTACCTGGTCGGCGTGATCGTCACCGTGATCGCCGCGTACGTCCCGGCCCGCCGCGCGGGCAAGGTCGCCCCGATGGCGGCCCTGCGCGAGGCCGGCGCGCCGCCGCAGAAGTCGATCAAGACCCGCTCGGTGATCGGCGCGGTCCTGTTCGGTCTGGGCGCACTCGCGCTGGTCGCCGGAGCCACCTCGTCCAGCGGTGGCCAGGGTGGCGGATTCGTGGGCCTGGGCGTGCTGTTCACGCTGCTCGGCTTCATCGTGCTGGCGCCGCTCCTGGCCCGCACCGTGGTCCCGGCGCTGGCCGCCTGGTACCCGAAGCTGTTCGGCTCGATGGGCCGGCTCAGCCGGGAGAACGCGCTGCGCAACCCGCGGCGTACCGGCGCCACCGCGTCGGCGATCATGATCGGTGTCGCCCTCGTCAGCGGTATGGCGGTCGCGGCCTCGTCGATGTCGGCTTCCTTCGACAAGCAGATCGACAAGTCGCTGGGCTCGGACTACACCATCCAGTCGCTGACCGGGACCTTCCCCGGGAACATCGTCGACGCGGCCCGCAAGACCCCCGGCGTCGGCGAGGTGGTCGCCTCGACCCTGTCCAACGCGGTCATCACCGCGGACGGCAAGTCCAAGAAGGACTTCGTCCTCGGCTCGGACCCGGGCATCGACGGCACGATCAAGACCACCTATCTCCAGGGCACCGGCGACGCGGCCATGTCGGCGGGCAAGGCGGCGATCGGCGAGGACTTCGCCAAGGACCACCACCTGGGCCTGGGCGGCAAGATCGAACTCGCCTTCCCGAACGGGCAGAAGACCACGGTCGAGGTCGGCGCGATCCGCAAGAAGTCCGACGACGTCATCGGCATGGGCGAGACGATCGTGATCCCGAACACGATCATGAAGAAGTTCGTCCCGAACGTGCAGTACCAGAGCGTCAGCATCAACGCGGCCAGTGGTCAGGACGCGACGAAGGTCGGCGCCGCGCTCAAGACCGCGCTCGAACCCTTCCCGCAGGTCAAGGCGCGTGACCAGAGCGACTACAAGGAACTGATCGGCAAGCAGATCGACACGTTCCTGTACCTGATCTACGGTCTGCTCGGCCTGGCGATCATCATCTCGATCCTGGGTGTGATCAACACGCTGGCGCTGTCGGTGGTCGAGCGCACCAGGGAGATCGGTCTGATGCGGGCGATCGGCGCCTCGCGTCGGCAGATCCGCCGGATGATCCGCCTGGAGTCCATGGTGATCGCGGTGTTCGGCGCCCTGGTCGGGCTCGCGCTCGGCATGGCGTGGGGCATCGGCGCCCAGCGCCTGCTGGCCAACCAGGGCCTGGACGTGCTCAAGGTCCCGTGGGGCACGGTCGTCGGGATCGTGATCGCCGCGGCGATCGTCGGCCTGCTGGCCGCGGTGATGCCGGCCTTCCGGGCGGCACGGATGAACGTCCTGCGCGCCATCGCGACGGACTGACCCGGAGGGGCGACCCTCCCGACAGGCAGCCGGCTCCCCATCCTCCCCCCTTGGGGAGCCGGTGACCGAAGAGCCCCCCGCACCGCCTTGCGCAGGCGGTGCGGGGGGCTCTTTTCGCGTCGGCGAGGCGGGGGTCAGGAGCGGGCCTCGGGGTGGGACTTCAGTGCCCGGCGGCAGAGTTGGTCGGCCTGGCGGGTGGTCTCCGGGAGGCGGTAGCGCGGGGTCAGGGCCAGTACGTGCGCGCAGGCCGTGTCCAGGTCGACGCCGTGGCCGATCGACACGAAGACCGGCTTGACCGCGTCGCGGGTGCGCAGCGCGCGCCCGACCACATCACCCTCGTCCACCAGGTCGGCGGCCTCGCCGCGGGCCTGCCCGAGCGGCTCGTACGTCCCGACGAACTGCGTCTTGCCGACCCCGATGGCCGGGATGCCGGTGAGCACGCCGAGGTGGCAGGCCAGGCCGAAGCGGCGCGGATGGGCCAGTCCCTGGCCGTCGCAGAGCAGCAGGTCCGGTGCGGCGTCGAGGCGTTCGAGCGCGGCCAGCAGCGCCGGGATCTCCCGGAAGGCGAACAGGCCCGGGACGTACGGGAAGGTCGCCACGCCGTGCACCACGGAGTGTTCCAGGACGGCGTGCGTGCGGGCGTCCAACACCACGACGGCGGCGGCCAGTTCGTCCGAGTCCTCGGCGTAGGCCACGTCGAGGCCGGCCACCCGCCGCACCTCGCCCGGCTGCGGCCCGGGCCCGATCGTGTCCACCGTCGGCCGCAGCCGATCCTGCACGGCCAGCGCCTCGGCGGCGGTCCGCGGCCACTCCTCGGCCGATGCGATCGCGGAAGAAGTGCTCATCCCGAGAACGTACCGCCGGCTTCGCGGGTGGAACCCCTCGGTGGGCTGTCGCGTCCACTCTGCGGGCGCGTACGACTGCGCGGGTGCGTGCGACCGACGACGAGGGGGCAGGGCGATGACGGTGCGGCGGTGGAGTGTGGGGGCGGTGGTCGCGGCCGGGGTGATGCTCGGGGTGTCGGGGTGTGGTGGATCCGGGGATGATCCGTTCGTGGTGTCGGCGCCCTCGTCGACGGCGCCCCCGTCCACGGCGCCCCCGTCCACGGCGCCGCCGGTGCGGGTGCACGCGACCAGGGTGGACACCGGCACGGTCGCCTTCGAGGTCCGCGCCGCCGGGGGCACCGATGCGGGCGCGCGGACCGTGACCACCCCGTGCGATCGGGTCCTGCTCGCGCTCGACGACGTCACGATCGAGTCCAACGAGGTGACCTGCAAGGCGCCGGGCGGCCCGCCCGGCAACGGGTGGCACGGCCTGTACCGCACGGCGGCCGACGTCCCGCCCGGCGCGGTGACCCAGACGGTGCAGACTCCGCTGGGCGAGGCGGTGTTGTTCACCCAGGAGTACTACGAGGCGACCAACTCGGTACGGCGTTGGCGCGAGCCGGTCGCGATCGTGACCCTGGGCAACCCGCGTTCGCGCAATCATCCGACCCTCGTCGTGCGCGCCGACAAGGGCGGTCTGGACCAGTCCCGGCTGGCCGGCTTCGTCCGCGCCAACCTGCTGCCCCTGGGGTGAGGTCCGCGCTCGGACCGGTGACGCCGAGGGTAAGGAACGCGCTCGGATCGGCATGGTGCACGCCAAGAGCGCGTCAACGCGGGCGCCGGCGGGCCGATTCGGGGCGAGGCTGAAGACGGTCGAGAGGAGGCCGTCATGTTCACCGTGCTGCGTCGGGTCACCGGAATTCGTCGTACCGTCGCGCTCCGCCGGACCGGTGGCCGGGGCGCCGAGGGCGCTCCGCAGGCCGTGGTGGTGCCGATCGTACGCATCGACGCCGCCGCGCTCGCCGCGCTCGGCGCCGCGCGGGACCTGGGCGGACGGGCGATCGCGGTGCATGTGACGCGCCCCGGCGAACGGGCCGTTCGCGACGCGCTGGTGGACGCGTGGGACGCGACCGGGGTGGATGCGCCGCTGAGCGTGGTCTTCGACGAGCGGGACCGGCTCGTCGAGGCGCTGGCGACGTTCGTCCGGGGTCTGCCGGAGCGCCGGGTGGCCGTGTTGGTGCCGGCCGCCGCCGATCCGGCCCGGGTGCACGGCCGGCGGCACGACGTCCTGGTCGAGGCGCTGCGCGCGGAAGGTTGCGCCGTGCTCGTGGCCCGGGCCGAGGCCCCCGCGCCTCCCCTGCCGGTGCGCGACCCGCTGGTCACCGCCGCCTGACGAGCGCCTGGCCGAATTCGGCGACCCTGTTGACCGTATTCGGCGCGCGACTAGGCTTCCGGGGCGTTGTGCCCATTGACCGGAGGCCGAAGTGACCGAGAGCAGAGCAGGCGGAGCGCCCGCGCGACGTGGCCCCGGCGAGTTGGAGTCCGAGATCCTGTCCCTGCTGTGGACGTCGCCCACGGCGATGGGCGCGGCCGCGGTGCAGGCACGGGTCTCCGGCGAGCTGGCGTACACGACGGTGGTGACGATCCTGTCCCGCCTGCACGACAAGGGTGTGCTCCAGCGCACCAGGTCGGGCCGGTCCTACGTGTACGCGCCGGTGTACGACGAGGCCGGGCTCGCCGCGCGGCGGATGCGCCAGGTGCTGGACAAGGAGGGCGACCGGCAGGCGGTGCTCGCCCGATTCGTCTCCGACCTGTCCACCGACGACGAGGCACTGCTGCGTCGCCTGCTGGAGGAGGGCGGCTCCTAGGCGCGCCCGCCGGCTCGTCCACCGGTCCGGACGCGCCTGCGGCAGACCGTCAGTAGGTCGGGAAGTCCGCCGTCGTCACCGCGAACCCGAAACCGGGCAACGGCACGTCCTCGCCGAACGCGTAGGCCGCGCGAGCCGTGTACTCGGGACGCCCGGCGATCCCCTGCTCGATACGCATGCGCAGGCGACGCACGATGAACTCGTGGATGCCGGATGGGCCGGTCGTCATGACGAGCGTGCCATCGCTGATCTCGACCTTGTAATTGGACGGCGCGTGCATGCTCTCGGCGATGGCGGTCAGTCGGTCGAATTCCTCGCGGTCCATGCTCCCCATGGCAGGTCGTACGATTTCGAAATCGCGTTGCGTGGCGGGATGGTCCCCCCGGACGGGAATGGACGCGTCCCCGAGGTTGACCCCTATGCGGGCCACCCGGAGAATTTCGGTGTGGGGATCACGAGGATGGCACGCGCCGGCGGCGCCGGCGGGCGTGTTGTCGCGTCTGTGATGCGGCGGCATCGGATCGCGCATCTTCCTGTTCCGCCCGGTATGCGCTGTCGCTAGGGCGCGCGCCGGCTTCGGTTTGTTGATGGGTCGTCATGTCTCTCTCGTGGATGCGCGGGATTCGGCGGTCCGCGCCCGCGTGCGCCCGCTTCGGATGACGTTCTCTCCGTGCGAAGGCCGAAAGGGACACCACGCTCATGACCGCTGCAACCGTTTCCGTATCACCCGTCGCCGCCCGAATCGGGGCCGTGGTCGAGGGAGTTCGCCTGGGCGGCGAACTGGACTCGATCACGGTGGACACCGTCCGGGACGCACTGCATCGGCATCGGGTGATCTTCTTCCGCGACCAGCACCACCTGGACGACGCGGGCCAACTCGCCTTCGCCCGGCTGCTCGGCGATCCGATCGGGCACCCGACCGCGTCCGCCGAGGGCGAGTTGATCGTGCCGATCGACAACGATCACGGGGTGGTCGCCGACCGTTGGCACACCGATGTCACGTTCGTGCCCGCCTATCCGCTCGCCTCCATCCTGCGCGCGGTACGCCTGCCGGACGTGGGCGGGGACACGTTGTGGGCCGATACCGCGAGCGCCTATGCGGAACTGCCCGGCCCGCTTGCGGCGTTGGCGGATTCGCTGCGGGCGGTACACAGCAATCGGTACGACTACGTGGCTTCGGACGCGGATGGGCTCAGCCAGGCGCGGAAGGACTATCGGGAGTTGTTCGAGTCGACCGTGTACGAGACGGAGCATCCGGTCGTGCGGGTGCATCCGGTCACCGGTGAACGCGCGCTGCTTCTGGGGGCGTTCGCTCAGCGGCTGGTGGGCTTCGACGCCGAGGACTCGGCGGCGTTGATCGCGCTGTTGCACAAGCACGTCACTCGGCCCGAGAACACCGTGCGGTGGCGGTGGCGGGCGGGTGACGTGGCGATCTGGGACAACCGGGCGACCCAGCATCGGGTGATCACGGACTTCGACGGGTCGCGGCGGTTGTTGCACCGGGTGACGATCGACGGGGACGTTCCGGTGGGGGTGGATGGTCGGCGCAGCCGGCCTGTCGGCGAGTCGGTGGCTTGATCGGCGGGCGGTGGTCGACGGTTGGCCATGGTCGGCTTGCCGTCCTCAAACGCCGGACGGGCTTGATGGGCCGGCCTTCGGCCGAGATGGCCTCAAACGCCGGCCGGGCTGGAGTTTTGCCCGGCCGGCGTTTCGTCCGACGTTGCGGAGGTGGCTCCGGACTCCCGTGCGGGTGGATGTGGCCCGCCGGCTCCGTGTGCCGTGGTGGTCAGGGCGACTTTCGGGTTGTCGACCAGCGGCGGGTTGCTTGCTCCAGGAGGTGGTGAACCGTGGCTTGTTTCGGGAGGGTTCGGGGGAGGCGGTCGCCGTAGGGGAGGTGGGTTCGGGCCTTGCGCCACAGGCGGTCGGGGAGGGTTTTGGGGTCCTGGTGGTAGCGGACCTTGGTGAGGAGCTGGCGGGCCTCCGCGTCGGCCGGGTTGAGGGCGAGGGTCACCGCCAGGTGTTCGGCGGCGGTGTTCCAGCGGGCGCGTCGGGCCGCCCGTACCGCGTCGTTGAAGTGGCGGTCGGCCAGTTCGACGAGGCCGGCGAGCGCGCCGAGGTCGCCGCCGCAGGCCGGGCAGCGTCCGGTCAGGTCGGCGATCCGGCGGCGGCACAGGGGGCAGGTGATCGCGAACGCCATGTCACTTCTCCAGGGAGTTCTTCGGGAGCCGCAACCCGATGTGCGGGGAGCCCTCCCGGATCTGTTCCATCCAGCGGTCCGCCCGGGCCCGCAGCGGCATGATCCGACCCCGATAGATCTCCACGAGCCGTCGGTTGCCCGCCGCCTCGTCCCGGACATCCACCTCCGCCGCGTCCTCGGCGATCGTGTCCAATTCGCGCAGGAACGCGTCCGCGTCGAGCCGGTGCAGGCCACCGGACGCCTGGTCCATCTCCTGGATCGAGCGCCGCAGATACTCCACCTCCTGGAGCACCGCGACCTGGAACTCGGCGGCGGTGAACTGCTGCGGGGCACGGCCGCCGTGCAGCATGCGCTCGGCCGCGTTGATCCGGTCCCGTACCGCCTCGTTGGCCAGGTGCCAGTCCATCTTGTTGCCCGCCGCGTAGGCCGCCCGGCCGGTGGCGCGCAGGCCGGGGATCGCGCTTCGGAAGCGCTCCGCCTCGACCGGGTCGTGGTCCACCAGCCGGTCGGCGAGCCGGGCCAGGAAGGCCAGGTTGTCCTCGAACTCGCCGATCACCGGGTTCAGCGCGCTGCCCGCGGTGGTGGCCACTCGCAGGCCCTGGACCAGCGTCTCCGCCTCCAGGAGCTTGTGGTGGGTCTTGCTCGGGTCGATCCGCTCCCGGACCAGCTCCGCGAGTTCGGCGAGGAGACGATCCAGCGCCGGGCCGACCCGGATGGCGTCGGCCGGCGGGATCGCGTCGCGCTTCTCCGCCCATCCGGTCACCACCTGCCGGTGCCGCTCGGTCAGCTCCGGCCACCCCGGCACGGCCCGCTGCGGGATGTCGATCATCGCGCTGCCCTCCGCGCCCACCTGCGGCAACCGCGCCTCGGCCCGGATCGTCCAGCCGGTCTCGAACTCCAGCGTCACCTCGACGGTCGAGCCCACCGGCACGTCGGTCGGCAGGTCCCGGATCGAGACCTCGCCGATCGGCACCAGGCCCTCGACCAGGCCGACCCGCAGGCTGGACCCGTGGGACGCGGTCTCCAGGCGGAAATCGGTGCGGTACGGCACCATCGTCCCGGCCCGCACCACCGCGTGCAGCCCGTCCACCAGCTCGACCGAGAAGTCGTGCGCGAGCACGTCGCCGGTCGCGTCGGAGCGCGGCTTGTCGTCGGTGGTCACCTCCAGACGGCGGCTCTCGATCTCCCGGCCGTGCACCGACACCTGCACGGTGAAGCCGTTCTCGCCCTCGCGCAACGGCACGTCGGCGAACAGGAATCGGCCCTCCCCGTCGGCCGTCTCGGTCAGGTACACCAAGCCGTCGTCCGAGGTCAGCACCAACTGCGCGGCGGCCGGCGAGCCGAGGTCGGGGCCGGCCAGGACCCGGCCGCCGATGTCCGTCTCCGGCGGCAGCGCCTCGGGGCGGTCCAGTTCCAGATGGCCGCTGCGACTCGGTACGTTCGCCGCCTTGAGCGCGGCGCCCAGCGCGACGCACAGGTCCGGGTTGAGCAGCCGGGGACCGCGCCCGAAGTGTTCGGTGAGCATGGAGGCCACCAGCGGGATCCGGGACGAGCCGCCGACCATGACGATCTCGTCCAGGTCGGCGGCGGTCATCCCGGCGCGGGCCAGCGCGCGATCGCAGTCGTCCAGGGTGCCGCGGATACGATCCGCGATCATCTCCTCGAACTCCTCGCGGCGCATGGGCAGTCCGATGTTCATCGGGGTGCCGCGCCGGTCCTCGCAGTACTGGCTGACGATCTCGGTCTCGGGGTAGCGCGACAGGTCGTGCTTGGCGCCCTCGGCGACCGAGAGCAACTGCGCCTCCACCTTGCCGTCGGCGGGGTTCTCCGAGTCGATCGCCAGGTCGTACTCGGGAAGTTGGGCCGCGATCCAGGACACGATCCGCCGGTCGAAGTCGAATCCGCCCAGGTAGCGGTCGCCGCTGAACGAGCGGTTCTCGAAGCCGACTTCGGGGTCCCAGGTGACCACGGAGGTGTCGAAGGTGCCGCCGCCGAGGTCGTAGACCAGGAACGTCTGCGGCTCGGTCAGCTCGCGGGCCCGCTCGTGCGTGTACGCAAGCGCCGCGGCCACCGGCTCGATCAGCGTCTCGACCACCTCCAGGCCGGCCGCCTGGCCCGCGCGCGTGGTCTCGTTCTTGGCCCGGGTCTCGAAGAACGCCGGGACGGTCACCACGGCCCGCTCCACCGGCACGCCCAGCACCTCCTCGGCCACCTGCTTGAGGTGGCGCAGGATGTGCGTGGACGCCTCCAGCGGGGTCAGCCGCGCGTGTCCGGCGGTGACCAGCTGGTCGGTGCCCATGTTGCGCTTGAAGAACATCGCGGGCGGCGCGCCGGGCAACCGGGCCTTGTTCTTGGCCAGTTGCCCGACGATCGGGGTGCCGATCGGATCGATCCACACCGCCGACGGGGTGGTGGGCGAGCGGTCGGGGTTGGCCACGATCAGCGAGTCGCCGACCGGGCGCAGCCGACGGGCGGCGATCAGCGCCTCCTTGTCGGGCACCTCGGCGTCGGCGGGAATCGCGATGCACGAGTTGGTCGTGCCGAGGTCGATACCGACCACGATGCTCATCTGGTGCTACCGCCTTCGGAGTTCGGCTCGTTCGAGGGTTCGGGGCGCGGTGCCGCGGGGTTTTCCCGGTCGTCGGTCCGCCCGGGGGCGGCCTCGCGTTCGGCCGGGGTGGGTACGAAGCCGAGCACGACCTGTGCGCGGCGGATCACCTCGCCGTCGTCGAGGAGTACTCCGGGCCGCAGCGTCCTGGCCACGATCATCGCCGCCTCGTCGCCGCTGTCGGGGGCGTGCGCGACGTCCACGCGGCGGCCGACCGCGGCGTACGCCTCGCCCACAGGATCGTCGAAGCGTACGCCCGCGCGGTCGAGCGCCGTGGCGAACCGCCGGGCGATCGAGGCCAGTACGGCCGGCGCGGGCTCGCCGTCCAGGCAGCCGCGCAACTCGTGCAGCGCGACCGCGGCGTCGGCAGCCAGGCCGGTGTACCGCTCGTGGGTGGACTCCAGGCGTTTGCGCATCTCCTCGCGCCCGGCCTCGCGTTCGCGCGCGGTTCGCCGCACCACGTCGTAGACCAGCGCGAACGGCGGGTCGAGCGCGTGCTCCGGCACCGCGCGCTCGCTCTCGGTGATCGCCATCGGGTCGGCGTGGTCCGCGGCGAGAGCGGCCGACTCGGCCGGATCGACGGGTCCGGTCGACGGAGTCGATGTGGTCGATCCTGTCGACGCCTTCGACGCGGGCGAGCCGGCCCGATCGGGCGAACCCGTCGCATCCGCCGGTGGGTCCGCCCCGAGGGGGCCCCGCTCGGGTGTCGCTGCCATCAGTGCGCCCCTTCTTCCGTCCACAACGGTACGAACTCGCGCGGCGCGGGCGGCGGCACCAGGCCCGCGAGCACACGTCGGTCGATCCCGATCCTCGGCGGCCCGGCCGACTCCGGGGGTTCGGTCTCGGCGAACTCCTCCGCCAGCTCGGCCGGATCGGGGCCGGGCCGCTCGGGTCGGTGGGTGAGCAGTTCGGCCGCCAGCCGACCGGCCGGGTCGGTCAGCGCCTCCTCGGCCGCGTTCACCTCGGCCGGCGCGAGCACCCTCCCGTGCACCGGGAATCGGTCGGCGCTGCGGGTGATCCGCTGTCGCCGCTTGCGCACCTGTGCCTTGATCGCCGCCCGGCCGGTCAGATCCGGATCCAGATCCAGGATCTGGAAGGCGGTGCCCCGGTAGGGGTTCCGGCCGGCCTGCCAGGCCCAGGGGTTCTCCCGGGCGCCCTCGCTCGCGGTGGGTTCCATCGGCACTCAACTCCATGCGGGGCCGTGCCCCGTGGCCAGGGACAACACGACGCCGCGCAGCGCGTTGACGATCTCGGGTTTGTCCGCGTCCGGGTCGGCGGCCACCTCGTCGGCGAGCCGGCGGGCGGTGGCCAGGTCCTCCGGCTGCGGCGCGTGCAGGTTGATCAGTACGCGGGCCATGAACAGCCGTCCCCACGGCCCGGGCGCGGACATCGCCAGCGCCCGGCGCAGCGCGTCCCGCACGTGTCCGTCCGGCAGCCCCTGGCGTTGTCGGGCGGTGGCGGCCAACGCCCATTCCTCGGCGGCCAGTTGCTCGACGTCGCGGTACATGCTCTTGAGCGCCAGGTCGCGGTCGAGTTCGAGGGCGCGCAGCAGGTGTCGGCCCGAGCGCAGCGTGGCCTGTTCCAGTACGGCGGGTTCGGTGGCCGGGCCGGACTCCAACTCGCGCACCACGATGCCGCGCCAGTATTCGTGCCGGGCCAGCTCGACCGCGAACGAGCCCTCCGGTGTGCCCACTTCGTCCCAGGCGGGCAGCACGAGCCGAGCCACCCGCTCGACCAGCGGCTCGATCTTGTGCGCCCACCCGGGCGCGGCCACCACGATCTCGATGTGGCGCCGGGTCGCGTACAGCAGGGCCCGGGCCGCCCCCGTGTTGCCGGGGTCCACCGTGAGCCAGGAGGCGAGCAGTTCGACCACGTCGTCGTAGCGGCCCTCCTCGACGTCGCGCGACGCCTGGGCCAGCGCCTCGCGGACCAGGTCGGCCCGGGCGTTGGCGATCACCGACGGCGGGAAGCCGGACTCGCGGACCAGGTCCAGGTGTTCGCGCGCGGAAAGCGGGTCGCGCAGGCGCCGATCGGCGGCCAGGGTCAGGTGCGGGGCGAGCAGGTCGCGCGGCAGCCGCTCGCGGACCTCCTGGACGGTCGCCGCCGGCACCGGGCTCCCGGCCACCGCCTCCAGGTGCTCGTGCATCCGATCCCAGAAGGCGCTGTCGTGGTACAGCTCGGCCCAGTGCGCCAACGCCTTCTTCCAGTACGGGTGGGCCGCCTCGCTCTCACCCGCCAGCTCCAGGTCGTAGGCGCGCGCGTGCAGCGCGACCGCGAGGTGGTGGGTGCGCCACGGCCCGCCGCCGGTGGTCCACAACTGCTCGGCCCGCGCGCTCCACGGCTGCGCGTCGGCGCCGGTGCCCAGGCTCGCGTACGCCTCGCCGTCCAACGGCCCGTCGCCCGCGCCGTGTTCGCGCAGCCGGGCGGCGAACGCGCGCAGTTCCGCGCGGTCAGTCATCGGCGCCCCCCACCACAAGCGCACCGGCCACCACCCGCACCCGGACCGCACCGATCGGCCGGCCGGCCGCGTCGGCCTCGTCGAGCAGGCGCAACACGCCCGGCACCACGGCGGTCACGCAGCGGTTGACGCCGCGTGCCGCCTCCTCCGGCCGGCCGCGCCAGGCGACGGTGGCGATGTGGTCGGCGGCCTCGTCGGTCCAGGTCAGCGCGACGCCGAGTTGCTCGCGCAGCCGCGCGGCGAGTCGGGTCAGGCCGTTCTCCGCGATCCCGCGCAGTTCGGTGGGGCCGAACGGCGAGTAGAGGATCACCTCGTCGACCCGGTTGAGGAATTCGGGCCGGAAAAACCCCTCCATCGTGCGGCGCAGCCGGGCGCTCGCGGCGGTGTGCCCGGTGGCGCCCTCGGCCAGGATCGAGCCGATCAAGTTGTCCACGCTGTCCACGTCGTCCTCGACCGCTTCGGCGGCGGAGTGGGTCGCGCCGAGGTTGGTGGTCAGGATCACCACCGCGTCGTGCGCCTCGCGCACCGGGCCCGCCGGATCGCCGATCCGGCCCTCGTCGAGCAGGCGAAGGAGCGCGTCGAGCACCCGCGCGTCGGCCTTTTCCACCTCGTCGAACAGGAACACCCGGCGCGGATTGTCGCGCAGGCCGTTGGTGAGCTTGCCCTCGCCGAAGCCGACGTAGCCGGGCGGGGCGCCGATGAAGTTGTTGATCGACTCGCGCGCGCTGAACTGGCCCATCTCGAAGACCAGGACGTCGTCCTCGGACCCGTAGACGACCTCGGCGAGCAGCCGGGCGGTCATCGTCTTGCCGGAGCCGCTGGGGCCGCACAGGAGCAGTGCCGCGCGCGGCCGGTCGTCCGGGCGGAAGCCGCGGGTGAGCGAACGTTTGATGAGTTCGACGTGGAAGGCGAGCCGCTCGACCACGCTCTCCTGGCCGATCAGGCCCGCGCGCAGCCGGCGTACCGCCTCCTCGGGGGACATCGGGGTGCCGGCCCGGTCCGGTTCGGGCTCGGCGGGCTCGCGGTAGTAGGTGTCGGCGAAGCGGCGCAGCCGGTCCAGGTCCAGGCCGATGTCGCGGAAGAATCCGGCCGCCAGGCCGCTGGGGGTGTCCAGGAGCGCGGCGAGCAGGTCGCGTTCGGTGATCCGGGCGCCGGTGTCCGGGTCGGGGTCGGGGCCGCTCGCGGCGAACGTCGCCGCGCGGCGCAGGGTCTGCCGCAGCGGCTCGTCGGGGGTGATCGGGCCGGTGCCCGCCGGGCCGCGGACCCGGGCGCCGGTCAGCGCGATGGTCTGTTCGCGCAGCGCCCGTACGTCCCGGCGCAGGAACAGGAAGGCCTGTTCCAGGAGTCCGCCCGGGGTGGTGGCCAGCGCGTGCAGCAGCATCGCGATGCCGCACTGCCGCCGGCCGAGCCCGCTCGCCTCGGCGACCATCATCGCCAGCACCCGCCGGGCGCCCGGGGCGAACGCGGCCTCGTCGATCGACCCGTCGGCCCGGCACACCTCCGCCGCCGGGCGCGCCGCGGCCACCTCGGCCCGCCAGGCGTCGAGGTCCACCCGGCCGTAGCCGACGAGCAGGTCCACCGCGCCCGGCTCCAGGCGCGGCAACAACTCCGCGAGCAGCGCACGTTCGTCGACGTAGCCGGTGTCCGCCGCGGCGGCGAAGCCGGCCCGCAGGTCGGCGGTGACCGGCAGGCCGCCGAGCGCGCCCGCGCCGCCCCGGCCGTTGCCGCTCGCCCCGGCGGCCGGCCCGCCGCCGCCGAGCAGGCCGGCCGCGAGCACGTCCGGCGGGATGCCCTGGCGGGCGAACAGGCCGCAGGCGCGCCCGCCGTCGATCCGGGCCAGGGCGATCAGCGTGTGGGCGACCTCGATCGTGTGCGCGCCGAGCTCGCGGGCCACCGCCGAGGCGGTCTCGAACCGGCGGGTGGCCACCAGCAGCCCGCTGTCGAACACCTGCTCCGGCACCCCGAGGATGTCCGTGTCCACGTCGCCTTCTCCCCCGCCTCGCCGTTTCGATCGCACCCGGTCGGATCACGCCTCGTCGCCGGCGAGCAGCCGCTCGGCCAGGTCCGCCCGGGCCCGGGCCGCCTCGGGCCGTCCCGCGCCCAGGTCCCGTACGCCCAAGGCCAGTATTCGGTACGCGGCGGTCGTCGCGATCGCCCGGCCGAGTCGTCCCTCGCGCAGTTCCGCCGGCGACGCCTCGAGCAGCGCGGCGGCCAGTTCCGGGTCGGCGCGGGTGACCCGGTGCAGCACCAGGCCCGGGCCCAGCGGCGTACGGCGCACCCAGCCCGCGCCGTAGCGCCGGAGCAGGTCGCGCGCGGCGCCGCACACCATCGAGTCGTCGCCCTCCAGCGTGCCGAGCAGCAGCCGCGCGGGCCAGGTGTCGGCGTAGGGCTCGTCGACCACGTGCGGCCCGTGCCCGGCGTCGTCGGGGCCGGCGCCGCCCGTCGCGTCGCCGCCCGAAGTCCCACCGGGCTCCGAGGCCCCGCCCGCGCCCGACAGCCCCCGCCGCAGCAGCCGCACCGCGCCCGCGTCGTCGCCGCGCTCCAGCAGATCCGCCGCCGCGACCACCAGGGCCGCCGCCGTCCCGGGCCGCGCCCCGGCCGCCGCCCCGCCGTCCCGCGCCGCGACGGCGGCCCGGTGCAGCTCGCGATACTCGGCGTGGTCCGGATCGAGCATCGCGGCCTCGTACAGATACCGGACCGCCCGTTCCGGGTCGCCGCCGGTCAGCTCCCGATGCCCCTCGACGGCGAGCCGATGGGCCAGGCGCGGCGCGGCGGCGGCACAGCCCTGCTCGAAGGCGAGCCGGAAGCACGTGCGCGCCGCGGCCTCGGCACCGCGCGCCGCGGCCCGGTCGCCGATCACGCACACCCATTCGGCCCGCGTACCCGGCGCACCGGGCGGCGCGACCACCGGCAGCAGCCGCCACAGGTCGTGGTCGGGGTGTCGGGCCGGCTGCTCGAAGCGCTCCTCCAGGCAGTCCAGGACCCGGTTGGTGGCGGCGACCCGCCAGCGCCGGACGGGCGCGCGCGGGTCCAGGCCGCCGAGCACGTCGAGCAGCGCGCGCTCCAGCGGGCGCGGTCCGGCCTCCAGCGCCTTCTCCAGCGTGGTCCAGGTCTCCGCGAAGTCGCTGCCGGGCTGGACCACCCACCAGCGCAGTACCGCGTCGATCGCGCGGGCGTAGTGGCCCCGGGGGTCGCGCCCGAGCACGTCGGCGAGCATGCGCGCGGCGGTCTCCGGCTGCTGGGTGGCCACGGCCTGGATCTGGCTCTCGATCAGTCCCCGATTGCGGACCACCTCGGCGTCGGAGGCGTTGGCCAGGAAGTCCCGCATCGCGACGAGTCGAGGCTCCACCTCGCCCTCCCGATGCGTGGCCATCCGGAACGCCCGCACCGCCCCGGCATCCGACATGGCGTCTCCCCCGCGAACACGACCACCCGACTGCGCCGGTCGTGACGACGTACAAGCAGCCGACGTACAAGCAGCACGGTACCCGGCCGCACCGGCCCAGGGAGGACACCGGGCGAACCCGTCCTCGTAACGTGATCGTCACCGATGGTGAGACCACGGCCCAGCCAAACCCGGGTGAGAGCGACCCCGAACATCGGGTAGTATTTCTCTCGCAGCAAGCGCCGCTAGCTCAGTTGGTTAGAGCAGCTGACTCTTAATCAGCGGGTCCGGGGTTCGAGTCCCTGGCGGCGCACAGCGGCAACACCGAGAAGGACCCACCGGTTTCCGGCGGGTCCTTCTCGCATGTGCCGAGCCCGGCACCCCGGCTCGGATCCCCGGCTCGGTACAACACCCGGCAACTCGGCTCGACGCCCCGAGCCGGCCGCCCGCGTCGGTGCTCGACCCATCACCGCCCCAGGTAGTCCTCCAGCAGCGCCGGGGTCAGCCCCGCCGCACGCGTCTCGTCGACGAACGACCGGATGTCGGCCCGGAATTCCTTGCGGAAGTGCATCAACACGATGTCGCCCGGACGGAGTTCGTCGCCGACGGCGAATCGCATGTCGCCGTTGCGGATTTCCGCGCTCCAGTGCACGACTCGACCGATGCCGCAATCCCCCGCCGCCCGCATGGTGTTCTCGTCGTGGTTTCCGTACGGCGGACGCAACAGCGTGGGCCGGCGGCCGAATTCGCGGGCGTAGTCGTCGGACGTCGCGCAGATCTGATTCTTCTGCACGTCGTACGGCTTGCCCTTCAGGTCGGGGTGGTCGAGGGTGTGGTTCTCGATCACGCCGCCCGTCTCGTCGCGCAGTTTCCGGAAGAAGCCCGGGTCCTGCTTCACATACTCGTCGGTCAGGAACAACGTCGGTTTGATGCCCGCCTCGCGCAACAGCCGGATCATCTCCGGGTCCTTGTACGCGCCGTCGTCGATGGTCAGGAAGGCAACCCTGTCCTGTGTCGGGACCCGGTACAGCGGCTTGATCGGCGCCGACTCGTGCGCGGGGATCGGCTTGGCGGCGATCTGCGCGGTCGGCGGCGCGACCTTGGCGGCCTGCGGCGACTTCTGCGTCAGCGGGTCCGCCTCGGTGGCGACGAAGGTGGTCACGGCCATCGCGACGAGCAGCGGCACGGCCAGGAACGCGCCCCGCCGCAGGGTGCGGTCGCGCCGGCTCTCGGGGGTGTCGAGGGGTCCGAGCGGGCCGAAGGCATCGCGGTTGTCCGGAGTGCCCGGAGTACCCGGAGTGCCGGGATCGTTGGCGAAGGTCATGTCAGGGACGGTATGCGGCGGCGCCCATCCGGTTGATCGCGTCGTCGTTGCGGCCGACCGTCGGTCGTCCGTAGATCATGTAACAACCCTCGACGGGTAGGATCGGTCGGATGTCGGTGAAACGTGACTTTCCACTGATTCTGTTGCTGTTTGCCCTGGTCACGGGGTGCGCGGTGGACTCCGGTGTGCGCGTCGCGGGCAAGCCGGAACCGGTGGGGATCCCGCTCGCACCGCCGCCCTCCGGGGCGGGCCTGAGCATCGATCCGGTCCGGGTGCTGCGGGAGGACGCGGGGATCGGCGTCAAGATCAAGGCGGTGCTCACCCCGTCCTGTGGCACGTCCTACCCGGTGAACGCGCAGTATCTGAACGCGCCGGGAGTGCCCGGGACACCTCTGCCCATCGCGGTGGTGTCGGTGTTCCACTGCGGGCCCGAGACCTGCACGATGCGCCGGGACGTCGCCGCGTACGTGTACCGGCTCTTCGAGGACGGGCACACCGAGCGGGTGTTCGCCTCGGAGGAGCCGGGGAGTCGGATCGAGGTCGCAAAGCAGATGTTGATCCTCCAACTGCCGGCGTACCGGGCCAACGAGCCGGCGATCTGCCCCTTCGGCGAGCACGGGGTCGGATTGCGGTGGGATGGTGCGCAGTTCGTCGAGAACGAGGTCGGAAAGGGTGTGTCGTGAGCAAACCGCACGTGCTCGTCGTGGAGGACGACGAGGTCATCCGCGAGGCGACGCAACTCAACCTGGAACGGGACGGGTTCCGGGTGAGCACCGCCGCCGACGGCGAGGCCGGGCTCGCCGCGTTTCGCGCCGAGCGGCCGGACGTGGCGCTGCTCGACGTGATGTTGCCGCTGATGAACGGGATCAGCCTGTGCCGGCGGATCCGGGCGGAGAGCCTGATCCCGGTGATCATGGTGTCCGCGCGCGACGACCCGATCGACATCGTGGTCGGCCTGGAGGCCGGCGCCGACGACTACGTGACCAAGCCGTTCGACACCGTGGTGCTGCTCGCCCGGATCCGGGCGCTGCTGCGCCGCGCGCAGCGCACCGCCGGTCCGGGCGAGGAGCCGGGGCCGCTGCGCTTCGGCGACCTGGAGATCGACCCGGACGGCGTGCAGGTGCGCCGGTCCGGCGAGTTGCTCGCGCTGACCCCGACCGAGATGAAGCTGCTGCTGCGCTTCGCCGAGTCGCCGGGCACGGTGCTCAGTCGGGACACCCTGCTCGAAGGGGTCTGGGAATACGCCTGGGGTGGGGATACCCGGGTCGTGGACGTGCACGTCCAGCGGCTGCGCAACAAGGTGGGCCCGGGCCGGATCGAGACGGTTCGCGGCTTCGGCTACAAGCTGCGTCCGGGACCCGTCGGGTGAGTCTGCGCTGGCGGATCTCGGCGGTGGTCACGGTGGTCAGCGTGGCGGTCGCCGTCGCGCTGAGTCTGACCGTGCACTTCGCCTTCGCCTACAAGCAGGCGGACGAGGCGCGCAAACTGCAGATCGACCGGATCGACCTGGCCCTGCGCGAGTACGTCCGGACCGGACAGCCGACCTTCGGCAGCCGGTTGGACGACCCGCGGGTACCGGCGGCGCTGCGCCAGGCGGTGCGCGACGGCGACCGGGCCACCGAGTTGTCCGAGGGCCGGATCTGGGCGGCGGTCGGGGTGGACGGGCACATCCTGTCGCTGCGCTCCAGCTATCGGGACCGGACCAGCGACCTGGCCTCGCTCGACCGGGTGCTGATCATCGGCGCGGCCGGTGTGGTGGTGTGCGGGTCCGGAGTGGGCGTGCTGATCGGGGCGCGGCTGTCGCGTCGGCTGCGGCGGGCCGCCGACGCGGCTCGGCGGGTCACCGCGGGCGAGCGGTCGATCCGGGTGCGGGCGGCGATCGGCGGCAGCGGTCGGGACGAGGCGGCGGAGTTGGCCACGGCGGTGGACGCGATGGCCGATGCGTTGCAGGCACGGCTCGACGCGGAGCGCCGGGTCACCGCCGACATCGCGCACGAGTTGCGCACGCCGCTGACCGGACTGAGCGCCGCGGCCGATCTGTTGCCCGCGGATCGGCCGGGCGAGCTGGTCCGCGATCGGGTCCGGGCGCTGCGGTCGCTGGTGGAGGACGTGCTGGAGGTGGCCCGGCTGGACACCGCGACCCAGCGGGCCGACCTGACCGAGGTACCGCTGGGCGCGTTCGCCGCCCGGCGGGTGGCCGCGCTCGCGCCCGCCGCCGAGTTGCGGGTGATCGGGGACGAGGTGGTGGTCACCGACCCGAGGCGGCTGGAGCGGATCCTGGCCAACCTGCTGACCAACGCGACCAAGCACGGGCTCGCGCCGGTGGTGGTGGAGGTGGACGGGCCGCGGATCCGGGTCGTGGACGCGGGGCCGGGCTTTCCGGCGACGCTGTTGCGGGAGGGGCCCAGCCGCTTTCGGAAGGGCACCGACGACCGGGCGGCCGGCGGGCACGGTCTGGGCCTGACCATCGCGATGGGCCAGGCGGCGGTGCTGGGGGCGTCCCTGACGCTGAGCAATCCGGAGGCGGGCGGCGCGATGGCCGAACTCACGCTGCCTTCGGGGGCGTCGGCGGCGGGGTGAGTGACGGGTTTCGGTCCGGCCCGGTCGATGAAGAAAGGGGTGCCTCGTGGGTGATGTGGTCGGATTGGTGTTGGCGGCCGGGGGTGGGCGGCGGCTCGGGGGGCGGGCCAAGGCCCGGTTGGTGCATCGGGGGCGACCGCTGGTGGAGTTCGCGGTCGCCGAGTCGCGCCGCGGCGGGTGCGACCGGGTCGTGGTGGTACTCGGCGCGGAGGCCGACGCGGTGCTCGCCGAGGCCGAGTTGACCGGCTGTGTCGTGGTGCGCAACGACGACTGGGCGAGCGGGATGGGCTCCTCGCTCGCCGCCGGGGTCGCCGCGCTGCCCGGCGACGCCGACGCCGTCGTGGTCACCCTCGTGGACATGCCCGGCGTGGGCGCGGCGGCGGTGGCCCGGTTGATCGCCGCGCACGCCGCGCCGGAGGACCTGATCGCGGCGGCCTACGCGGGTCGGCGCGGCCATCCCGTCCTGTTCGGGCGCGCCTGGTGGGCCGAGTTGGCGGCCGGGGCCGAGGGGGACGCCGGTGCCCGGGCGCTGCTCGCCGAGCAGCGGGATCGGGTTCGGCTGATCGAGTGCGCCGACATCGCCGACCCGTTCGACATCGACACGCCCGCCGACCTGGCCCGGCTGGACCCCTGACCCTGATCGACGAAGGACCCGAGCCGCCGGGGGCTCGGGTCCTCGCGTGCTCTTGTACTCGCGCGCCCGCGACGCGCGTCCGACCGCACGCGCGGGCCTCGGTCCATGCCGCCGGCGGGATTCCCGTACCACCGACCGCCGGGATCGCTCCCGACCACGCCGGTTACGCCTGGTTGAAGAACCCGTCCTGGTTCTGCTGCGTCGGGTCGCCCGTGAGCAGCCGCGCGTCGGCCGGCATCAGCAGGAAGACCCGCTTCGCCAACCGCTCGATCGCCCCGCGGCGGCCGAAGGTCAGCCCCGACGCGAAGTCGACGACACGCTTGGCGTCGGACTCGTCCATCGCGGTCAGGTCGATCACGACCGGGATGTCCTGCCGGAAGTACTCGCCTATCGCTCTTGCCTCGTGGTAGCTCTTCGGGTGCACGACGGCGATCCGGGTGCTCGGCTGCGCCGGCGCCTCCGAAGCGGCCGCGCGCGCGGCGAACACCTCGGACGCCGGCACCACGCTGCCCTCCAGGGCGCGCGAACGCGACTCCTCGGGCTCGTCGTCGTAGACCCAGCGCGACCCCGTGTCGTCGTCGTCCGCGTCGTATGTCCCGGTCTCGTAGGCACCCGCGCCGGTGCGGTAAAGGTCGTCGTCCACGTCCCCCGAACCGATCCCGAGCCACGAGCCGGCCTTGCGCAATGCGCCCATGGGCACCTCCGCGTCCGGTCGTCCCGGCCCCGTCCGGGTTATCTCGTCATCCTCCACTCGACCGAACTGTATGCGAGTGCCGGGTCCGGCGCGTCGAACGACGCGCCTATAAACGGACAGATCATCCAACCGACCTCGAACGGGCGTACCCAGTGCGGCTTCTGACGCTATTTGAGATCTTTATCCGCGTATTCCGAAGCGAACCGCATCGAAAGTGCACCCGATCCGTTCGAACACGATATCTCGAACTGATGTGCGAACAGCGGAATATGCCCGCTGAATGAACCCGAATGGTCCACAGGTGCATACCTCTACCGGTGGACCGGGGGCAGGTCGCAGACTCGGATGCGACATCTTCGGAGGTGAGCATGGATTCGCCTTTCCGCATCGTGCGGCCCCCTCGTCCGCTCGAAGAGCCGTATCCCTCCCGTGCCCGGATCAACGAACAGGTCGGCGCCGTCTGGGAATGGGGGATGCGCGAGGATCCCGCCGCGGCCGTCCGGCTCTACCACCAACTCGGCGACGTCGCCGCCCGGGTGCTCGGCGGCACCGACCGGGACACGCTCAACGTGCGCCGCGCATACGCGCACTTCGTCGGGATCGACGGCGATCCGCGGCGCGCCGCCCATTTGTTGGCCGGGCTGATCCCGGTGGCGGGACAGGCGCTCGGTCCCGGCGACTGGGTCACCCTCGACATGCGGCTGTGCCACGCCCGGTTCATCGGCGAGGGCGGCGAGCCGCCACGCGCGACGACGTTGTTCACCCAGTTGGTCGCCGACATGACCCGCGCGCTGGGCGCCGAGGCGGAGAGCACGCTGACCGCGCGCAGCTACCTGGCCCGCTTCACCGGGGAGTGCGGGGCTCCGCTCCGCGCGGCGGAGATGTACGGCGCGCTCGCGATCGACTCGATCCGGATCCTGGGCGCCGACTGCCTGGAGTCGCTGGTCGCCCGGGCGGGCCACGCCGTCAACCGCGGCCTGGCCGGCCACCGCGGCGAGGCACTGGCCCTGTACGACCCACTGGTCGCCGACTTCGCCCGGGTGTTGGGCCCGGATCATCCGGAAACCCGCCAGACCCAGACCTGGCAGCGATATTTCCGAGGGGGAAACGGCTGAATCCGGTGGGGGGCCGTCGACTAAAGTGGCCGGCCGACACGACCGGAACGGGGACACGGTAGTCATGGAAGCACTGCGCGACGGGGATCCGACGCGGCTGGGGCCGTATCGGCTGCGCGGCCGGCTGGGCGAGGGCGGGATGGGCGAGGTCTTCCTCGGCACGTCTCCGAGCGGCGTCCGGGTGGCGGTCAAGACCGTGCGTCCGGAGTTCGCGATGGACCACGGTTTCCGGGATCGGTTCCGGCGCGAGATAGACCTGGCGCGGCGGGTGGACAGCGCCTGGACCGCGCCGATCGCCGAGGCCGATCCGGACGCGCAACCGCCGTGGTTGGCCACCGAATACCTGACCGGGCTCTCGTTGTCCGAGGCGATCAAGACGTACGGCCCGCTGCCCGAGGGCGCGTTGCGCATCATGGGCGCGCAGTTGGCCGAGGCGCTGATGGCGATCCACCGCGCGGGCCTGATCCATCGCGATCTCAAGCCGTCCAACGTGATCCTCGGGCGGGATCGGCTGCGGGTGATCGACTTCGGCATATCCCGGGCGGCGGACGAGGGCGGCCAGGGGCTGACCGGGACGGGTCGGGTGGTCGGGTCGCCGTCGTTCATGTCGCCGGAACAGGCGGGCGGGCGGCGGCTCGGGCCGGAGAGCGACGTGTTCTCGCTGGGTTCGGTGCTGGTCTTCGCGGCCACCGGGCGGGGTCCGTTTCACGTGGAACCTCCGGTGGCGCAACTGCAGATGATGATGCGGGTGTTGCGCGACGCGCCCGCGCTGGCGGAAGTGCCTCACGGACTGCGGGACTTGATCCGGCACTGCCTGGACAAGGAACCCGAGGCGCGACCGGCGCCGGCCGAGATCCTGGCCCGCTTCATGGGCGACTCCGAACCGCCGATGGGCACTTCGTGGTTGCCGGCGGCACTCGCGGCCGAGTTGGAGCGACGGCATCTGGGCGATCCGGGGGTGCCGGGTCCGGTGGTGGGCGTCTCCACGGGCGAACCTCCCACCCGCGCGGTGGGGTTGGGCATGGACGCGGGTACGCCGACGACGGTCGCCGTGGCGGTGTCCGAGCTGCCGGGCGAACGGCCCGTCGCGCCGCCGCCACCGGACCTGCCGCCGACCGTCGGCGTACCCGAACCGGCGCCCGGCAAGCGGGGGTTGGTCCGGCGTGCGTTCCTGATCGGCGGCGGCGCGGTGGCCGTGACCGCGGTGGGCGGCGGCGCGGGCTGGTTGTTGATGGGCGACGACGCGGATCCGGGCCGGCGGGTGTGGTCGTATCCGGCGGGCGCCGGCGGCGGTTCGTCGCTGAGCGTGCAGGGCGATCTGGTGTACCACGTCGCCGATGGCGCGGGCGGTGGAAAGGGCCAGGTCACCGCGATCGACGCGGAATCCGGGCAAAAGGTCTGGCGCAGGGCCACCGCGGGCAACTCGGTGTCCGCGCCGCTGGCGACCAAGGACCACCTGTTCGTCGTCTCCTGGACGGTGGACCGCGCGGCCTCGGTGGTGGAGCAGTCCCAGCCGGCCCTGTGCACGGTGCACGCGTTCGACCCGGTCAAGGGCGAACCGCGGTGGAGCCTGGAGTACAAGGCCCGCTGGGTGAACCTGCCGGCCGCCCTGGACCGGGGCCTGCTGTACCTGGGTGTCGCCGAGGAGAACTCCTACAGCAGCGGACCCGGGATGATCGTCGCGATCGACGCGGCCACCCACCGTGAGGTGTGGAGGGCGGGGTTGACGGCGGATTCCGGCTTGCCGGGGACGCCGACGTTCGGGAGCGACATGGTGGTCGCCTTCGCCCAGCCCAAGGCGTCCTACAACCCCTCGGCGGTCCGCGCCTTCGACCGGTCCGGCAAGCCGAAGTGGGAGGTCCCGTTCAAGAGCCGGCCGTGGGGGCGCGATCCGGTGATCGTCGGCGACCGGGTGATCACGGTGGTGACCGACAGTTCCAGCGCGGGCGTGTACACCTGGCAGCGATACGCGCTCGACGCGGGCACCGGGGCGGTGTTGTGGGGGCCCATCCCGGTCGGCGGTGGTCAGTCCTGTTCGCTCACCGTGGCCGGCGACCACGTCTTCCTGGTCTACGACGGAGCCACCGACGAGGCCAAGTCGGGTGTGGTGGCGGTGGACCCGCTCACGGGTTCGCAGGTGTGGAAGTTCGAGATGGAGGCCCGGAACGCGAGCGAGATCACCCGGGTGGGCGACGTGGTCTACGTCGCGTGTCACCCGTCCAAGCCGCAGGCGGGCGTGACACCGAGCGCGACCACGACCGCAGGCCCGACGCCCACCAACCCGCCGGCCACGTCGGTGTACAAGGGCATGGTCTACGCGGTGGAGGCGAGTACGGGCGTGGTGCGGTGGTCGGCCGAGATGCCCTCGTACGGTGCGCTGGAGGCCCCCGTCGTCGCGGGCGACAAGGTCTATGTGGCGATGGACGCCGCCAAGCGGGACGCCCCAGGCGACGACGCGGCCCAGTTGCTGGCCCTGCACACGAAATCAGGCAAGATCGCCTGGAAGGCCCCCCTCCCCTCCCCGGTCTCATCCCGCCCGGTGGCAGCAAAGGGCAACGTATACATCGCCCAGTGGCTCCGACCGGACGAGGGCAACCCGAACGCCTCGGTAATCGCGTACGAGCAGTAGCACCGAGCCGGCCCCGGATCGGCACCCCGGTCGGCAAACGCACGACCCAGCGCAACACACCCCGTCCGCCGCAGGCGGCCCGCGAGCGAATCCCCCGTCGCCGGCAGGCGCGTGCGCGTGGACACATGAATGGGCGCGCAGCGGGAACGGGAAGGCCGGTTGCGGTATCCGGTCGGCCGTTCGGCCGCCGACTCCCGCCTTCGGTCCCCGGCTTCCGGTGGCCGCGGGTCGTGGGCGTCGGCTGCTCCGTATCGGGTGCCCGGGGTTTCGCGACACACACCCCTACTCCCCGAGACGAGGAAGCATGGCCGAGTTGGGACCCGTCGACGCGATCGTGTTGGGTTTTCCGGGTCAGCGGCTGACGTCGGCCGTACTCGACGCGTTCGAGTCGGTCGAGGAGCGCGGCGATGTCCGGTTGATCGACGCGCTGATCGTGGTCAAGGACGTCGCGGGGGTGGTGAGCAGCCACGAGGTCAGCGAGTTCGAGGGGCTGCGCGACATGGCGGCGGAGCTGGCCGCGCGCGAGCTGCTGGGCTTGGCCGGCGCCGAGGACGCCGAGCAGATCGGGCAGGTGATGCCGCCGGATTCGCTGGTCGTGGTGCTGTTCGTGGAGAACATCTGGGCCCGCGAGGTGGCAACCCGGATCCGCGATTCGGGCGGCCGATTGCTCTCGTACACCCGCCTGCCGCAGTCCGTCCTGGACGACGCGGAGGAGACCCTGGCGAGCAGCACCGACGGCGGCTGAGCCCGGCGGGCCGACGGAAACGAATCGATTTCCGGAGGGTAAAGCAGGGCAAAGCCCTGCAACCCGCCCCACCGGTTGGACGTCTCAGCCGACGCAAGGGCACATCCCCAAGCACGTGGAGGTCGACATGACCACCGGCATTCGCCGTACCGCCGTCGTCGCGGTGACCGCGGGACTCCTGCTCACCGGCGGCCTCGCGGCCCCGGCACTCGCCGCGGAGGCATCGCCGCCCGGCAGCCATCAGGCGGCCCGTCAGATCGGCGTCGTGGAGAAGGTGACCGCCTTCTACGACCAGTATCTGGACGCGATCAACGGCACCAACCCCAACATGGACCCGACCGAGGTCCGCAACGAATTCCTCACTCCCGAACTCAACGCCCGCCTGGACGCCTGGGCCGAGCAGAACATGGCCGACCCGGTCTTCCGCGCCCAGAACACCCCGGAGAGCCGCGACGTGCGCTACGAGGGCAGCGGCGCCGGCCACGCGACGGTCATCGTCACCGAGCACTTCGGCGACGGCTCGACCATCGACGTCCGGTACCAGGTCCCGCTCGACGGCAGCCGCATCTCGGACCTGAAGGATGCACCGCAGTAGGCGAGAGCCGATTCACAACACGCGGGGAGGGCCGAGGCGGTGTCTCGGCCCTCCCTCCCCCCTTTACCGCTCAGGCGGACTCGGTGGGCAGCCCGGCGCCGACCCAGTCCTCGATGCCCTCGGCGTACTTGCGCACGTTCGTGTACCCGAGGTGCGTCAGCCGATCGGCCACCTGGCCGCTGTTCGGGCAGGCCGGGTTCGAGCAGTAGGTGACGATCGCGGCGTCGCGGTCCGGCAGCAGCGTCGGCGCAAGGGCATCCACGTCGTCCCGAACCAGGGCAACGGCCCCCGGCAGGTGTTGCTTGGCCCAGTACTCCCCACCGAGCGCGTCGACGACGGTCACGCCGCCGCCGGCGATCTCGGCGCGCAGTTCGTCCCGGGTGATGAGTGCGGTCATGGCGATGCCTCCACCTCACAGAGAATCGGACTAGAGTCCGCTTATGCCTGAAGACATTAACGGACCGCAGTCCGCTTCCGCAATCCCGGTGAGCCTGGACCTACTCCGCACCCCACCCCCCAAGGAACGCGCCGACGCGGCCCGCAACCGCGCCGCCATCCTGGAAGCCGCCGCGAAGCTCTTCGCCGAACACGGCGTGGCCGCGGTCTCGATGGACCAGATCGCCACGGAAGCCGGCGTAGGCAAGGGCACCCTGTTCCGCCGCTTCGGCGACAAGTCGGGCCTGGCCACAGCCCTCCTGGACGCAAGGGAACGCTCTCTACAGGAGGCCATCCTCAGCGGCCCACCCCCACTGGGCCCAGGAGCCCCGGCGGAGCAACGCCTCACGGCATTCCTCAACGCCTATCTGGACTACCTCCTGGAACACCTCGACCTGATCCGCATGTCGGAGACCTCGACCCCGGGCGCCCGCTACCGAATCGGCGCCTACAAGTTCTGGCACCGCCACGTAGCAATCCTGCTCCCCCCGCAAACGCCGGACCCGACCTACACGTCCCACGCCCTACTGGCCCCGCTGTCCGCCGAACACGTAACAGCCCTACTGCCGGACCTCGGCCCAACCCGCATCCGAGAGGGCATCCTCCACCTGGTCGAAACAACAACCCGAACCCCGAGCCACTGAGTGTCCGAAGACCCGCCCCCGGGCAGGAATCGCCTCATGGTGGAACTACCCGCGGACACCCGCCGAATGATCGAAACGCCACACATCTGGTACGTGGCAACGATCAACAAGGACGGATCCCCCCACGTCAGCCCGATGTGGCTGGGCCTCGACGGCGACCTGCCCCTGATCAACACCGCGATCGGCCGCATCAAGGAACAAAACCTGCGCCGCGACCCGCGCATATGCCTGTCCCTGGCAGACCCGGCGAACCCCTACGACCGGGTACAAATCCGCGGCCACGCGGCGCACTTCATCCAGGGCCCCGAGGCAGACCACAACATGGACAAGCTGGCTCACGCCTACGTGGGCACCGACCGCTACGAGTGGCGGGTCCCCGGCGAACAACGAGTAATCATCCTGATCGAACCCACCAAAGTCCGCCGCGTGGTCGGAGTCGAGCCCTTCCCCAAAGGAACCCCGGGTTCGACCACCCCATAGGCCGGAGACGAGCCACAAAGAGAACAACCGGCGGTAGCCCGGCGCCTGCCTCCGGGAAGCTCCGGTCATGGGGACTCGCCCGCTGTCGTCGAGGGCGGCGCGGGGGCGGGGGCCGGTTCGTCCGGCTGGGGAAGCAGCATTTCCGGGGTCAGGACGCATTCGTCGCGGATGCCTCGGGCGACCACCATCGTGCTGCCGATCGAGCCGGTGACGTGTTGGGGGTCCAGGTCGGTGGCCAGGAACCACGAGGTGGGGCCGGCGGTGCCCGGGGACCAGCCGCAGCAGCCGGATACCCAGTCGTGGTGGACCAGTTCGGCGACCAGGCCGAGGCCCCGGCCGTGGTCGAAGCGGCGAGGCGGGGCGAGTTGAGGCCCGTAGCCATATGGCGTCCAAGTCGGGCGCGGGACCACCTCGCGGATCCCGATGTAGACGACGGGGGCGAACTCCCACTCGCCGCCGTCGATTTGCACCAACTGGGCTTTGATCCCGACGATCAGCCACTCCGCCTCCGAGCGCAGCGCAGCGTCCGCGACCAGCTCGGAGGCCATCAGCACCAGGCTCTCGCGTGATTCGTCGAGCAGTCGAAGCTCGTCGCTCACCCGCCCGACGGTCGCCCGCACCTCGCGAGCCGATTCCGGCGCGACGGGTACGGGCTTGGCAATGGCGATCTCGCTCATCGCCGCCGCTCCGCCGAGCCGTCGACGCCGTCCAAGGCCCGGGTCAGATAGGCGTGCAACAGCTCCGCCCCCACGCCGTCGAGTCGCAAAGCGGTCTCCCCGACGGCCTCACCCCGAGCCCCCTCCCGCAGCACCAGCGGCACCACGATCAGGCCACTCCCCTGATCCCGCACCGGCCGACAGCCGGGCTTGACGGTGGTGAACGCGCCTCCCGGAACGTTGGGATCGCAAGTCATGGGGTGCCTCCTTGTGGTGGGCGGATCGCCGGACGATCCGTCGCGATGGATGACCTGGCCGGGCAGGATGTGGACGAGCACGGCCCGAAGGGCGAGAACGACGTGCCGCCCCTGCCTGTGCGTCAGTCGGAAACACGCCCACTCCTCGTCGAACCCCCGCCCGAAATGCAGCGCGAGTTCGATGGGCCGCTCGGGATCCACGGACAATCGCACACGCACGGCGTGGGGTTCTTGATCGCTCACGGGCGCTCCCATGGTTCGGGCTTCATCGAACGGCCGACCCCCGTGCAACCGTCCCCTATCGCTGGGAGGCGCCTCGATCTATAGTGTTCTAGAACACCTCAACAAGTCAATAACCGCTCTAGAGCGCACTAGAACAGGAAGGTGTGGCCGTGGCCGGCGCACAGGGATTGCCGCCGTATCGGCGGATCGCGGCTGAGATTCGGGCCCGGATCGATCGGGGTGAACTGCGACCCGGCGATCGGGTGCCGTCCGTGCGGGAGATCGTCGAGGCCGAGAACGTGTCGATTGCCACCGCCACGCGGGTCGCCGCCGTGCTTCGCGCGGATGGCTACGCCGAATCGATTCCTGGAGTCGGGACCATCGTCACCACGCCGCGACGCCTGACGACGGGGCCGGACCGCCTGGCGCTCCTCAGGGCGACAGGAACCGGGTTCCGCTCCGGCGAGAGGGTCGAGATCCTGAGTGCGGAACTCGTCGTGGACACCGGCCATGTAACGGATGCACTGGGCCTGGCGGATGGCACCGAAGTCGTGCGCAGGCGGCGGTTGTATCGCGACGACGAGGGCGTGATCGCTCTCTCGACGTCCTGGCTGTCCGGGCAACTTGCCGAGGTGGCACCGGAGTTGTTGGTCGCCGAACCTTTGCCGACGATGACGTTCGGTCTCGTCGAGGAGCGCTCCGGACGCCGGGCCATCCGACGTCGCGATGTGGTCGCGCTGCGGCCGGTACCGGAAGACGCGGCCGCGATCATGGGTGTCGAACCGGGGACCCCGGCACTGACCATGACGAACCTGTACTGGGACCAGCACGACAATCCGACCGAGTACGCGATGGATATTCTCGGCGCGGGTCGTGAGTTGTCGGCTGACTACGCTCTCGATTGAGGTCGGGATCTCGCGGAGTTCAGTGGGCTGCCGGCATCGCGGTGGCCGCTTGCCAGGCTTGCTCGTGGGGGATTTCCGTGCCCGGGGTGTGGCCGGCTTCGATGTGGGTCAGGACGGATTCGATGTAGTGGCTTTGGCCGTCCGTGCGCATCGGGGCGATCTTCGCGGCGGCGAATTTGCGGATCGTGCTTGCGTCGGCGTCGGTCCACAGGCGATCGGTGGCCAGGGCCAGGCGGGTGAGGACGTACTCGAACGTCGCGTGGGAGAACTGGAGTTCCGAGCCCGCCGGCGGTTCCAGCGTGGGATGGGCGGTGAAGCCGCGGAGTTTGACCAGGGCGTCGGGCTCCGGGACGAAGCGGCCCTCCTCCGGGGGTTCGAGGGCCTCCAGGTAGGCCAGGCCGTTGCGCAGCCGCTGGGTGACGCCCTGCTCCGTGCGCTCCGAGACGCAGCGGCCGACGAGTTCGGCGCCGTTGAGGGCCAAGTGCGCGGCGGCGAGGTATTGGGCCTGCGCCACCAACGACCCGGCCGCCGACACGAATTCGCGCAGGACGCCGGCGGTGTGGAGGTACTTGCAGGCGTAGGGCGATATCCCGTAGCGCGCGGAGGCCGGTGCCCAGACCTCGGCCTCACCGCGCGGCAGGGCGTGTCGGGTACGTCGGATCGATGGCTTCATGGCCCCATGGGTACCGCCGCCCCCGACCCTCGGACAACCGGATTTCGCCGCCGCATCACTCCGCCGCCGGCTCGGCGGCAAGGTGGTGGGAGAGAAGGGGGATCGCCGCCAGGGACACCGCCAGGGTCCCGGCGCCCGCCAGTTGCAGGGCTCCCGTACCGCCCAGGGCGGTCGCCGCAGGACCGCCCAACGCGGCGCCCGTCAGGTTGGCGGCGTTCAGGCCGGCACTGGACGTGGCGAAGGCCCGGCCCCGGGTCTCGGGTGGGACGCGGGCGTGGATCAGGTTGCGAATGGCCAGGTTGGCCAGCACGTTGGCCACGCCCATCAGGACGAACATGGCCACGGCGACCGCGAACACCGCCGCCGTGGCGCTGATCAGCAGGCACCCGCCGGACAACATCCCGGCACCGATCAGCACAGCCGGCTGCCGCCCCACCGGGATTCGCCCGGCCAACAACGCCGCAGCCAGCAACATCCCGACCATGTGTGCGCTGACCAACCAGCCGTAGCCCGTGTCGTCGGCGCCCAGGTCGTCCCGCACGAAGAACACCCGCGCCACATTCAGGATCGCGGTGAACACGACCGCCACCGCAAGGGTCGGGATCGCCACCCGCAACACCCGATCACCGCCGAGCACACCGATCCCCTCACGCACCTGCGCCGGCCACCCCGGCCGGTCCCGCACGCCCGACACCGGCTCGCGCCGGATCCGCAGCGCCACAAACGCCGCCGACATGACCGCGTAGGACACGACGTTCCCGAGCAGGACCACCCGATCACCGACCCCGGCGACCGCAAGCCCGGCCGCCGCCGGACCCGCCACATTGCCGACCGAGCGAAACGTCTCCATCCGCGCATAGCCCCGCGCCGCGCCCTCGTCCCCCACGATCTCCGGCACGAGCAGTTGCAACGTCGGCGACACCACCGCCAACCCGGCCCCGAGCAACGCCAGCAGCACGATGACGCCCACCACATTCGTGGTGACCACCAACCCGAGCGCCACCACCGCCTGAAGCCCGGTCACAACGACCACCAAACGACCGCTCTCCACCCGGTCCACCAGCGGCGCGGCCAACGGTCCCACCACCACGATCGGCAACACGCTCGCCACCACCAGGGCCGAGATCACCGCGCCCGACCGCCCCTGATCGTGTAATCGCAGAATCAGGACGACCATCGCCATCTGGTCCCCCATCGCGGACACCCCGTAGGCCGCCGCCACCACGGACAGCACGACTTCGCGATTCCGGCTCATCCACGGATCCTGCCCACCGCCACCGACGCCCGCACCGTCCGAACCGCCACCGCGGCCCCCGATGCCCCGCAGCGCCGCGGCCCCGCACCACCGCCCACCCGCACGCCGGCGTGTTGCGGCCGGGAGGGATTAACCCCTCCCGCACACGATGTTGTCCGAGTGATCACGAATGATCACCACCATCGCCGACAGGAGCTGACGACATGGCGGAGCGCGCACACATCGGTGTCACCGGACTGGCCGTGATGGGCCGCAACCTGGCCCGCAACTTCGCCCGACACGGGCACACCGTCGCCGTGCACAACCGGACCTCGGCGAAGACCCGGGCCCTGGTCGACGAGTTCGGCCACGAGGGCGACTTCCTACCCGCCGACACCGCCGAGGAGTTCGTCGCCCTCCTCGAACCGCCCCGCCGCCTGGTGATCATGGTCAAGGCCGGTGCCCCCACCGACGCGGTGATCGAGGAGTTCGCCGCGCTCCTCGAACCCGGCGACATGATCGTCGACGGCGGCAACGCGCACTTCGCGGACACCCGCCGCCGTGAGGCCGCGCTGCGCGAGCGCGGGATCCACTTCGTCGGCACCGGCATCTCCGGCGGCGAGGAGGGCGCGCTGCTCGGCCCGAGCATCATGCCGGGCGGCTCCCCCGAGTCGTACGCGGCGCTCGGCCCGATCCTGGAGGACATCGCCGCGAAGGTCGACGGCGTCCCCTGTTGCACGCACATCGGCCCGGACGGCGCCGGTCACTTCGTCAAGATGGTGCACAACGGCATCGAGTACGCCGACATGCAGCTGATCGCCGAGGCATACGACCTGCTCGGCCGCGCCGCCGGGTTGCGGCCGGCCGAGATCGCCGAGGTGTTCAAGGGCTGGAACTCCGGCCGCCTGGAGTCGTACCTGATCGAGATCACCGCCGACGTACTCGCCCATACCGACGCGGACACCGGCCTGCCGTTCGTCGACGTGGTCCAGGACCGCGCCGAGCAGAAGGGCACCGGGCGCTGGACCGTACAGACCGCGCTGGACCTGGGGGTTCCGGTCAGCGGCATCGCCGAGGCGGTGTTCGCCCGCTCGCTGTCCGGCCACACCGACATCCGCGCGGCGGGCCGGGGTCTGCCCGGACCGACGCCCACCACGCTCGACGCGCAGGCCGCGGCGCGCTTCGCCGACGACGTCGAGCAGGCGCTGTACGCGTCCAAGATCGTGGCGTATGCCCAGGGCATCCACCAGATCGAGGCGGGCAGCACCGAGTACGACTGGGCGATCGACCCGGGCAAGGTCGCCGAGATCTGGCGCGGCGGCTGCATCATCCGGGCCCGCTTCCTGGACCGGATCCGCGAGGCGTACGACTCCCCGCAGCGGCCCGATTCGCTGCTGAGCGCCGACTACTTCCGCGACGCGCTCGCCGGTGCCCAGGACGCGTGGCGCCGCGTGGTCGCCGCGTCCGCCGAACTGGGCATCCCCGCACCGGGGTTCGCCGCCGCCCTCGCCTACTACGACGGCCTGCGCTCGCCGCGTCTGCCCGCCGCGCTGATCCAGGCCCAGCGCGACTTCTTCGGCGCGCACACCTACCGCCGGGTGGACCGCGACGGCTCCTTCCACACCGAGTGGTCCCGCGACCGCACGGAACACGCGGTCTGACCGAGGTCGGCGAACCCGGCGGGGGCGCCCACCCCGTCCCCGCCGGAAATCCTCACTCCCAACGCCCCGCCAACAACCGCGTCATCGCGCCCGTCAACGACCCGCGCAACTGCCGCCGCACCGGCGGCGGCAGATGGCGCAGCCACAGGTGCGCCGCCCGATCGCCCATCAACCCCATGCACAGCAGCGGATCCTCGAACAAAAACCCGGGGGCGTGCCAGCTCATGCACGCGTCCGGATCGGGGTCCACGGCCGGCACGTGCCGGATGCCCACGGCCGCGAGCGCCGATGCGCAGATCAGACAACACGCGTTGGCGGCGTTCTTGAACTCGCCCGTCTCCAGCGGCAGTCCGAGCATCCGGGCCTGATGCAGGCAGTCCATCTCGGCGTGTAGTCCACGCTTGGCCGAGCCCTCGAAGATCCGCCGACCGAAGCTCATCACACAGTCGGCCTCGCCCCGCGCCGGCAGTCCCCGTCCGGACGACTCGACTCGCTCGGCGGCGGTCCGCACCCACCCGACCCACTCGCCGGCGATCTTCGGCACGATCATGTCCGCGGGCGGCATCTGCGTGCGGCCGCCGGCAACCTTCGGACAGTACTCGCAGTGCATGGCGCCTCCCCAAAGACGACACGCCGAAAGCTAGCGTGGGCGGGGTCGACGCCACCAGCACAAGACCGGCCGAAACCCAGCGAAAACCCACCGAAACGAATGCCGGGTACACACCGGGCGCACACGCCGGGCAAGAACGTCGGGAACAACGCCGGGGGCAATCACCGGGGACGGAACGCCGAGGAAAAACACCGTTGTGCGGCCGAAGGGACTCGAACCCTCATATCCTCTCGGACGGCAGGACCTAAACCTGCTGCGTCAACCAATTGCGCCACGGCCGCGTACGACCGGCCTTCGCGACGATGCCCCGAGGCCGACCAGGGCTCATGTTAGTGCCCCGAGCTGCGGCCGGCCGGCACATATCGGCCGCGACCAACCGTCCGGCCGGCACTCGGAACACACCACACCACCCCGAAACCAACCATCGGCACCCGCCGGCTCAACCGAGCAATCGCCCCGTCGCCCGCCGCGCCAACACCAGCGCCCCTTCGCGCGTGGTCCCACCCAGCCCCAGGACCGTTCGCGTACTCAGCCCCTCGAGCAGCGCCAGCAACTCGGACGCCGCCACCACCGGATCGTCGACGGCGAGCACCCCCTTGGCCGCCCCCCGGGCCAGCACCGTCGCCAAGTCTCGCTGCCACCCGAGGTCGATCTCGTCCTGCGCGGCCAGGAGTTCCGCGTTGCCCGCCGTCCGGGCCCACAGCTCCACCCAGAGCATCCAGCGCGGATCGCGCGGGCCGACCGGCAGGTACAGGTCCAGGAACAGGTCCAACTTACGATCGGCGGCGACCCGGCGGGCGAGCAGCCGGGCGCGCTCCTCGGCCAGCCGGTCCTCGCTCCAGCGCAGCGCGGCCAGGAGCAGCTGATCCTTGCTGCCGAAGTAGTACAGGATGTGTCCGCCGCTGGTGCCCAGGCGCTCGGCCAGACCGGACATGGTCAGCGCGGCCAGGCCGTTCTCGGCGATCGCCGCGACGGCCTCCTCCAGCATCCGGTCCTGCGCGATCCGACCGTCGCGCCGCCTCGTGGCCACCACCGATACCGCCTCTCGACCGCGCGACCACCCCGCCCGCGCAAGGGCTCGACCCTACTCCCCCGACGCCGTGAACCTTGAACGACGGTCAAATTCTCCCCCTCTTCGGCACGAACTCTTGACACCCTCCCCCACCTCGGCGCACCTTGAGTGACGTTCAAAGTCCTTGAACGTCATTCAAGCTTTCGGCCGGGCCGCGCAGCACGAACGACCGAGCCGCACACCACGAGGAGGAGGTCCGGTGTCCCTGCCCCACACGGACTCCGCGAACGCCGCCGGAAGCGCCGCCCGAAGCGCCCTCCCCCGCGACGCTCCGCACACCACCCCGCCCGGCACCGGCGTCGCCTCCGACGAGCTGTTCCAGGTGGAGACACACGGGATCGACCCGATCCCGGACCACGAGCGCCACGGCAGCGCCAGGGACGTCTTCTGGCTCTGGTTCGGCTCGAACCTCTCCTTCACCTTCGTGATCAACGGCACCCTCGCGGTGATGTTCGGGTTGTCGTTCCGGGCGGCGATCGCCGTCGTCGTGATCACCGGCCTGTCCTTCTTCGCGGTCGGCGCCCTCGGCCTCGCCGGCGTCCGCACCGGCACCGCGACCCTGGTCATCTCGCGCGCCGCGTTCGGCGTACACGGCAACTTCCCGGCCGGCCTGCTCAACTGGGTCGTCGGCATCGGATACACGATCCTCAACACCGTGGTCGGCACCTTCGCCCTCGAAGGACTGTTCGCCAAGCTCGGCTGGGCCGGCGGCGACCTCGCCCGGGTGGTCGCGCTGGCGATCACCCTCTCGCTCACCTTCGCGGTGGCGATGTGGGGGCATGCCACCGTGCAGGCCGCGGAGCGCTGGATGGCCTACGTCCTGGGCATCGGCTTCGGCCTGCTGATCCTGCTTGTGGTCCCCGGCCTGAAGACCGGCGACGCGCCCGAGACCTCGAACACGTTCCACGCGATCTCGCTCGCCGTGCTCGTCATGGTCGCCGGCCCGATCTCCTACCTGCCGATGCCCTCGGACTACACCCGCTACCTGCCCCGGGACACCTCGCTGCGCTCGATCACCCTGTGGGGCGCGGCCGGCGGGATGCTCTCCTCGGTGCTGCTCGGCGTACTCGGCGTGGCCGCCGCCACCCAGGCCGATATGAGCGACCCGGTGACGGGCGTGGCCGACCTGGTGCCCGGCTGGTTCGAGGCGCCGTTCCTGCTGCTCGTGGTGGGCGGCTCGATCACCAACTCGATCCTGACCCTGTACTCCTCCAGCCTGAACCTCCAAGTCCTCGGCATCCCGTGGTCGCGCTCCAAGGGCATCCTGGTCAGCACCGCGTTCATCCTGGTCGGCTCGTTGTGGGCGCTGTTCAACGGAGACTTCACCGACAACCTGACCAGCTTCCTGTCCGTGCTCGTGGTGGTCTTCGCGCCGTGGGGCGGCGTGTTCATCGCCGACACGCTGATGCGCCGCTGCCGCTACGACGCCGACGGCCTGCACGACATGCGCGGCGGCGCCTACTGGTACACCCGCGGCTTCCATCCCGCCGGGATGATCGCGCTCGGCGCCGGCATCGTCTTCGCCGCGCTGACCGCCGAGTCCGCGCTGTGGACCGGCGCGCTCGTGGAGACCTTCGACGGCGACTTCACGCTGCTGGGCGCGGTCGTCTCCGGACTTCTCTACTGGGCCCTCGCCCGCCGCGAACCGCAGTTCGCCAAGCACTGATCCGCTCCCACCCGACCCCCATCGCACCGCCACCCCCTGGAGTTGTCACCGTGTCCCGCACCGCCGACCTGGTCCTGCGCAACGCGCTCATCCACACCGTCGATCCCGAGCTGCCCGAGGCCGAGGCGATGGCCGTCCGGGACGGGCGGATCATGTGGGTGGGCGAGGGCTCCGGCGCGGCGGCCTGGATCGGTCCGGAGACCACCGTGCTCGACGGCGCCGGGCGGCGGGTATTGCCCGGCTTCATCGACGCGCACAACCATGTCCGGCTCGGCTCGGACGACGCCTGCGTACAGCTCGCGGGGGCGCGCACATTGGCCGACATCCACGCACGGATCGGCGCCTGGCTGGCGGCCAACCCGGACGCCGAGTGGATCGAGGCGGAGGCGTTCGACTACTCGGCGATCCCCGACGGGCGCATGCCGCGCGCGAGCGACCTCGACCCGGTCACCGGCGATGTGCCGGCCTTCGTACTCAGCTACGACGTACACACCGCGTGGCTCAACAGCGCCGCGATCAAGCGGCTCGGCATCACCCGGGACAGCGACGTGCTGCCCTTCGGTCGGGTGGACAAGGACCCGCGGACGGGCGAGCCGACGGGATTCGTCAAGGACTTCGCGGTGCGCGGGCTCTCCCGTGACGGGCATCGGGCGCTGCGGGAGCTGGGCGTGCCGTGGGCCTCCGCCGACCGGCAGTACGGGCGGCTGGCCAAGAGCCTGGACGACGCGATCCGGTTCGGCATCACCACCGTGGTCGAGCCACAGAACTCGCTCGACGACCTGGCCCTGTACACCCGGGCGCGGCACGAGGGTCGGCTGCGCTCGCGGATCGTCGCGGCGCTGTTCCACCCGCGCGGCACGACCGACGCCGACCTGGACGAATTCGCGGCGGCGGCGCGGGAGTTCGCCGACGATCGGTTGCGGGTGGGGCCGCTGAAGCTGTACATCGACGACGTGGTCGAGCCGCGCACCGCCGCACTCCTTGAGCCATATCGCGGGTGCGACCGTCATCGGGGCGAGACGTTCTACCCGGCGTCGGAGTTCGCCGATCTGCTGGCGCGGCTGGACGGTCGGGGCTTCCAGTGTTTCGTGCACGCGACCGGCGACCGGGGCATCCGTACCGTCCTGGACGCGGTCGAGCACGCCCGGGCGGTCAACGGCGAGCGGGACGCGCGACACCAGGTGGTGCACGTGGAGTGCCTGGATCCGGCGGACGTGTCCCGCTTCGCCGAGCTGGGCGTGGTGGCGTGCATGCAGCCCAGGCACTGCGCGCCGGAGATCGCCGGGCCGGGGCAGGACTGGGCGGAGAACGTCGGCGAGGAGCGCTGGCACAAGGCGTGGCCGATGCGGAGCCTGCGGGCCGCCGGGGCGGTCCTGGCGCTGTCCAGCGACTGGAACGTGGCCGAGATGGACCCGATGGTCGGCGTGTACACCGCGCTCACCCGCGCGCCGCTGGCCGGCGGGGCGGCATGGGTCCCGGAGGAGACGCTCGACGTGGAGGCCACGATCCACGGCTACACGATGGGGTCGGCCTACGCGAACTTCCTGGAGCACGAGCGCGGTTCGCTCACGGTCGGCAAACTCGCCGACTTCGTCGTGCTCTCCCGCGACATCATGCGGGTCGCTGCCGCGGAGATTCCCGGCACGATCTGCGAGGTCGTCGCGGTCGGCGGCGAAATCGTCCACACGGCCTAGCGGCGGGCCCGGCGGGGATGGGCCGGCCTGCGGCGGCCTCAAGCGCCGGCCGGGCTGATGTGGGCTCGGCCCGTGTCCGGGTGGCCGGCCTCAAACGCCGGCCGGGCTGATTTACCCGGCCCCCGGCCGAGGTGGCCTCAAACGCCGGCCGGGCTGAATTTCGCTCAACCCGGCCAAGCACCGAGGCCACCACCCGAATTCGGACCACGCCGACACCAGCCCGGCCGGCACTCGAGGCCGCCCACCCGGACACGGGCCGAGCCCACACCAGCCCGGCCGGCGTTTGAGGCCGGCCACCCGGGCACGGGCCGAGCCCACACCAGCCCGGCCGGCGTTTGAGGCCGCCCGCCCGGGGTCCGGGCCGACCAACCCGGTAGCCCGGCCGGCGCTTGAGGCCGGCCACCCGGACACGGGCCGAGCCCACACCAGCCCGGCCGGCGTTTGAGGCCGCCCGCCCGGGGTCCGGGCCGACCAACCCGGTAGCCCCGCCGGCGTTTGAGGCCGGCCGCCCCGACCCCGGGCGACAGGCCGGACCTCAGGCGGCTGCGAGCTTCAGGTCCTTGAGGAGCTTGGCCACGTGGCCCGTGGCGCGAACGTTGTACAGGGCGCGTTCCACCTTGCCGGTCTCGTCGACGATGAACGTGGAGCGGATCACGCCCTTGACCGTCTTCCCGTACATCGTCTTCTCGCCGAAGGCCCCGTACGCCTCCAGCGTGGCCTTGTCCGGATCGGCCAGCAGCGTCACCCGCAGGTTCTCCTTCTCCCGGAACTTGACCAGCTTCTCCGGCTTGTCCGGCGAGATGCCCAGCACGTCGTAGCCGGCCCCGGCCAGCAGGTCGAGGTTGTCGGTGAAGTCGCACGCCTGCTTGGTGCAGCCCGGGGTCAGCGCGGCCGGGTAGAAGTACACGATGACCTTGCGGCCCGCGTAGTCGGACAGCGACACGGACGCACCGTCGGCGTCGGACAGGGTGAAGGCGGGGGCGGTGTCGCCCGCCTGGAGGCGGTCGCTCACGAAGAACTCCTCGAATCGAATCGCTCGGCAACGCAAAACGTACGCCGCAAACGCTAGCGCCGCGGTCGGACCGATCCCGGCCGCGCACCCCCGGCCGGCCGCGCGTCCCCGGGGCGCGTTCTTCGTCAAAGCAGGGCAAAAACCGATGCCGGAGCGCCCTTGTTGCCACCATCACCCAACTGCAAGCCTTTTGCAGGTGCGGCCGGACGTCATAGGATCCCTCCGCCGAATCCGGCATTTCGGGAGGGGCCACATGCACATACCCAACGGCTTCATCGACGGCCCCATATCCGCGGGCGCCGGCGTGATCGCGGTCGCCGGCGTCGCCGTCGGCCTGCGCGGCGCACGCCGCGAGCTGGACGAGCGCACCGCGCCGCTCGCCGGCCTGGTCGCGGCCTTCGTCTTCGCCGTCCAGATGCTCAACTTCCCCGTCGCGGGCGGCACCAGCGGCCATCTGCTCGGCGGCACGCTTGCCGCGATCCTGGTCGGCCCGTACACCGGCGTGTTGTGCGTGGCGGTCGTACTGCTGATGCAGGGTCTGTTCTTCGCCGACGGCGGGCTCACCGCGCTCGGCCTGAACATCACCATCATGGGCGTCGTGACGGTCGTGGTCGGCTACGGCCTGTACCGACTCACCCTCGGCCTGCTGCCCGCCCGGCACTCGTCCGTGCCGATCGCCGCATTCGTCGGCGCGCTGGTCTCGGTACCCGCCGCCGCCTGCGTGTTCACCCTCTTCTACGCGATCGGCGGCACCACCGACGTATCGATCGGCAAGGTGGCCGGCGCGATGATCGGCGTACACGTGCTGATCGGCATCGGCGAGGCGATCATCACCGCCGCCACCGTCTCCAGCGTGCTGGCGGTGCGGCCCGACCTCGTCCACGGCGCGCGCGGCTTGGCGCGTCCCCTCGAACTGCGCTCGGCTGGGGAGACCCGATGACCCGCGTCCGTACCCGCACCCTCCTGATCGCCGGGGCCGTGCTCGCCCTGGTCCTGGCCGGATTCGTCAGCTACTACGCCAGCCGGAGCCCCGACGGCCTGGAGAAGGTGTCCGCCGACAAGGGCATCGACGCCAAGGAGCAGGACCACCAGCTCAAGGACGGCCCGCTGGCCGACTACAACGTCAAGGGCGTGCACAACGAACGCCTGTCCGGCGGCCTGGCCGGGGTGATCGGCGTCGCGGCCACACTCGCCGTCGGCACCGGCGTGTTCTGGCTGGTCCGGCGCCGTCCGGTCGACGCCGTCCCGGCGAGGCCCGCCCGCGACGGCGTCGGCTCGGGCAGCGGCGGCTGACATGGCCGGCGGACCCGAACACCGGCTCTTCCGCCCGGGCGACTCCCCCGTGCATCGGCTGCCGCCGCACTGCAAGCTGCTCGCGCTGATCGGCTTCGTCCTGGCGACGGTATCCACCCCGCGCGAGGCCTACTGGGCCTTCGGCGCGTACGCGGCGCTGCTCGCGGTCGTCGCCGCCCTCGCCCGCGTCCCGGCCGGCTTCGTACTGCGCCGGATGCTGGTGGAGACCCCGTTCGTGCTCTTCGCACTGCTCCTGCCCTTCGTGGCCGACGGCCCGACCGTCGAGGTGCTGGGCCTGACGGTCAGCCACGACGGCCTGCTCGGCGCCTGGAACGTCCTGGCCAAGGGCACCCTCGGAGTCGTCGCCGGCGTGCTGCTCGCCGCCACCACCGAACTGCGCGCCCTGCTGCTCGGCCTGCAGAAGTTGCGCATGCCTGCGCTGCTCGTGCAGATCATGTCGTTCATGCTGCGCTACGGCGGGGTGATCACCGCCGAGATGGGCCGGATGCGGATCGCCCGCGAATCGCGCGGCTTCGTCGCGCGCGACCTGCGCCAGACCCCGACGGTGGCCAAGTCGGCCGGCGCGCTGTTCATCCGCTCCTACGAGCGCGGCGAGCGGGTGCACCTGGCGATGCTCAGCCGCGGGTACACCGGGACCATGCCGATCCTCGTGGACACCCGGGCCCGCGCCGCCCAGTGGGCCGCCGCCGCGACGCTGCCCGCGGCGGCGTTCGCGGTGTGGGCGGGGGCGCTGCTCCGGTGACCTCGCGCGTGATCGGACAATCGCGGGATCCGCGACACCGCGCGACCCGAGAACGGAGTACCCCACGTGAGTGAGTCCCCGCCCCCCTCCCTCGCCGTCCGCGGCCTCGCCTACGCCTACCCGGACGGCCACCAGGCCCTGTTCGGCGTCGACCTGACCATCGCCCCCGGCGAACGGGTCGCCCTGCTCGGCCCCAACGGCGCCGGCAAGACGACCCTCGTCCTGCATCTGAACGGAATCCTGACCGCCGGCGCCGGCACCGTCGAGGTGGCCGGACTGCCCGTGGCCAAGGAGCACCTGCGCGAGATCCGCCGCCGGGTCGGCATCGTCTTCCAGGATCCGGACGACCAACTGTTCATGCCCACCGTCCGGGAGGACGTCGCGTTCGGCCCGGCCAACCTCGGCCTGCGCGGCGCCGCGCTGGAGGAGCGGGTGCGACACGCGCTCGACCGGGTGGGCATGGCCGACTTCGCCGACCGGCCGCCGCACCACCTCAGCTACGGCCAGCGCCGCCGGGTCGCGGTGGCCACGGTGCTGGCGATGGAGCCGGAGATCCTGGTCCTGGACGAGCCGTCCTCGAACCTGGACCCGGCGAGCCGACGCGAATTGGCCGACGTGCTCCGTTCGCTCGACGTCACGGTGTTGATGGTGACCCACGACCTGCCCTACGCGTTGGAGCTGTGTCCACGTTCGGCGGTGCTCGCGGGCGGCGTGGTGGTCGCCGACGGGGACACCCGCGACCTGCTCCTGGACCGCGACCTGATGGCCGCCCACCGGCTCGAACTGCCCTACGGTTTCGACCCGTCCTCGGTCCCGGCGTAACCGCCCGCAGCGCGCCGAGGGACGCCACGGGACCCGGTTGACCCGGGGCCGGGGAGGTAACTGACAGACTTGGGCGACACACGAGCGCAGGAGCCGGAGAGGACGGGTTGTGAGCGACCACGGGCGGGAACTGTCTCCGGCGGAGTTGGAGCGGCAAGGCCGGGCGGCATTGGGCCGTCCGGTGACGGCACACGCTGAGCGGAGTCGGGTGGAGTCGGTGAACGGTGCACACAAGGCTGACGTTTCGAACGCCGGGCACGGGGACGGCAAGTCCGCCGGCCACGATGTGAACGGTGCCCCCGACCGGCGTACGCCGCAGCAGATCGAACGGGACATCGAGGCGGCCCGGGCCAACCTGGCGGTGACCCTGGACGAGATCGTCGACCGGGTGAAGCCGGCCAACGTCGCGGCCCGCGCGAAGGACAAGGTACGGGCGCAGTTCATCGACAGCGACACCGGCGCACCGCGCATGGAGCACATCGTGCCGCTCGCGGGCGGCGTGGCCGGGCTGGTCCTGCTGGTCGTCCTGGTCAAGAGCCGGGGCCGTGACAAGGCCGCGGCGAAGAAGGCCAAGGCCGCCAAGAAGCGCTGACCGCCGCGGCACGCCGGTCGGGCCGACGCCCGGCCCGACCGCGTGCGGCCCGGCCGAAGCCGATCCGGGACGGTTTTCGGGCCGAAGCGGATCGGACATCACACCTCCCGGTGACGCATGTTCGGCCTCGGACGGGTAGCTTGTCGAAGCGTGAGTTCCGACAGGTCCCAGTCTTCGAGCAACAACACCGCCCACGACCTCGGCGAGAAGCTGCCCATCCGCATGCTGCACGACCGTGTCCTGGTCCGCCAGGACGCGGCGGAGGGTGAGCGCCGCTCCGGCGGCGGCATCCTGATCCCCGCGACCGCGCAGGTCGGCAAGCGGCTGGCATGGGCCGAGGTGGTCGCGGTCGGCCAGAACGTCCGCACCGTCGAGCCGGGCGATCGTGTCCTGTACGACCCCGAGGAGCGCGCCGAGGTCGAGGTGCGCGGGGTCCCGTACGTACTGCTGCGCGAGCGTGACCTGCACGCGGTCGCCGCCGAACGCATCGAGGTCTCCGGCGAGGCAACCGGCCTGTACCTCTAGCCCGCCCCACCCCGCCCCGACGCCGACCGATCCGGCGGATCGACCGCGGCGTCCTCCGCGCGCCGGATGGTGAGTCCGTTCACCATCCGGCGGCCCACACCGGCCGATTCACCCCTTGGGGTGAACTCTTCTGCCAGGATGTCCCGATCCGCGGGAAGAGCCGGCCACGAGGAGAGGGACAGATGCCGCGACGTCGGATCTGGATAGCGGCGCTGTGCGCGGTCGCCTTGGCGGGGTTCCTGGCCGGCGGCCTGGTCGGCGTGTTCGACGGTGGCGGCGGGGGCTCCTCGCATGCCGCGGCGACCTCGCCGGCGCCAACCACCTCGCCCTCGCCGACGGCGGTGAACGCCGGGCAGATCAGCTCCGCGCCGCCGAGCACCGCCCCGCCCACCTCGGCGTCGCCGACGCCGTCCAAGACCGTGTCCGCCAAACCGCCGCTGGCCGCGGGCGGGCGCTACGTACTGCTGCTGCCGGACGGCCGGGCGATGGACGTGATGGGCGCCAGCGATCGGGATCGGGCCGCGGTGATCGCGTACCCGATGGGACCGGGCAAGGCCAACCAGCAGTGGGTGGTGCGCGACGCGGGCGGCGGCTTCGTCCGGCTCGAGTCGGCGCTCTCGCGCAAGTGCCTGGAGGTGTCCGGCGGCCGGGAGCCGCGCGCCTACCAGGACGACTGCGGGCGTGCCGAGAACCAGATGTGGAAACCACAGCCCAGCGGCTCCGGCGTGGTCTTCGTGGCCCGCAACGGGGCCGCCCTCGGCCTTGGCGACCAGGTCGGCGGCCAGCAGGGCCTGGGCCTGGTCCCGGTCGGCTCCGGGTCGGTGTGGCGGCCCAGCGGCGCCTGAGCGGCAGCCGCCGGGCCGTCGGCGGCGGGCGTCAGCCGCCGTTGTACTTCTTCGCGACGCGCGCGCCCAGGTCCGGGTCGACCTTCGTCCAGTATTCGATCACCCGGGGCAACACCTCGGCGGTCACCGGCCCGTCACTCTTCATGTGACCGACGATGTTGCCGACCAGGTGCTCCCGGTCGGTCTCGGACATCACCTTGCGGTACAGCGTGCCCGGCTGGCCGAAGTCGTCGTCCTCGGCGTGCGGCCGGTAGGCCGAGCGCACGATCTCGCCGGCTACCTCGTAGTTCTCGTCCTCGTACGGCGCCGGGTCGGCGACCGGTCCGCCGCGGCTGTTCGGCGCGTACACCGGGTCGCCGTAGTTCTCGTACCGCATCGCGCCGTCCTTGTTGTAGGAGTGCACGGGCACGATCGGCCGGTTGATCGGCAACTGGAGGTAGTTCGGCCCGATCCGGTAGCGGTGCGTGTCCGGGTAGCTGAACAGCCGGCCCTGGAGCATCTTGTCCGGGCTGGCGCCGATGCCGGGGACCAGGTTGGCCGGTTCGAACGAGGCCTGCTCGACCTCGGCGAAGTAGTCCGAGGGGTTGCGGTCCAGCGTCATCCGGCCGACCTCGATCAGCGGGTAGTCGCCGTGCGGCCACACCTTGGTCAGGTCGAACGGGTTGAAGCGGTAGTCGGCCGCCGCCTCGAACGGCATCACCTGGACGTGCAACGTCCACGACGGGTGGTCGCCGCGGTCGATCGCCTCGCGCAGGTCGCGCAGGTGGAAGTCGCGGTCCTCGCCGGCCATGGCGGCGGCCTCGGCGTCGGTGAAGTTCTCGATGCCCTGGTCGGTCAGGAAGTGGTACTTGATCCAGAACTTCTCCCCGCCCGCGTTCACCCACATGAAGGTGTGGCTGCCGAAGCCGTGCATGTTGCGCCACGTCTTCGGGGTGCCCCGGTCGGACATCAGGAACATCACCTGGTGCGCCGACTCCGGCGAGAGCGTCCAGAAGTCCCACTGCATGTCGTGATCGTGCAGGTGGGTGTCCGAGCGGCGCTTCTGCGAGTGGATGAAGTCGGAGAACTTGCTCGGATCCCGGATGAAGAAGATCGGCGTGTTGTTGCCGACCAGGTCGTAGTTCCCGTGCCGGGTGTAGAACTTGATCGCGAATCCGCGCGGGTCGCGCACGGTGTCCGGGAAGCCGAGTTCGCCGGCAACCGTGGAGAAGCGGATGAACATCGGAGTCTCGCGGCCCGGCTGGAACAGATCCGCCTTGGTGAATCGGCTCACGTCCTGGGTGACCCGGAACACGCCGTGGGCACCGCCGCCCTTGGCGTGCACCACCCGCTCCGGGACGCGCTCGCGATTGAACTGGGCCATCTTCTGGATGACGTAGTGGTCCTGGAGCAGCAGCGGACCGTTGGGTCCGACGGAGAGCGAGAACTCGTCGCTCGGGGCGGGAATGCCCGCGTCGGTCGTGGTCGTGGGGCGTTCGGTCATCGCCGATATCCCTTTCGTGGTCTCGGGTCGTGCGTGGGTCGGGTCCGATTGCTCCTTATGCCCGATGTGCTCTCCGCCACGCCTGGCCGGCGGAACAGCACGGGGTGTGCGGCGGTTGCACCTCAAAGCACGAATACGCCTGCGTGCGGAGCGGCGGGCGGGGCGGGACACGGGCCGGAATGCGGCCGAGAGCGGGCCGGAGAGAGGGACGCGCAGTGGACGCGGTAAAGCTGTCGGTATTGGACGTGGCACCGGTCGGGACGGGATATTCGGCGACCGAGGCGCTACGGACGAGTACCGAGTTGGCGAAGCGGGCCGAGCGGTGGGGCTTCCATCGGTTCTGGGTGGCGGAGCACCACAACATGCCCGGCATCGCCAGTTCGTCCCCGCCGGTGCTGCTCGCGCACCTGGCCGCGCACACCACCACGCTGCGGCTGGGTTCGGGCGGGGTGATGTTGCCCAACCACGCGCCGCTCGTGGTCGCCGAGCAGTTCGGCACGCTTCAGGCGCTGCACCCCGGCCGGATCGACATCGGCATCGGCCGGGCCCCGGGCACCGACCAGGTCACCATGCGCGCCCTGCGGCGCGGTGGCGGGGCCGAGTCGGTGGACGAGTTCCCGCAGGCACTCGGCGAGCTGATCGGCTTCGTCACCGGGCGCTTCGCCGAGGAGCACCCATACGCGCGAATGCACGCCGTGCCGGGTCCCGCGTCCGGGATCGAGGCGGGCGGCGAGTTCGCCACCGCGGAGGCGCCGGTGTGGCTGCTCGGGTCGAGCGGTTACAGCGCGCAGTTGGCCGGGATCCTCGGCCTGCCGTTCGCCTTCGCGCACCACTTCAGCGGACAGCACACGCTGCCCGCGCTGGAGCTGTACCGCGAGTCGTTCCAGCCGTCGGCGTCGCTCAAGGAGCCGTACGCGATGATCGCGGCCGGGGTGATCGCGGCCGACACCCGGGAGCAGGCCAAGCGGCTCGCGTTGTCCCAGGCCTTGTCGATGCTGAAGCTGCGCAGCGGCAACCCCGGGCGCATCCCGTCGCCGGAGGAGGCCGAGGCGTATCCGTGGACGCCGGCCGAGCGCGAGTTCGTGGAGAGCTACCAGCGGCAGCACATCAGCGGGGACCTGGCCGACGTGCGCGCGGGCATGCGGGAGTTGCGCGAGCGCACGCAGGTGGACGAGTTGATGGTGATCAGCAACGTGTACGGGCACGATGCGCGGATCCGGTCGTACGAGTTGATCGCGAAGGCTTGGGGGCTGATCGAGGAGTGAGGGGTGCGCCACCCGGCGGTGGGGGACGCCGGGCCGGGCGTGGGCCTCGGGTCGGCGGCCTGGGCTCGGCGGGCCCGCCTTCGGCTCGACCCCCGCTCAGCGGACCGTGACCTCGATGTGGTGGTGGCCGGTGGCGCCGTCGGGGATCACGTCGGCCGACTTGTCGGTCTGAACCGCGCCGGTGCCGTCCGTGGCGCGCACGCGCAGGGTGTGCCGGCCCGGGGTGGCGTCCCATGTCCACCGGTATTGGCGCCACGTGTCGGTGGTGGTCTGCGGGGCGAGTTCGGCGGGTTGCCAGGGGCCGTCGTCGACCCGGATCTCCACCGCGGTGATGCCCCGATGCTGGGCCCAGGCAACGCCGGCGACCGGGACGGGGCCGGCACGCAGGTCCGCCGCGTCGCGGGGGGTGTCCAGCCGCGACTGGGTCTTGATCGGGGCCTGGCGGGCCCAGCCGAGCCGGACCCAGTAGGCGCTGAACGCGGCGAACCGGGTCACCTCGATGTCCACGATCCACTTGCACGCGGACACGTACCCGTACAGGCCCGGCACCACCATCCGGACCGGAAAGCCGTGCTTGATCGGCAGCGGCTCGCCGTTCATCGCGTACGCCAGCATCGCGTCGCGCCCATCCATCACCTCGCGCAGCGGGGTGCCGATGGTCATCCCGTCCGGCGAACGCGAGACGATCTGGTCGGCGCCGGGCCGCACGCCCGCCTCGCGCAGCAGGTCGGCCAGCGGGGTGCCCAGCCACCGGGCGTTGCCGATCAGGTCGCCGCCGACGTCGTTGGAGACGCAGGCGAGGGTGATGTCCCGCTCGATCGGGAAGCGGTCCCGCAGTTGTTCGTAGCTGAGCCGGATCTCCCGGTCGACCATGCCGTGGATGCGCAGTTCCCAGTCCTCGGCGCGCAGTTGCGGCACGGTGAACGCGGTGTCGATCCGGTAGAAGTCCGCGTTCGGGGTCAGGTACGGGGCCAGTCCCGGCGCGACGAAGCCGGGGCCCGCCGGGGCCGCCGCGCTGATCGGCCGGGGCAGCGTGCCCGCGACGCCGGCCCGGGACTTCTCCGCGTTGAAGCGGGCGTGCTGGAGCATCCGGCCGCCGAACCCGGCCAGCGCGGCCGCGGCGGCGGCGCCGACCACGAGTACGGTGCGGCGCGCGGTGTCCGGGGCCGGTTCGGCCACGTCGTCCTCGGGCGCGACCGGCAGCGGGCGGGCGAGCGGGCGGCGGTCGACCAGGTCGGGGCGGGTGAGCAGGACCAGCGCGAGCACCCCGAACAGCGTGCCGACCAGCGTCGGCGCCACATCGGCGGCGCGGTACGAGGGACGGTCGGCGGCGGTCCACGCGGCGAAGCCGCCGAGCGCCAGGACACCGGCGACGCCGTAGCGGAGCCGGCGGGCGGCGAGCACCCCGAGGCCGGCCGCGAACAGCGCGAGCAGCACGGCGATCACGGTCAGCAGGAACGCCTTGTCCCCGGTCCCGAAGGTACGGATCGCCCACTCGCGCGGCCCGGTCGGCGCCCGGTCGGTGATCGCCCCGCTGATCGTCACGAACGGCGTGGCCTCCGGCCGGACGAACGCCGCGACCGTCTCGGCCACCCCCACCGCGACCGCGGCCGACACCACGCCGACCACCGCGGCCCTGATCCCGCCGGCACGCCGCACCACGCCCACCTCACACTCGACATCCGCCTCCCCTCATCCTGACGCCCCGACCCGGCCGGCGGACGAATCGCCTGCTTACCGTTGTGTGACGAAGCGTCAGCGGCCCGGCGGCCGGAAACCCGCGGGGCTTGTTGCAAACGCCTTGCAATAAGCTTGATCGGTTCGTGTCGCCGCCGTATGGGGAGTTGTCGTGAGCACCGCCGATCGGGAACGGGTCATGTCCGACGCAGAGCTGATCCGGGCCTGGGTCGGCGGGTGGGCGGTGGCTCGGGCGGTGACGGCGCCGGTCGCCGTGGACGGCGGGTATCGGCTCGACGTCGGACTGCCCGGGCATCGGGTGCGCTACGTGTTCTTCGACCCGGACCGGCCCGCCGAGGTGGTCCGGACCCGAACCGAGCCCGGCACCTGGATCAAGACCCTCGCGCCGATCGAGCGGGTACGGCCCGCGCTCACCTCCGCGTGGACCGTGGGCGAGCCGGAGTACCCGATGACCGGGCCGCTGCGCCGGCAATCGCCGGCGGCGCCGGCCGGCTACACGATCGAGGTCGAGACCCGGGACGAAACCACCTTCGGCCGGCTGCTCGCCGCCGACGGCGCGGTCGCGGCCCACGGCCGGATCGGGGTCACCGGGGACACCGCGGTGGCCGACCAGATCCACACCGACCCCGCGCACCGCCGGCGCGGCCTGGGCAGCGTGGTGATGGCCGTGCTCGCCGACGCCGCCGCCGCGCGCGGCGCCCGGACCGGCGTCCTGGTCGCCACCGCCGCCGGGCGGGAGCTGTACCGCACGCTGGGGTGGACCCAACACGGCGTGCTCACCGCCGCGTGGATCCCGGAGCAGCCGACGCAGGCCGCCGAGACCGCGCCGGAGCCCGCCTCCGCTCAGCCGCGCGCCGCCAGGTAGGCCCGCTTCACCTCCGCCCACCGCGCCCGCTGCTCGGGGGTCGACCGGCCGCGCAGTTCGGCGAGCTTGAGCAGGTTGGCCTCCGCGTCGGTGGTCAGCGTCTGCGCCTCCGCCGCATAGTGGTCGTCCAACAGCCGCTCCACCTCCACCTCGTCCAGGACCGGCAGGATGCGCTCGGCCAGCTTGTTGGTGTCCCGATACGAGCCCTGCAGCCGGAACGGCGGTTCGGTGCGCGCCGCCTCGGACTGCGCGGCGGAGGCGATGTAGGCCCGGTTCGCCGCGAGCACCGTCTCCACCACGTGCACCAGTCGGCGCAACACGGCCAGGATGCGGTCCAGTTCGGTCGCGTCGTACGGGTGCGCGAGTCGATCCGGGCGCGCGGTGCCATCGCCCCGGGCCAGCCGGATCAGCAGGTCCAGATCGGCCCGGTCGCGCCCGGCGATCGGGGCCAGGACCGGGTTGGCGGTCAGCGCGTTCTCGATGTGGCTCAGCGCGAACAACTCCTCGTGCCCGCCGAGTACATCGCCCAGGTTCCACACGTCGGCCCGGTTGGCCAGCATGTCCGGGATCCGAAAACGCGCGCCGGACTCGGTGTACGGGTTGCCGGCCATGCACACCGCGAAACGTTTCCCGCGCAGGTCGTAGCTGCGCGACTCGCCGTCGCGCACCCCCTCGATCCGCCGCTGCGCGTCGCACAACGAGACGAATTTCTGCAGCAGTTCGGGCGAGACGTGCTGGATGTCGTCCACGTGCAGCAGCACGTTGGCGCCCAGTTCCAGGGCGAACCCGATCTTCTCCACCTCGCGCCGCGCGGCGGCGTCGGGCGCGGCGGCCGGGTCCAGGGACGTGGTGCGCGCACCGAGCGCGGGGCCGTCGATCCGGACGAAGAGCAGGCCCAGTCGGGCGGCTATGTACTCCATCAGCGTGGTCTTGCCGTAGCCGGGCGGGGACAGCAGGAGCAGCAGCCCCTGGCTGTCGGTGCGCCGGTCCGGCCCCGCGGCGCCCAGCTGCTTGGCCAGGTTGTCGCCGATCAGTGGCAGGTAGACCTCGTCGATCAGCCGGTTGCGGACGAACGCCGACATCACCCGGGGGGTGTGCGCGTCGAGCCGCAGCCGCTCGCGGGCGGCGGCCAGCAGTTCGGTGCGCCGGCGCTGGTACGCCCGGTACGCGGGCACCCGGGTGCGGCGGAACTCGTCGGTGCGCGTCAGGAATTCGTCCAGCCGCAGGTCCAGCGTGCCGCCGCTCGCCACCCGCGGGTGGGCGCCGAGCAGGCCGGTGACGGTGGCGGAGATCGGGGCGTCGACGTGGTGTCGCTCCAGCGCCGCCCCACACACCTCGACGGCGATCGCCTCGGCCAACTCCGGGGGCGGGTCGGTGTCGAGGCGGGCGGCGTAGGCGCCGAGCCAGGCGCCGACGAGTTGGTGTCGGGCGGCCAGGTCGCCGTCGAGGGCGCGCAGGTCCTCGACGAAGTCCTTGGCCGCCGGGGCGTCGTCGCCGCCGAGCGAGGCGCGGAAGCCGGACAGGAGCGTGCGAGCGACCGCACCGGTGGCGAAGCGCGGGCCGCCGGCGGCGAGTTCCTCGAACAGGTAGGCGCCGATCGTGGTGCCGGGCGCGGTGGGCGCGGCCAGCGCCTCGGTCAGGAACCCGGTTGCCCGCTCGCCGAGTTCGGCGGCCAGGTCGGCGACGGCGGGGATCGGGCCGAAGGTGTCCCGGGCCCGGCCGAGCGACCGGGCCCGGGTCGTCCAGGGCTGCCGGGCATCGGCGGCGACGCCGTGCGCCCAGTACAGCTGGGCCGCGGCCCGTACCTCCGGCGCGAACCGCAGCAGCCCGGCGCCGGCGCGCAGGCGCAGGACGGCCGCGAGCAGCGCGGCGGCGTCCCGATCGTGCACCCCCCGGTCGTAGCCCTCGCCGGGGCGGGACAGCGCGATCCGGCGCACCTCGGCGAGCAGTTCCTCGGCCGGCAGCGCGTCGATCGGGCGGCCCTCGGTCTCCGCGAGCACCACCGCCGCGAGGTATTCGGCCCGGTAGACCCGCGGCGACTCGGAGCCCAGCGGCTGGTCGTGGAAGACCCGATGGGCGGCGGGCAGCGGCTCGCGCACCACCTCGCGGTAGTCGGTGCCGGTGATCGCGAACGCGAGGGTGTCCCCGTGCGGGACCAGGGTCAGCTCGATCGGGTGGTCGTGCACCGCGAACCGGTGCCGGCCGAGCCGTACGGTGCCCGCCGCGTCGTACAGTTCGGCGCGGTCGCGCAGGACGCGAACGGCCTCCTGGCGGGCCGCGGTGAGCCGGCCCTCCAGCTCGCCGGCGCGGACCGGGTCGCCGAGGCGGCGCAGTTCCCCGGCGGTGGCGCGAACCTTGCCGACCAGGGCGTCGGAGGCGAACCAGGTGTTGATCTCGTCGATGCTCGCGAGGGTGGTGATCCGGCGGGCGATGGTGGTCAGGACGCGCTGTGCGGAGTCGGCGAGGCGGTGGCCGTGCCGGGCCCGCTCGTCGAGTCGGGCCTGCTTGCGGGCGGTGAACGCGTCGTGGACGCGCTCGCGTTCGGCGCCGATCCGGGCCAGGTGCTCGTCGAGCGCGCCGAACCCGGCCTCCAGGTCCTCGATCCGGGCCAGCAGCCGGGCCAGGTGTTCGTCGCACTCCTCGGGCGTCCGGGCGGCGGCCAGCGCGCCGACCACGGTCTGCTCCAACAGCGCCATCTCGGCGGCGAACTCGGCGCGCTGCTCGGCGTCGAGCAGGTCGCGGCGGCGCGCGTCCAGGGTCGCGCGGGCCCGGTTGACCCCGCCCAGGACCTCGCCGATCCGAGTCAGGATCGTGGTGCGCACGCCGGCGTCGGTGCCGTCGAGGGTGCCGATCACCTCGGTGACCACGCGCAGCCCGTCGGCCTGTTCGTCGATCCGGGCGGTCAGCGCGTCCGCGTCGGCCACGGTGGCCGACGCGGCGGCCTCGGCGGTCAGCTCGTCGACGATCCGGCGGGTGGTCACGAAGGCATCGTCGTCGGCCAGGAACGCCACCGCCCGCCGGCCCGCCTCGGCCAGAGCCGCGACCAGCACGGCATCCGCCTCGGCGAGCGCGTCCGTGTCCAGATAGCGGATGTCCCGCAGGCTCGCCAACCGGCCCTGTGCATGCCGCAGTTCGCCGAGTTGCCGGACACAGGCGTCGGCGCTCTCCGGCACCTCGCCGCGCACCCGCCGGGTCAGCGCGGTGGTGCTCGCGACCGCCTCGGCGAGCGTGTCGGCCGCGATCCGGCGCAGGTCCAGGACCCGGCGGAACTCCTCGACGACGTCCGCCGCGGCGCCGCGCACAGTGGCCAACGGTGCGGCAAGAGACCCGAGTTCGGCGTCGCCGAGCCAGTGGTGGGTGTCCTCGGCCCGGACCGCGGCGGTGGTGATCGCGGTGAAGAGGGCGGTCGTGGGCGCCGTCTCCTCGGCCATCGCGGCGATCGCGAGGCAGGCGGCGATGCCGCGGACCAGTTCCGGGTTGCCGATCCGGGCCAGTGGGCCGGTGCCCGGCGGGCGCGCCGCGGCGTACGCGTCCGAGGTGTACGGCGTGTCCCACATCTGGACGGTGTGCATGCGGGTGGGTTCGGCGTCGAGGACCCGCAGGATCGCCATCGTGCCGTCCGCGAAGAACGCCCGGCCGTGCCCGACGATCGGCGCGGTGGCCTCCTCGCGGATCACGTTGTAGGACAGCAGCGTGACGCGGCCCTCGGCCCGGGCGTGGAACACGTACAGCACGTCCTCGCCGTTGGGCGAGCGCACCGTCGCCTCGAACTCCGCGTCGGTGGTGTCGATGTCGAAGGTGCGCGCGCCGCCCGTGCTCGGGTGATAGCCGCCGGGGAAGACGATGCCCTGGTCGTCGGGCAGGCGCCGGCAGGCCGTCGCGATGCCGTCGAGGCGGCGCACCTCGGCGGTGCGCGTGTCGTACACCAGGTGGCGCGGATCGCTCTCGTTGTACGGGCGCACCCGGACCAGCAGCAGCGGTCCGACCCGGGCGTGCGCGACCTCGGCGTCGGCCGGCGACTGGAGCGGGTCGTCGACGGGTTCCGCGTAGATGCCCTCGGCGGTCTCGGTGTCGTTCTCGACCTTGACCACGAGCCGGCCGCCGGAGGTGGCCAGGTACAGCGTGTCGGCGATCGCGATGTGCGGGTGCCGGCCCGGGACGTGGTCGGCGCGGGTGCTCTCGGTCCAGGCGAAGTCGTACGCGTCCGGGAAGACGTGCTCGCGCTCGCCCTGCGCGTCGAGGTAGGCGGGGGTTCCGTCGGGGGCCAGTCGCCAGCGCAACACCCGGATGTCGGTGAGGCGTTCGCCGACCCGGAAGACCGCGAGCAGGTGGGTTCCGGTGTCGCGCAGTTGCAGCAGCCGGGTGTCCCGGAAGTAGCGGTACAGTTCGGTGAAGTCCTGCCGGAAACGGGCGTCGTCGAGCAGACCCGGGACGGCGTCGATCGGGGCGGGCTCGAAGCCCTCCGGGGTGCGCCGGTACAGCGCGAACACGTCGGCGGGCCCGACCTCCTCGCCCGACCCGCCGTCGGTGTTCCAGCCGGCCAGGAGCAGGCCGCCGACCTGGACGATGTCCCGGGCCACCACCGCCCGTTCGGTGTGCAACCGGTGGGTGTCTGTCAGCGCCGGCGCGCCGCCGCCGTAGGTACGCACCCGGCGCTCGTTCAACTCCCCGGCCCGTGCGCCCAGTTCGCGGGCGGCGGTGAGCAGTCGTCCGCGCAGCACCTCGTAGGTCCCGGGCTCGGCTTCCGAGCCGCCCGGCACCTCGTGGGTCCCGGGCTCGGCTTCCGAGCCGCCCGCCTGGCCGCTCACGTTCGGGTCAACTCCCTTGTCCGGCACGGTGATCGCGCAGCCCCCGCTACTTGGCCAGGCCGTTGAGCCGGGCCGGGACGGTCAGGTCGGCGATTCGGGTCTCGCCCAGCCCGCCGGCGCGGACCGCGTCCAGCAGGCCCTGGAGGGTGGCCGACTGCGGTCCGCCACCGGCGATCAGCGCGCCGAGCGCACCCGCGAGGGTCAGGTCGCGCACGCCGCCCGAGCCCAGGCCCGCGGCCAGCGCGCCGAGGTCGTCGACGAACGTCGAGCCGTTCGGGTCCAGCCAGGGGGCGGCCATCGTGCGCACGGTGTCGGAGCGGTCGACGAAGGCGTCCACGCTCTTTCCGGCGGCCATCGCGCCCATGATCCGGTCGAAGAACATGCTGTCCCCGCCGACGATGTCGATCTTGGCGTTCTCCAGGCCGGTGGCCAGCACGGTGGCCTGCGCCTCGGCGATCTGCCGGTTCACCTCCAGGCCGGCGAGCCGGATCTCCTTCTCCGCCTCCAGGCGCAGTCGGTACTCCTCGTGCACCCGGCTGGACTCGTCGAGCGCGGCCATCGCGGCGGCCTTCTCGGTCAGGCCCTCGGCCTCGCCCTTCAGCCGCTCGCGCAGCCCGTCGGCGCTCGCCAGCGCCTTCTCGCGGGTCACCGCAGCCTCGGCGTGGCCCCGCTTGGACACCGCCTCGGCCATCCGCTCGGTCACCTCGGCCTCGGCCAGGCCCACCGCCGCGGCCTCGGCCCGCTTGCCCTCGGCGGCGCGGATCGCGGCCTGGGTATCCAGTTCGGCCGACTTGCGCCGGGCCTCGGCCATGGTGAGCTGCTCGGCCGCACGGTGCCCGGCCGACTGCTCGGCGGCCTCGGCCGCCTTGATGTCCTTGACCAGCCGCCCCTGGGCCTCGGCCTCGGCGTGGATGATCTGCGCCTGCCGCTCGCGTTCGGCCTCCTCGACCATCCGCAGCTTCTTGATCTCCTCCTCCTGCGCGGCCACCGTGCGCTCGACCGCGATCCGCTCGCGAATCACCTCGGCGATGTCCCGCTTCTCCGCCTCGACCTCCTTGTCACCGGCGATCCGGCGCAGCTGGGTCTCCCGCTCGCGGGCGATCACCTCCAGGAGGCGGTCCTTCTCGATCCGCTCGTTCTCCACCGCAATCACCCGCTCGCGGTTCTTCTGCGCGACGGCGACCTCGCGCTCCCGGTTCTCGTTCTGGATCCCGAGCGTTTCCTCGGTCTTCATGTGCGCGGACTGTGCGCGCAGCCGCTCCTCGGCCTGCACCCGGGAGGTCTCCGCCTCCTCGCGGGCGCGGCTGATCTCGATCTCGCGGCGCTGCTTGATCTCCGCGTCGGCTTGGCGGCGCTCCAGTTCGAGCACCGTCTCGCGGGCCTCGACGTTTTGCCGGGTCATCTCCTTCTCCTCGGTGCGCTGGTACTCGTTGGTGCGCACGTGCTCGATGGTGGTCAGCTCGGTGATCTTGCGAATGCCCTGGGCGTCCAGGATGTTCGCGGCGTCGAGTTGGCTCATCGGGGTCTGTTCGAGGAAATCGATCGCGGCGTCGTCGAGGTGGTAGCCGTTGAGGTCGGTGCCGATCACCGCGAGGATCCGGTCCCGGAACTCCTCGCGCTTGGTGTACAGGTCGACGAAGTCGAGTTGTTTGCCGACCGTCTTGAGCGCCTCGGCGAACTTGGCCGCGAAGAAGTCCTGGATCGCCGCCCGGTCGCTGGCCCGGTCCGCGCCGATCGCCTGGGCCACCTTGATCACGTCCTCGACGGTCTTGTTGACCCGCACGAAGAAATAGATGTGGATGTCCGCCCGGATGTTGTCCCGACAGATCAGCCCCTCGCGTCCGGTCCGGCGGATCTCGATCGTCTTCACCGAGATGTCCATGGTCTCGGCCCGATGCAGCACCGGCAGCACCACGGCGCCGGTGAAGGTGACGTCGACCGTGTTGGCCTTGGAGATGATCAGGGCCTGGCCCTGCGAGACCTTGCGGTAGAGCCGGGTCACGGCGAGGAAGACGACGAGCACGACGAGCAGGACGACGGCGACGAGCACGCCGATGCCCACGGTGATGGCATCCATCAGTGAAATCCCTTGGTCGAACGGGACGTTGGTGACCGCACGGGCAAAGGCACGCGGCGGCGGACGGGCAGGGCGGAGAGCGAGCGGACGGGCGGAGCGGAAGGCGGGCGGGCGCGGGCCCGTGGACCGGCTCGGGCCGGTCGGGAGCACGGAGGCGGTCAGCCGGTGACGCGGTCCGGGTCCAGCGCGCTGTCGAAGCGGGTGACCCGGAAGAACTCGCCGGCGACGTCGTAGTCGAAGATCAACGCGGTGCTGCCGGAGACCAGCCCGCTCTCGTCGGTGCGGACCTGGAGGAGCGCGGTCGAGCCGTCCTCGGCCCGGACCTCGGCCTGACCGAAGTCGTGGCCCACCCGACCGGTCCGGATCAGACAGGTACGACCCACGAAGTCGGCCCGCAGGGACGGCCGTTCGGGCTTCAGAAAGCGGCGGCCCAGTGCCCGTGCCAGGCGCGCGGCCAACCATCCGGCACCGAGCGCCGCGGGGAGCGCCGCGGCGCGCAGCCACCACCGCTCGGTCAGCGCGGTACCGACCAGGCAGCAGAACCAGGTCACGGCGATCGCGAACGAGATCGTCACCGTGACCGGGACACCGGCGGTGTCGCCCGGGCCGTGGTCCCCATGGCCCCCGTGACCGTCATGACCCCCGTGGGCCCAGTGCCCGCCATGATGACCACCCCCGGGGCCGCCATGGCCCACGGCGACACCGCCGATCAACACCAGCAGCCAGTAGGCCGCCACCACGACGAGCGCGAAGCTGAACAGGACGGCGGGAAACGCCAGTGCCGCCCGCACGAAATCCCCCACCGTCCCACCCCCTCGGCCTGTCGTGCGCCGTCATGGTGGCACCGCCGCGGACATGCGCGCATTGCCGGAAGCCGGCAGTGTTGGTCGCTCCTTGACGTCCGATCCGCGACCCGGGGGAAAGCCGGGTTAAAGGGCGGTACCCGGCCAGCCCAAGACGCGGGCGCCGAGCGCCGCGGTCTCCAGGGTGTAGCGCTGCAACGCGTCGCCCGGGTCGTATCCGGTCAGCGTCCGGATCCGCTCCAGCCGATAGGAGAGCGTGCGTACGCTGATCCGCAGCCGGCGGGCGGCCTCGGCGTTGACGTAGCCCGCCGCCGCGCACGCCGTGATCGTCTCCAGGAGTGGGGCCGCGCCGCCGCGCGCGTGCACCAGCGGCCCGAGCGCGGTGCGCACCAGATCGGCCATCGCCGCCCGGTCGCGCAGCAGTACGGGGAAGACCAGCAGATCGGCCGCCTCGAGCACCGGGCCCGGCAGGTCCAGCCGCTCGGCCAGGTCGAGCGCGCCCAGCGCCTCCTCGTAGGACAGCACGACCCCGCCCGCGCCCGGGTGCGCACGGCCCAGGGCGACCCGGTCGGCGCTCTCCCGGCCGCCGCCCGACGAGGTCGCGTACTTGGCGAAGGCGGCGAGCACCGGTCGCTCGTCGTCCGGCGCGATGCACACCAGTCGGGCGCCCTTGGTGGTCAGCAGCACGTCGCGTTCGCCGAATCGGCCGATCAGCTCGCGCTCGACCCGGCGGACCAGCGGGTGCGCCTCGTCGTACGCCACCTCGCCCACCGCCACCGCGACCGCGTGCGCGCGGGCCAGCCGCAGTCCGAACCGCTCGGCGCGCTCGGCGAGTCGGCCCGGGTCGCTGCGGCCGTACAGCAGGTCGTCGATGAACTCGCGACGGGCGGCCTCCTCCTGGCGGACCGCCAACCGCTGGGCCCGCTCGTGGCCGGCGCCCAGCGCGGTGATCGCCGCCTCCGAGGCGGTCAGCACCGCCTCGCCCGCCCGGGCCGCCTCGCCCACGCTTCCCGCGCGGGCAACACCCGGCAGCGTGGTCCACACCCGGCGGGTCTCGCGCAGGTACAGGTCGACCAGCGCGTGCCAGTGGTGTCCGGCCTCCGCGGCCCGCTCACCGAGGTCGGCCAGCACGTTCAACTCGGCGCGGCGCAACAACCGCCCGGTGGTCGAGATCTCGCCGAGCAGTTCGGCCCAGTCGCGCAGGAACTCGGCGGGTATCCCCTCGTCGCTCTTCACGCCTTTTCCCCCGTACCCGTAGCCCCGCTTCGCTGCCGGAAATCCGGCAGCGAAGACGCTACCAACACTGCCGAATCCCGGCAGGGACGGGCGGATGCGGGCACGGGTGGCCGGGTGGGGTGGTCAGCCGATCAGCTCGGCCACGATCGGGGCCAGTGCGCGAAACGCCTTGCCCCGGTGGCTGATCGCGTTCTTCTCGGCGGCGGTCAACTCGGCGGCGGTGCGGGTGTCACCGGCCACTCGAAGGATCGGGTCGTAGCCGAAGCCGCCGGTGCCGCGCGGCTCGCGGGTCAGCGTGCCCTCGAACCGGCCCTCGACCACCCGCTCGGTGCCGTCGGGCAGCGCGAGCGCCGCCGCGCACGCGAACCACGCCTCGCGGTGTTCGTCGGCGATGTCGGACAGTTGGGCGAGCAGCAGCCGCAGGTTGGCCGTGTCGTCGCCGTGCGTACCGGCCCAGCGGGCGGAAAAGATCCCGGGCATCCCGTTGAGCGCGGCCACGCACAGGCCCGAATCGTCGGCGATCGCCGGGAGTCCGGTGGCCCGCGCGATGGCGTGCGCCTTGAGCAGCGCGTTGGCCGCGAAGGTGAGCCCCGTTTCGGGCACGTCGGGCACGTCGGGGTAGGCGTCCATCCCGACGAGTTCGACGTCGAGTCCGACGTCCGCGAGGATCTGCTGGAGTTCGACGACCTTGTTGGCGTTGCGCGTGGCGAGTACGAGACGGCTCATGGCGCAAAGCCTAGGGTCGCCGCCCGCCACCGGCCGAACCGGGCGTACGGGTCACCGCGTCCGGGCACGCGCGCCGGGATCGCCGCTTCGTCGGCGAGCGCGACTACTTGGCGTAGTCGTGGATGTTGCCGGCGAAGTCGAAGACCAGCGCGGTCTCGTCGCCGACCACCCATGCGTCGTGGCCGGGGTCGCAGACGAAGACGTCGCCCGCCTTCAGGTCCTTCTCCTCACCGTCGTCCATGCGGATGTGTACGTGTCCCTGGGCGACGTAACCGTTGTGGTGGAACTGGCAACTGTCGGTCCCGGCAATGGGCCCGACATCCTGCGACCACCGCCAGCCCGGCTCGAATCGGGCAACGCCGAAATCGACGCCTTCCAGACTGACCACGTCCAGGTGACCGTGCGGTATGTCGCGGCTCTCGTCGGCTTCGTTGATCGATCGCACAGCGAGCATGGTGGATCATCTCCTTCGGAGGTCACCACTTCCATCCTGCGCCTCGGCGCGGACGATCGCGAGCGCACCGCGGCGCATGCTCCGCGGTGCTCCCCGCCTGTCCCGCTCGATCTGCTCGATCCACTCGAACCACCGACCCCGCGCGGGCTACTTGACGCAGATCGTGGTCAGGTTCTTCGCGCCGTTGATCAGCGGCTGCACATCGCTCGCGCTGAGGTTGCCGCCGTTGGCCGCCTTGGTGCTGAGCTGGGTGATCACGTCGCCCAGGCCGTTCGCGGCGTTCTTCGCGTCGTCGGAGTCCAGGTCCTTGGTCTTGTCGTTCAAGGTCTTCTGGAGGTTGTCGAGCGCCTTGCGGGCGGCGGCCGGGTCGTTCAGCACATTGCCGAGGCTGGAGATGTCGTTGGTCAGGTTGGTGGCCAATTCGGCGCACGAGATCGCCTTCTGCGCCTCGCTGCACGCAGCGGTGGCGAACAACGCGCCCACCATGGCGGTGGCGGCGATCGTGACGCGCAGGACCCGGCGCGGACGGTACGTGGCGCGGAACATGGTGCTCCTCGTCAGGGACGGGCCGTCGGGCCCGGTCGTGGCTGCCGCTGATCGGGATGACCAGGTGCCATGACCGTACTGGTGTCCCGGGCCGCGCCGGGCCGGCGGTCGCACACCCGGTGCGTGTCGGTTGCGTGTACGTGACACTCGCAACCGGCGCGTGACCACCGTTTGCCACGGTATGCCGGGAACACCCTCTCGGGGCACCACCATTGCCTGCCCGCAGGCCCCGGGACCCGAGGGCTGGGCCTCGCCGCCTCCGGAACTCGGCCGTTCGGCCGCTCAGCCCTCCAGGGCGCGCTGCTGAAGCGCCGTCAGCTCCGCGCAGCCCAGAGTGCCCAGGTCCAGCAGATCGTTCAGCAGCGCCCGGTCGAAGGGCTCCTTCTCCGCGGTGCCCTGCACCTCGACGAAGCGCCCGTCCCCCGTGCAGACGATGTTCATGTCGGTCTCGGCCCGCACGTCCTCCTCGTACGGGAGGTCGAGCATCGGCACCCCGTCGATGATCCCGACGCTGACCGCCGCCACCGACCCGATCAGCGGGTTGGCGCCCTTGCGGGTGAGCTTGTGCTCACGCGCCCAGGCCACCGCGTCGGCGAGCGCGACATAGGCCCCGGTGATCGCCGCGGTCCGGGTGCCGCCGTCCGCCTGGAGCACGTCGCAGTCCAGGTGGATGGTGGTCTCGCCGAGCGCCTTGGTGTCGATCACCGCACGCAGCGAGCGGCCGATCAGCCGCGAGATCTCGTGGGTACGCCCGCCGATCCGACCCTTGACCGACTCGCGGTCGCCGCGGGTGTGGGTGGCGCGCGGCAACATCGAGTATTCGGCCGTCACCCAGCCCTCGCCGCTGCCCTTGCGCCAGCGCGGCACACCCTCGGTGACGCTGGCGGCGACCAGGACGCGGGTACGGCCGAACTCGACGAGGACCGAGCCCTCGGCGTGGTCGAGCCACTTGCGCTGGAAGCCGATCGGGCGGAGCTGCTCGGGGGTACGGCCGTCTACTCGTGACATGCCTCCAGCCTAAGCCGTGGCAGGTGCCGGTCCGGACCGCCCGGCGCCGGGTTCAGACCGTGTGCGAGGCATCCGGCAGGGCCAGGTCGACGGCGCCGGTGAAGGTTTTGCGGGCGTCGTCGAGATTGCGCTCGCGACTGGTCCACGGCGGGATGTGGGTGAGCAACAGCCGCCCCACGCCCGCCCGTTCGGCATGCTCGCCGGCCTGCCGGCCGTTCAGGTGCACGTGCGGCAGGTCTTCTCGGCCGTGCTCGAACGACGCCTCGCACAGCAGCAGGTCCGCGCCGCGCGAGATGCGCACCAGGTCGTCGCTGACCCCGGTGTCGCCGGAGTAGACCAGCGATCGCCCGCCCGCCTCGATCCGGAACGCGTAGGACTCGACGGGGTGCGGCATCCGGTCGGCAGTGATCCGGAAGGGGCCCACGTCGAAGGTGCCGGTGACCACCGTGCGGAAGTCGAACACCTCGGCCATGCGCCCGTTGTCGATCGCGCCCTCGACGTCGTAGGAGCGCGCGATCCGCTCGTGCGTATCGGCCGGGCCGTAGACGACCAGCCGGGGCAACTCCCCCGCCGGGCAGTACTTGCGGGCCACGAAGTAGCAGGCGAGGTCGAGGCAGTGGTCGGCGTGCAGGTGGCTGAGCAGTACGGCGTCGATCGAGCCGAGCGTGGCATGGCGCTGGAGGGCGCCGAGCGCGCCGTTGCCGAGATCGACCAGGATCCGCACCCCGTCGGCCTCCAGGAGATAGCACGAGCAGGGGCTGTCCGGCCCGGGAAAGCTGCCGGAACACCCGACGACGGTAAGTTTCACGCGAGCGCTCCGAACACGTCGACGCCGGCGACCCCGAGCACATCCCGCAGCGGCCGACCGGCCACATGCGGCGACCGCTCGAACCCGGTCCGGGCCACGGGAGGGCCACCGACCCCGGAATCGACGATCCCGCTCGGCGCGCCGCTGGATACGAACACCACCCCCCGAGAGTACGCAGAGACCCCCCACGCGCCCCCACACAACGCCCCCGGAGTAACCGACGTCATACCGCCCGCCCCACCCGCGCACCTGCGGACGGCGGGAAACGACGACCGCCCGCTTCGCCGGCGTCAGGGGACGAGCAGGATCCGCCCGAGTTGGCTGCGTTCTTCCAGCAGTCGGTGGGCCTGTACCGCCTCGGTCAGCGGGAGGGTCGTGTGGACCGCCACGCGCAGCCGGCCCGAGGCCAGGTGTTCGGCGAGTTCGGCCGGCTCCTCGCGGGCCCGTTCGGGGGCGGCGGCGCGCCAGGCCAGGAGGGAGAAGCCGGCCACGGACCGCAGGGCGAACAGGTCGGTGAGCGCGATGCCGGACACGTCGCCGCTCGCCGCGCCGTAGACCACGACCCGCCCGAACGGCGCCACCACGTCGAAGGCGCGGCGCAGGATGTCCCCGCCCACCGAGTCCAGCACGACGTCCACGCCCCCGGGCACGACCTCCCGCACCCGCTCCGGCCAGTCGGCGGCGGAGTAGTCGACGGCGAAGTCGGCGCCGTACGCCCGGACGAAGTCGAACTTGGCGGCCGACCCGACGGCGGCGACGACCGTACCGGCGCCGAGCAGTTTGGCCAGTTGCACGACGAGGTGGCCGATGCCCCCGGCGGCGGCGTGCACCAACACCGTCTCGCCCGGGGCCAGTCGCCCGGTCCGCACCGCCCGCAACGCCACCGGCGCGGCCAGCGGCAGCGCGCTCGCCACACCGGCGTCGAGCCCGTCGGGCACCGCCACCGCCCATTCGGCGTCGGCGAGCACGAAGTCGGCGAACGCGTCCTCCGCCAACGCGGCCACCCGCGCGCCGACCGGCGGCCCGTCCACCCCCGGGCCGCGCGCTTCGACCCGGCCCACCACGTCACCGGTGAGCACCCCGGGCAACGGCCGCCGGAACAGCGGACCGGCGGCGGGCCCGCGCCGGAACCGGGTGTCGACGAAGTTCGCGCCGATCGCCTCGCTCCGGATCAGCACCTGTCCCGGTCCGGGCGTCGGCACGTCGGCCTCCTCCACGGTGAGGACTTCCGGATCGCCGTACTCGTGATAGCGGACTCGTCGCATTCGACCCTCCGGGCGGCAGGAGAACATGGTGGATACCCGACCCGGCACCAAACTGGACCGCCGGTCAAGTTGACTTCGAACGTACTGGACCGCCGGTCAAGTTGTCCACGGATCACCAGCCTCGACCAGTGATGAGGAACGCGATGCCCGAAGCCCCCACCGACCGCCCCGAACGCGCCGACGCGGCCCGCAACCGGCGCGCGATCCTGCGCGCCACCGAGGAGTTGCTGGCCCGACACCGCCCGGAGCAGATCTCGATGGAACAGGTCGCCGCGGCGGCGGGCGTCGGCAAGGGCACGGTGTTCCACCGCTTCGGCAGCCGGATGGGCCTGATGGAGGCCCTGATGGCGGAGCGCGCACTCGCCCTGACCGCGGCGGTCACCACCGGCCCGCCGCCGCTCGGCCCCGGCGCCCCGCCCGGGGAGCGCCTGCTCGCCTTCCTCGACGCCATCGTCGACGTGGTCGCCCGCAACAAGGGCCTGATGGCCGCGCTCGGCCACGCCGCGAGCGCCACCCCGAAACCGGCCGCCGACCCCGCCGAGGATCCGCGCACCGCACACCCGGTCTACGGGTTCTGGCACGGACACATCGCCGACCTGCTCGCCGCCCGCCGCCCCGACCTCGACGCCGAGACGCAGGCCCACCTCCTGCTCGCCGGTTTGCAGAGCCGATCGGTGTTGCGCCTGCTCGAACAGGGCGAGGGCGAACGGGTCGCCGCCGCCGTACGCACCCTGGCCGAAGGCCTGCTCACCGCCGCCTGAACACCCGCGCCTCCCCCAACGCATCGAGGCCGCCTCCACACCCCCGGCGCGAACCGGGAGGCGGGAAACGGCCTCGATACGAGAACAGAGAACGGAGAACGAAACGGGCCCTCAGGCCCAGAGTTGCCCGTGCAGCCCCTCCACCGCGGCCTCGGTCGACTCGGCCGTGTAGATCCCGGTCGACAGGTACTTCCACCCGCCGTCCGCGATCACGAACGCGATGTCGGCGGACTCCCCCGCCTTGACCGCCTTGCGCGCGATGCCCAGCGCGGCGTGCAGCACCGCGCCGGTCGAGATGCCCGCGAAGATGCCTTCCTTCTCCAGCAGTTCGCGAGTGCGCCCGACCGCCTCGGCGGAGCCCACCGAGTAGCGCGTGGTCAGCACGTCGCCGTCGTACAGCTCCGGCACGAACCCCTCGTCGAGGTTGCGCAGCCCGTACACCACGTCGTCGTAGCGCGGCTCGGCCGCCACGATCGTCACGCCCGGGACCTTCTCGCGCAGATAGCGCCCGACGCCCATCAGCGTGCCGGTGGTACCCAGACCCGCCACGAAGTGGGTGATCGTCGGCAGGTCCTCCAGCAGTTCGGGGCCGGTGGTCGCGTAGTGCGCGTCCGGGTTGGCCGGGTTCCCGTACTGGTACAACATCACCCAGTCGGGGTGCTCGGCCGCCAGCTCCTTGGCCACCCGCACCGCGGTGTTCGACCCGCCCGCCGCGGGCGACGCGATGATCCGCGCGCCCCACATGCGCAGCAGCTCGCGGCGCTCCTCGGAGGTGTTCTCCGGCATCACGCAGACGATCTCGTAGCCCTTGAGCTTGGCCGCCATCGCCAGCGCGATGCCGGTGTTGCCCGAGGTCGGCTCCAGGATCGTGCACCCCGGCGTGAGCAGCCCGTCCCGCTCGGCCGCCTCGATCATGTGCAGGGCCGGGCGGTCCTTGATCGAACCGGTCGGGTTGCGGTCCTCCAGCTTGGCCCACACCCGCACGGTCGGCGACGGCGACAACGTCGGCAGGCCGACCAGCGGGGTCCGGCCGACCGAGTCGAGCAACGATTCGTAACGCATCAGATCGAGCCGCCGGCGACCGCCGGAAGAATCGTCACGGTGTCGCCGTCGTCCAGCTTGGTGGTCAGGCCGCCGGTGAAGCGCACGTCCTCGTCGTTGAGGTAGACGTTGACGAAGCGGCGCAGTTCGCCGTTCTCCTCGACGAGTCGAGCGCGCACGCCCGGGTGTCGGACCTCCAGGTCGACCAGCAGGTCGGCGAGCGTGGCGCCGCTGCCGGGCACGGCCTTCGCGCCGTCGGTGTAGGTACGGAGGATGGTCGGGATGCGGACCTCGATGGCCATGGATGCGCTCCTCTGGTTGTGACGCGAACGGAGAGAACGCAGTCCGGACGCGGGCCGCACCCCGCCGCTCCATCGGAGGCGGTGGGGCGGGGGGGTCGTTCACATGCGCCGGTGCTGCGGGACGTGCCTGCTGCCTGGGTGCCTGATGGGCCGATCCGACCTCGGGATCAGCCCACGCGCGCAGCGCGACAGAGGGCGCTGGAGAGTCGGCACAGGTCGACGTGCAGGCGTGCGACAAGGAAGGCGCCCGGGGCTCCGCCCGGCACCGCTTCCGTCGTATTCACGCCCGCATAACGCATATGGTCATGCTAGCCATTCCCCCGGGTCGCTTTGATGTGATCTCGCATGCCGGAACCTCCCATATCGACGGGTGAGACGACGGCGGGGCGAGGGTGAGCCGGCGGCGGGACGCCCCCGCCGTTCCCCGGTCAGTAGGCGTCCACCACGTTGACCTCCTCCTCGGTGATCACGCCGTCGACGATCCGGTACGACCGGAACTCGTAGGTGTCCTCCTCGCGCGTGGACACGAGCACGTAGTGCGCGTTCGGCTCGGACGCGTACGACACGTCCGTGCGCGACGGGTACGCCTCGGTCGCGGTGTGCGAGTGGTAGACGATCACCGGCTCCTCGTCCCGGTCGTCCATCTCCCGGTAGAGCTTGAACAGGTCGGCCGAGTCGAACTCGTAGAACGTGGGCGAGCGCGCGGCGTTGAGCATCGGGACGAACCGTTCGGGGCGGTCGCTGCCCTCGGGCCCGGCAACCACGCCACACGCCTCGTCGGGGTGGTCGGCACGGGCGTGGGCGACGATGCGATCGCGCAGGGCTGCGGTGATGGTGAGCATGCCCCGAGCGTACTGAGCACCCGCGCGACCCGCGTGCCCGCGCGGGTCGCGCCGGCTCCGCCTCCGCGCTCAGGCCCGTGCCCCGTGCCCGCGCCGCACCGGGATGTACGCCACCACCAGGAACGCCACCCAGATCGGCACCACGTACAGCGCGATCCGGGTGTCCGCCGAGAAGCCCAGCAGGACCACCACCATCGCCAGGAACGCCAGCACCGCCCAGCCCGTGTACGGCGCGCCCGGCATCCGGAAGCCGTGCCCGGCCAGCCGTCCCCGGTCCACCGCGCGCCGGTAGCGCATCTGGCAGCCGACGATCATGCCCCACGTCCACAGCGCGCCGACGGTGGCCACCGAGGTGATGTACATGAACGCCCGGTCCGGGACCAGCGCGTTGACCAGCACCCCCACGCCCATCACGATCGCCGAGACGGTGATCGCCATGGCCGGCACCCGATGCGCGCTGAGCCCGCTCACCCGCGGCGGCGCCTGCCCCTCCACCGCGAGCGTGCGCAACATGCGACCGGTCGAGTACAGCCCCGAATTGCACGAGGACAGCGCCGCGGTGAGCACCACGAAGTTGATGATCGCCGCCGCGGCGGGAATGCCCACCCGGTCGAAGACCAGTACGAACGGGCTCTCCTTGGCGTGGAAGTCGGTCCACGGCGCCAACGAGAGGATGATCACCAGGGCGCCGATGTAGAACAACCCGATCCGGAACGGGATGGTGTTGATCGCGCGCGGCAGCACCTTCTCCGGGTTCTGCGCCTCGCCCGCGGTCACCCCGACCAGTTCGACGCCCAGGAACGCGAACATCACGATCTGGAGCACCAGCAGAGTCTGGCCGACGCCGTTGGGCGCGAACCCGCCGTCGGACCACATGTGCGAGACGGACGCCTGGTCGCCGGCCTCGCCGAAGCCGAAGATCAGCACCCCGATGCCGACCAGGATCATCCCGATGATCGCGGTCACCTTGATCATCGAGAACCAGAACTCGAACTCGCCGAACAGCTTGACCGAGATCAGGTTGGCCGCGAACAACACGAGCAGCACCACGAGCGCGGTCACCCACTGCGGCACCGCCGGCCACCAGTACTGCACGTAGACGCCCGCGGCGGTGATCTCCGCCATCCCGGTGACCACCCACATGATCCAGTACGTCCACCCGGTGACGAACCCGGCGAACGGACCGAAGAACTCCCGCGCGTATTCCGCGAAACTGCCCGCCACCGGGCGGTACATCAACAACTCGCCCAGCGCGCGCATGACGAAGAAGATCATCACGCCGGCCACCGCGTAAGCGGCGATCAACGACGGCCCGGCCTTCTCGATCGCCCCGCCCGCACCGAGGAAAAGCCCGGTGCCGATCGCCCCACCGATGGCGATCATCTGGATCTGCCGACCGTTCAGCCCCCGCTCGTAGCCCTCGGCGTCCGCACCGGGCCCGGCCCCCGAGGCGGTCGATCCGGCTTCGGTCTCCGTCATGATCGCTCCCGTTCGTCGGTACGGAGGCCGTATTACCAACGATGGGGGGCGGAAACCGGTATTCCGATTGTTCCGGCGTGTCCGTTTGGGCGGGATGGCCGGGATGGCCGGTTCACCGTGCGTGCGCCCGGTGCGGGTCTACAACGCTCCGAGCAGCGAGTCCTGGAGGCCGCCCAGCCAGTGGAACACCGCGAACAACCACCGGCGCGGGTCGTCGTCGGCCAGCTTGGCCTCGAACTCCTCCATGTCCTCGGTGACTTCCAGTCGCGTACCGATCACCAGGCGCAGGTCGTTGAGGGTGCCGAGCCAGGCCTGCACACCCTCCGCGTCCAGCACCACCCGGTGCTCGCGGCCGCTCATGACCTCGTCTTCCTCGGCCGGTACGGTCAGGTCGACCAGTTCGGCCAGGTCGGCGAGCACGATCCGCGCGTTGTCCCGCTTACGCAGCCGCAGGTCGGTCTCGGTGTACCGGCGGAACTCGGCCGCCGCCTCCACGTCGTCGGCGTAGGCGTCCGGCAACAGACGGGCCAGCGCCGGATCGTCCGGAGTGGCCGGCACCTCGGTCGAGCCGAGTCCGGTCAGGCCCAGTTCGGCGGCCAGCGGATCGACCGCCTCGTCGTCGGGCGAGACCATCTCGACCAGTTGACCGCACAGATCGGCCAGCACTCGCACGTGCATGTCTTCCAGGACGATCTCGGGCCGTCCCGAGCGTCCGCGCATGAAGAGGCCGTTCACAGGCTGTGCAACTCCCGGAGAATATGGGCGAGGAGAGGGTGCGGCGGGCGCCCGAGGGCCCGGCCGGGTCGTGCGAACCGCGCGGGCGTCACTTGTCGTGCTGGATGGTCGCCCACAGCCCGAACCCGTGCATCGCCGTGGTGTCGCGCTCCATCTCCTCGCGCGTCCCCGACGACACCACGGCCCGACCCTTGTTGTGCACGTCGTGCATCAGCTTCTCGGCCTTGCGCTTCGGATAACCGAAGTAGGACTGGAAGACGTAGGTGACGTACGACATCAGGTTGATCGGGTCGTTCCAGACGATGCACACCCACGGGGTCTCGGCCCGGACATCCTCGTCGGGCTGATGCTTCTCGACCTCGATGGGAGCGACACTCATGGGTCCCATGCTGCCATCAGCCCAGGGCCCGGGCGAACCGGCTCGACGGGGTCGGCGTGCCCGGATGTGACCCGGGGCGTACCCGTCCCCCCTCGGGTACGGCAAAATCCCGCGCATGTCCTCTGCGCCCGCACCGGGTTGGTACCCGGACCCGGAGATCACCGGCCACATCCGTTACTGGGACGGCGGTGCCTGGGTGCCGGACAGCAGCCGGCCGGCCGAGGAACCCGGCCGGCCCGCCGACGGCCCGACCGCCGACGCGGGCGGTGTGGCCGGAGGCGGCGCGATCCGGGCCAACGCGCCCGAGGCGATCGGGCAGGGCGGCCGGGTGATCCGCGGCGAGGTGTTGTCCACCAGCACGGGCGCGCCGTACGACATGTCGTCGACCGGGATGTACGCGCCGCCGAGCGCCGAGCCGGGGCCGGGTGGCGCGGGCGTGCCGCGTTCGGGGCCGACCGCGCCGACCGGTGGGGCGAGAGGGGCGACGCCGCCGGGCGAGACCGTGCCGCCGCCGCGCGCCGGCGGGGAGGCCGGGCCGTGGCGGCCGGTACAGGCCGATCTGTTCGGCAGCAACGAGCGGCGGCCGGCGCACCTGGGCCGGCGCCTGCTCGCCCGGATCGCCGACGCGCTGGTGCCGCTCGCGGCCGGCATCGCGGTGGCCATCCCGATCGTGCCGGACGCGGTCGACCACATCCGGGACAAGATCGACCGGGCCCGGTACGAGGGTCGCGACACCACGGTGTGGCTGCTCGACGGCACCACCGGCACCGCGCTCGCGATCGTGCTCGGCACGGTGCTCGCGGCGGCGCTGCTGTACGAGGCGCTGCCCACCTGGAAGTGGGGCCGCTCGCTGGGCAAGACCCTGTTCGGCCTGCGGGTGGCCGACCTGGACAGCCACGACACCCCCACGCTGTGGCAGTCGGTACGGCGCTGGCTGGTCCTGTACGTCCCGGGCGTGTTCGTGGTCGGCGTGCTCGGCGCGCTGTGGGGGCTGTTCGACCGCCCGTGGCGCCAGGGGCTGCACGACAAGGCGGCCCGCACGTTCGTCGCCCGGGACTGACCCGGCGGGCGGGGGCGGGCGGGGCCGGGCGGGGGCCGGGCCGGTCGGCCCGATGCACCCCACTCACCCGACTCGCCCGCCCCCGTCACCCATACAGACGCGACACGCCAGGGTTGGCCGAAGGCGTCACGCTCACGTCGGCTTTTGTCCGCTTTACTCGGTTTTATGACAGGAAGCCCACCGCCCCCGCCGCCTTCCGACCCGTCCGGCAACGACCCGACGCGCGGGAATCCGTACGGACAACAACCACCGGCCGGCAACCAGCCTCCGTACGGGCAGGACCCGACCGGGCAGCAGCCGCCCTACGGGCGGGATCCGTCCGAGCAGCCGCCGTACGGCCAGGACCCCACGGGCCAGTACCCCTACGGCCAGGGCGGCCCGTACGGCCAGGAGCCGACCTACGGCGCAGGCACGGGCGGCGGCGGATACGGCGGCGGGCCGACGCTCGGCGGGCCGCTGCGCCGACTGGTCGCGCGGATCATCGACAGCCTGATCGTCGGCGTGGTCGCCGGCCTGATCTCCTGGCCGATCGCCGGCAGCGACTACAACTACGACGACGTGTCGTTCGGCGCGCAGTTCGCCTCGGGGCTGATCTTCTCGCTGGTCTACTTCGTCTACGAGGGCTTCCAACTCGACCGGTTCGGCCGCACCCTGGGCAAGCGGGTGCTGGGCATCCGGGTGGTTCGGGTGGCCGACGGCGGGCCCATCGCGGGGTCGATCGCGTGGACCCGCGCAGCCGTGTACACCCTTCCGGTCATCGTGCCGTGTCTGGGCACGTTGTTCTGGCTGGTCAACGTCCTGTGGCAGCTCTGGGATCAGCCCTGGCACCAGTGCCTGCACGACAAGGCCGCGCACACCACGGTCATCCGCGGGGCGTGACCCGAGCCGAGTGATGCCGGGCGCGGATCCCGAGTACTGCCGTCGTCGTGCCGAGCGCGACCCCGATGCCCATGGCGACGGCAGCCCCCGCCACGGTGCGCGGTTCCCACGCCGCGAGTAGTGAGACCGTCAAGACGATCGTGACGAATACGCCGTAGCCGAGTCGGAAGAAATCTCCTCTTGCCACGACGCACCACCTCCCCTGCACCCCTTTGTGCACGCCCCCCTGTTTCACGCTACTGCGCGCGACGCGCAATGTAAGCATTCGATTGCGATCGGGATTTATCGGTCCCGACTCCGGGCACCCTCCCGCGACCGGTCGGGGTGGTGATCCTCGATCTCGGATAACCCGAGCCCCGGAGCGTCCTCGTGAATCCCAGGCGCGTCACTCCCACCCTCGTCACCGTGCTGTGCGCGCTGCTGATCCTCGCCGCGGTGCCCACCCCCGCGGCGCCGAGACCCGACGCACCGGCCGCGGGGGCCGACTCCGGGGCCTTCGCCGAACGCGACCACGACCTGTCGCACCCGTTCAGCGAGCGTCGCCGACAGCGGCGCGACGCGGCGGTGCGGGCGGTGACCGAGGATCCGGGGCCGACCTCGCGCACCGTGCCGGCGGGGGAGGCGGGCAGCGCCGAGACCCGACCGCCCGCCGAGTCACGGGTGTTCGTGATCCTGGTCGAGTTCGGCGATCGTCTCGACCGCCCGAACGGGCAGCGCTACGGCTCGCGCCCCGGCCCCCGGCACAACACGATCCCCGCGCCGGACCGAACCCAGGACACCACCACGATGTGGCGGCCGGCCTACGAACGCGACCACTACCAGGACCTGTTCTTCGGCCCGGGCACGGTCGCGCCGTCGCTGGCGTCGTACTACCTGCGGCAGTCGGCGGGGCGCTACTCGATCGACGGCGAGGTCACCGACTGGGTGCGGGTGCCGTACAACGAGGCGCGCTACGGCAACGACGCGTGCGGCAGGAACGTGTGCCGGGACGTCTGGGCGCTGGTCCGCGACGCGCTGAAGGTGTGGTTCGACGGGCGGGCCGCGGAGGGGCTGAGCGCCGCGCAGATCCGCGAGCGGCTCGCCTCCTTCGACCGGTGGGACCGGGACGACTTCGACGGCGACGGCAACTTCGACGAGCCCGACGGCTACCTGGACAACGTGGAGATCGTGCACGCCGGCGTGGACAAGGCCCAGGGCGGCGGTGAACAGGGCCGCGGCGCGATCTGGTCGCACCGCTGGTACGCCGAGGCCGACCAGGTGGGCCGCACCGGCCCGGCCGGCAACCGGGCGGGCGGGGTGCCGATCGGGGACTCGGGGTTGTGGGTGGGCGACTACACGATGCAGCCGGAGAACGGCGGACTGGGCGTGATCGCACACGAGTTCGGCCACAACCTGGGCCTGCCGGACCTGTACGACCGGGGCAATTCCACCGACGGCCCACCCGGCTTCTGGTCACTGATGGCCCTCGGCGCCTACCTCGGCGACGAGGACGGCGCGGGCTCCCTGCCGGGCGCCCTGTCCGCGTGGGACAAGCTCCAACTCGGCTGGCTGGACGTCCGGGTCGTCGACCCGACCCAAAAAACCGTGGTGCAACTGGCCCCCAACCAGTCCACGGGCGACCCCCAGGCCCTGCTGATCCCCCTGCCCCCACGCCCCAACGGCGCAAAACGCTGGTACATCGTCGAGAACCGCCAATACGTCGGCGCCGACACCGCCTTGGTCGACGGCCCGTACCAACTCACCGCCGGCAAACGTGTGGCCACCCACTTCCCCTACGGCGAGGGCGTCCTGATCTGGCTGTGGGACACCGCGTTCACCGACAACGACGTCTCCCGCCACCCGGGCGAGGGCCTGATCCTCCCGATCGACATCCACCCGGACCTCCTCCGCGACCCCACCGGCAAACCCCTGCCCACCCGCCTCCAAACCGCCGACGCGGCCCTGACCGCAGAATCCGAACAAACCTCCGCAATCACCCTGGGCCGACTGGGCACCTTCCCATCCCGCCCAGGCACCCCAACCTTCACCGACACAGCCACGTACTGGTCCGGATCCTCCCCCACCACAGGCGTAAAGGTCCCCCACACCGGCGTACAAATCCACACGGAAGGCCCCACCAGAACGGGGGGCGCGACAAGGGTCACAATCACCAAGTCCACGCCGTGACAACGCCCGCGGGGGACGCGGAGGGGGATGTGGGCCGGGCCGGGCCGGCTGACATCGAGCCCGTGGCTACGGGCGCCGGTGCGGGGCGGGTCCGGTCGCGGGGTGGGCCACCGCCGGCGGCGTGCGGGGCTTCGAGACTTGGGGCTTGCGGCGAGGCGGGTGCGTTGGTCGGCGGAAAAGGCGACCAGCAGCGGCGGGTGGGGTGGGTGCTCGGGTCGGGTTCGCCGGGCGTGCGTTTCCGGGTGGGTCGGGTCGGCCCCGCAACCGCAACCTGACTCGCTCAAGCCGGGCCGAGCCGGCCACCCCGACCCAACCGAGACGCCGGCACCGCCTCAGCTCCAAGCCAAGCCAAACCACTCAGCCCGGCCGGCGTTTGAGGCCGCCCCCCCCCCCCCCCCCCCCCCCCCCCCCCCCCCCCCCCCCCCCCCCCCCCCCAAAAACCCCCCCCCCCCCCCCCCCGGGCCGCCCCCCCCCCCCGCCCCGCCCCACCCCCTCCGCCCCCGTCACCCCGCGACCGGCTCGCCCACCAGTTCCACGCCCGCCTCCCGCATCTGCGCCAGCGCCGTCGCTGTGCTCGACGGGCCCACCCCGGCCGTGAGGCTCAGGAGTACCCGGGTGGCGAAGCCCTCGCCTACCGCGTCGAGGGCCGTTGCCCGGACGCAGTGGTCGGTGGCGATGCCCACCACGTCCACCTGTGTGACCCCCCGCTCCCGCAACCACGCGGCGAGGGACGTTCCGTCGGCGGCGGCTCCCTCGAAGCCGCTGTAGGCGGCGGCGTGGGCGCCCTTCGAGAAGACCTCCTCCACCCGCCCCGACTCGACCGCCGACGCGAACGCCGGGTGGAAGAGCGCCCCTTCCGTCCCGGCGACGCAGTGCACCGGCCAGGACCGCGCGTAGTCCGGCGTCGCCGAGAAGTGCGCCCCGGGGTCCACGTGGTGGTCCCGCGTGGCCACGATGTGCGCATACGCCGGCGTCTCCGCGTGTACCGGGTCCGGCGGCTGCTCGGCCGCGTTGGCCGCCACGTGGTGCCGGATCGCCTCGGCCACCGCCGCGCCGCCCGCGACGGCGAGGCTTCCGCCCTCGCAGAAGTCGTTCTGTACGTCCACCACGATCAATGCCCGGGTCATCGCCACCTGCCTCCTCGTGACCGGCCCGCCGCCACCGACGAACCCGCTCGCGCCTACTCGTAAATCGTCGGAAGTACCGGTTCCCCGCGCGAGAGCTGCGTAGCCGAAAGCGGCAGTTCCTCACGCGAACGCTCGTGCCGCGCCCGCGCCGCCGACAGCGGCTCGCGCCCGACGATCTCCCCGCCCAGCACCAGCGGGACCAGCAGTTCCCGCTCCCCCGGCACCGGCTCCGCGTCCGCCCGGAACGGCCGCAGCACCTCGGCCTCGGCCACCCCGTCCGCGTCGTAGCGCCGCACCGCGCTCTTGCGGCCGCCGTGGCTGGGCTTGCCCGGCGACTTCTTGGCCACCGGCACCAGCGGCGCGTCCGGCTCGTCGCTCATCGCGCGCGCGACCAGCTTGTACACCAGCGACGCGGTCGGGTGTCCCGAGCCGGTGACCAGCTGCGTGCCCACCCCGTAGGCGTCCACCGGGGCCGCCCGCAGCGAGGCGATCGCGTATTCGTCGAGGTCGCTGGTGACCACGATCCGGGTCTTGGCCGCGCCGAGTTCGTCGAGCTGCGCCCGCACCCGGTGGGCGAGCAGGAGCAGGTCGCCCGAGTCGAGTCGGACCGCGCCCAGTTCGTGCCCGGCCACCTCGACCGCCGTCCGTACCGCCGTTGCCACGTCGTAGGTGTCCACCAGGAGTGTGGTGTCCGCCCCCAGCGCGGCCACCTGCGCCGCGAACGCCTCGCGCTCGTCGTCGTGCAGCAGCGTGAAGGCGTGCGCGCTGGTGCCCCGGGTCGGAATCCCGTACCGCTGCCCCGCCCGCAGGTTGGACGTGCTCGCGAAGCCGCTGATGTACGCGGCGCGCGCGGCGGCGACCGCGGCCTCCTCGTGGGTGCGGCGCGAGCCCATCTCGATGCACGGCCGCCCGGCCGCCGCCGAGGTCATCCGCGACGCGGCGGCGGCGACCGCGGCGTCGTGGTTGAGGATCGACAGGATCAGCGTCTCCAGCACCACCGCCTCGGCGAAGCTGCCCTCGACCACCACCAGCGGCGAGCCGGGGAACCAGCACTCGCCCTCGGCGTAGCCCCACACATTGCCGGTGAAGCGGTAGCCGGCCAACCAGTCCAGCGTCGCCCGGCCGACTACGCCGGCCTCGTCGAGGAAGCTCAGCGTCTCGTCGTCGAAGCGGAAGTTCTCGATGGCGTCGAGCAGTCGCCCGGTGCCGGCGGTCACGCCGTAACGGCGCCCGTCCGGCAGCCGGCGGGCGAAGACCTCGAACACCGAACGACGGTGCGCCGCACCGCTGCGCAGTGCGGCTTCGAGCATCGTCAGCTCGTAGTGATCCGTCAGCAATGCCGTGGTTGCGGTGTCCATGTCGTCAGCATAACACGATTACTCGTCAGTTTGACGATTACTCGCAAGAGTGGCGCGCATCACGGAAATTCCGCGTCAATAGCCCGCATTCATCCACCATCTCGGACATCTACCCGACCCGATCCTCCTCCGGCGTGGGCGCCCACGTCGACCCGTTGATGTGCGTCCCGCCACCCACGAACAGGGTGTTGCCGGTCACGTAGCACGAATCCTCGCTCGCCAGGAACAGCGCGACGCCGCCGATGTCGGTCTCCGGATCGCCCAACCGCCCCATCGGATTCAGCGCCTCGGCGGCCGCGGCGGCCTCCGGGTTCGCCCTCGCGTACGCCTCGAACGCCTCGGTCCTGGCCCCGGGGCAGATCACGTTGGCCCGAATCCGGTGCGGCGCCCACTCGCGCGCGGCCGAGCGGGTCAGCGCGCGCAGCGCCTCCTTGCCGACGTTGTACTCGGCCGTGAAGCGGTGCGCGTTGACCCCGTTCAGGCTGGCGATGTTGATCACGCTGCCGCCGCCCGCGTCCCGCATCGGCTCGAACGCCGCGCGCATCGTCCACCACCCGGCCCACATCGCCATGTCCAGGCCGTGCCGGAACTGTTCGTCGGTCTTGTTCTCGATCCGGTTGATCCGGCCGCCGCCCCACGCGTTGTTGACCAGCGTGTCCAGGCGTCCCCACCGGGACAGCGCGGCCTCGACCAGCCCGACCGCCTCGGCCTTGATCGTGACATCGGCGACCACCGCGAGCGTCTCGACGCCGAACGTGTCGGTGATCTCGGCGGCCACCCGCTCCGCCGCCTCACCGCGGATGTCGTTCACCAGGACCCGACACCCCTCGGCCGCGAACCGCCGGGCGATCCCGCGCCCGATGCCGGCACCCGAGCCGGTGATCACCGCGACGTGGTCCAAAAGACGTCCTGCCATGCGCTGCCTCCCACGTGGATCGTTGTGCTCTCGTGGGTTCGGTGGGTACCGGCAACCGCGCGACAAAACAAGGGCGTACCGGCGAAATCGCAGGTCAGCTGGGTCGCCACTGGTGATCGCAGTCCCGACACTTACGATCGCCGTACGGCATCGAGGACACCTTGCCCGAGCCGCACTCGGGACAGGTCGGCCCGTCCGCGGCGGTCGGCGGTCGCCAGCGCGCGGCGCACGAACCGCAGACGTAGTCGCCGACGATGTCCGTACTCACCTTGGTCGAGCCGCACTTGCCGCACTGCACCTCGACGTGCCGCCGCTTGCGCGGCGCGGCGCGGCCGATCGCGGCCTGGCGTTCGCGCTGCGCGGAGAAACCCCAGTAGGAGCGCAGTCGATCGGCCATGTCCGGGCGCAGGTCGCCGCCGTCGCCGGCCGGGACCTCGCTGCGTGGCTGCTCGCTCATGATCGGCACGGTAGGGCATGCCGACCGGCGCGAGAAGCCGGTTCGCCGGGCCCGCACCGGGATTTCGGGCCCGAGTCCCGGTTCGCCCGGCCGGGGCCCCGGATATCCCGTCGACCCCGGCGAAGCGTCCCGTTATCGTCGGGGACATGGAGATCCACGAGCAGCGAGCTACCGGCGTCGGGCCGGCGAACCGGGCGCGATAGCGCGCCTCGGCCCGGCTCGGCGTGTGTGTACCCCCACCGCCCGCTGCTCTCGCGAAGGCCGATGCGCCATGCTCTCTCCACACATCCGCTCCACCTTTCTCGACTTCTTCACCGCGCGCGGACACCGCCCGGTGCCGTCCGGTTCACTGCTGCCGCCCGATCCGAGCCTGCTGGTGGCGAACGCGGGGATGAACCAGTTCAAACCCTGGTTCCTGGGCGACGTCGAGCCCGAGTTCCCCCGCGCAACCTCGGTCCAGAAGTGCGTCCGCACCGTCGACGTCGACAACATCGGGTACACCCGTCGGCACTCGACCTTTTTCGAGATGCTGGGCAACTTCTCCTTCGGCGACTACTTCAAGCCGGAGACCATCGCGTTCGCGTACGAACTGCTCACCGAACACTTCGGCCTGTCCCGCGACCGGTTGTGGATCACCGTGTACGAGGACGACGACGAGTCGGAGCGGATCTGGCGCGCGGTCGGCGTGCCGTCGTCGCGGATCCAACGGATGGGCGCGGCGGACAACTTCTGGTCGATGGGCGTGCCGGGGCCGTGCGGGCCGTGCTCGGACGTCACCTACGACCGGGGCCCGTCGTTCGGGTCGGACGGCGGACCGGCGGTGGACTCGGAGCGCTTCGTCGAGTTGTGGAGCCTGGTCTTCATGCACAGCGTGCGCGGCGAGAGCGGGCCCAACGGGAGCTTTCCCGTCCTCGGCGAACTGCCCCGCACCGGCGTCGACACGGGGCTCGGGCTGGACCGGCTCGCGGCGATCCTCCAGGACGTGGGCGGCGCGGTCGAGACCGACCTGCTGCGGCCCACGCTCGCGGTGGTCGAGGAGTCGGCGGGTCGGGGCTACTCCCCCGTCGACCGCGAGGACCCCGACCGGGTCTCGTTCGAGGTGGTCACCGACCACGCGCGGGCGATCGCGTTCCTGCTCGCGGACGGCATCCGGCCGGACAAGGAGGGCACGGGGTACGTCCTGCGCCGGCTGATGCGACGCGCGATCCGGCACGGCCGCCGACTCGGTATCGAAGGCGCGATCCTGCCGCCGATCACTGCGAGCGTGGTGCGCAACCTGGGCCCGTCCTGGCCCGAACTCGCCCTCGCGGCGCCCCTGATCGAGGAGGTGACCGCGCGGGAGGAGGAGTCCTTCGACCGAGTCCTCACCCGCGGCACCCGCCTGGTCGACCGCGCCATCCGCCGCCGCCTCGCGACGGGCCGATCCGACCTGCCGGCGGAGACCGTATTCACCCTCTACGACTCCCACGGCTACCCCCCGGACCTGACCATCGAGGCAGCCCGCGAGTCCGGCCTGACGGTGGACCACTCCCACCTACGCACCCTCCTACCAACCCTCCCCCCAAACCCGACCGAGCAATAACAAAACCCGGCCTCAAGCCAAGCAACCAACCCCAACGAACCATCCCGGATCCGCCCCCACGGCCCGAAGCGAAGCAACTCCGGCCCCGGCCGGCCTCCGGCCCGGTCTTCCTCAAACACCGGACGGGCTGAACCACGAGCCCACCCCACACCCGCGCCACCCCCACCCGAAACCCAAAGCCCAACGCCGCCGGCCGACCCGAGCCCACCCAGCCCGTCCGGCGCTTGAGGACACCCGGGCCGCAGGCCGGCCCGCCCCGAAGCCCGCCGCCCAGGCCCGGCCCCGGCTCGGCCCCGCCCCCGCCCCGCTCAATCCCGCCCCGTGCCCGCCTCCGCCGAGGCCGTCATGGTCTGCACGCCCACCACCCGAAGCAGCGCCAACTGCTCCGCCGCCCGGCTCCCCGGCTCGGCCGTGTACACGATCAGCCGCTGATCCGCCTCGGCCGCGACCAGCACCTCGCACCGCACCGTGATGTCGCCGATCGACGGATGCCGGAACGTCTTGTCCATCGACCGCCGCACCGCCACATCGTGCGCGGCCCACAACTGCGCGAACTCGGCCGACCCCGCCGACAGTTGCGCCACCAGCGCCGCCGTCCGGGGATCACCGGCCCGCCGCCCGACCGTGGCCCGCAGTTCGGCCACGTGGGTACGGGAGGCGGCGTCCGCGTCCTCCGCCCGGAAGCGCGACCGCGAGTCCGGCTCGGTGAACCACCGCACCAGGATGTTGCGTCCGACCCCCGGCCCCATCAACGCGACCGCCATCGTGTTCTGCGCGAGCACGTCGCCCAGATCGGAGATCACCTGCGCCGGCACGTCGTGCAACCGATCGAGCACCAGCAACATCGCCGGCGGCACGTGCGCGTCGCGGCCCGACGAGCGCCCCGGCGGTACCTGCCCGGCCAGGTGGAAGAGGTGATCGCGACCGTCCTGGTCCAACCGCAGCGCGCGGGCCAGCGCGGCGAGCAGTTGCGACGACGGGTTGGCGCCCCGGTTCTGCTCCAGCCGCGCGTAGTAGTCGACCGACATCCCGGCCAGCCGCGCGACCTCCTCGCGCCGCAGCCCCGCGGTGCGCCGCCGGGAGCCGTCGGGCAACCCCACGTCGGCCGGGGACAACCGCTCCCGGCTGCGCGTCAGGAAGCCGGCAAGTTCGCGTCGATCGCTCATGCCCCCAGCATCGGCCCTGGCCGGAGCGGTATCCAGGGACCATGTGTCCCTGGATCCGCAGTGCCCGGACCACGCATCCGAGGTCGACGAGTCTGCGGTCGAACCCGACCGCCCGACCGCCGGCGGCGTGGACGGCGGCGCCGCGGATGCGTGGGAGGGGCTGCCGGACACGGGCCCCGCGCGCCGCGAACTCGGCTACCCGCTACACCCGACGGTGCGCGCCGCGGCCGGCGCGCTGTGACCCCGCCTCGGCGGCGGGGTCGTACATCGCAAGGGGAGCCGGTCAGGCGGCTCGGCGGATCGCGGTGACGAGGCGGGCGGTGGCCTGCGCGCGTGCCTGCCGACGGCGGCGCAGCGCGATCGCCGCGACCCGTACCTCTCGACTGTCCCGCTTCTCCACGACCGCCACCTCCGAACGCACCCCGGTCCGCCCCGAGAGGGCGACACCGTGCGCCCCAGCAGGGGCGACGTATCCAAACCTAGGTGTCGTACCCCCATTCGGGCGTCGGCCGGGAGTGCCGATCACGCCTACTACCCGAGGACGACCCGAACCCCGACGTACCCCCGGGGCATGCCACCCCGGGAGCAGTCGACAGGACCTCCGAGGAAGCAGCGGGTGCTCCGGACCACCCCCTGCTCCGGGTTCGTTCAGCCGACCTTCAGCCCACCCTCAGACCACCTTGCCCGGGTTGAGGATGCCCAGCGGGTCGAACGCGGCCTTGATGCCGCGCTGCACCTCGACACCCACCGGCCCCAGTTCCTCCGCCAGCCACTCCCGCTTGAGTACGCCCACGCCGTGTTCTCCGGTGATCGTGCCGCCGAGGTCCAGGCCGAGTCGCATGATCGCATCGAACGCGAGACCGGCCCGCTCGACCGCGGCCGGGTCGGTCGCGTCGAAGATCACGATCGGGTGGGTGTTCCCGTCGCCCGCGTGCGCGCACACCCCGATCACCGTGGCGTGGCGCTCGGCGATCGCGGCCACCCCGTCGAGCATGTCGCCCAGTCGCGAACGCGGCACCGCGACGTCGTCGATCATGCTCGTGCCCAGCCGCTCCAGGGCCGGCAGCGCGAGCCGGCGGGCCTGCATGAACATCGCCGAGTCCTCGGCGTCCTCGGCGGTGAACGCCTCGAACGCGCCCGCCCCGGTACAGATCGCCTCGATCGCGGCCAACTCGGCGGCCGGCTCCGGGGTGTCCACGGCGATCAGCAGCAGCGCCGCGCTGTGCTCGGGCAGGCCCATGGCGGCCAGCGCGTTCACCGCCCGCAGCGTGGTGCCGTCCATCAGCTCCATCAGCGAGGGCGTGTGCCCGGCTGCCATGATCGCGGAGACCGCGCGGGCGGCCGAGGCGGTGTCGGCGAACTGGGCCACCGTCACCAGCGCGGGCGGCGGGGTGGGGCGCAGCGCCAGGGTGGCCCGGGTGACCACGCCGAGCGTGCCCTCGGCGCCGACGAACAGGCGGGTCAGGTCGTAGCCCGCGACGCCCTTGGCGGTCTGCCGCCCGGTGTGCAGGACTCGCCCGTCGGCGAGGACGACCTCCAGGCCGAGCACGTACTCGGCGGTCACGCCGTACTTGACGCAGCACAGCCCGCCCGCGCCGGTACCGATGTTGCCGCCGATCGTGCAGGTCTCCCAGCTGGACGGGTCCGGCGGGTACACCAGGCCGAATTCGGCGGTGGCCTTGGACAGGTCGGCGTTGACCACACCGGGCTCGACCACGGCGATCCGGTCCACGGGGTCGATGCGCAGGATGCGGTTCATCCGTACGAGTGACAGCGCGATGCAGCCGTCCACCGCGTTGGCCCCGCCCGACAGCCCGGTCCGGGCGCCCTGCGGGACCACCGGCACCCGCAGCCGGGTGGCCACCCGCATCACGTGCCGCACCTGTTCGGTGGTCTCGGCGAGGACCACCACCGCAGGGTTACCGGCCGCACACAGGCCGGCCATGTCACGCGCGTACGATGCGGCGATGTCCGCGTCCGTCACCAGGACGTGCGCGGGTAGATCCTCCCGCAGCGCCGCGATCAGGTCGGTCGTCATGCTGCCTCCCGGTGTGGCCGTGAATGGCCCCAGGGTAGGCACCGGGAACCGAGTACCCCGAGGGAGGGCACCGTGCAGATCGACCGGTTGGATGCCGCGCTGATCAGGTTGTTGGTGGACACGCCGCGGATCGGTGTCGTGGAGTGTTCGCGCCGGCTCGCCGTGGCGCGCGGGACGGTACAGGCACGCCTGGACCGGCTGCGCGAGGGCGGCGTGATCAGGGGCTTCGGGCCGGACGTGGACCCGGCCACGCTCGGCTTCCCGGTGACCGCGTTCATGACCCTGGAGATCCGCCAGGGGCAGGGGCGTGACGTGCGCAAACACCTGGAGTGTGTACCGCAGGTGCTGGAGGTGCACACGATCACCGGTCGGGGCGACCTGCTGTGCCGGATCGTGGCCCGCTCCAACGCGCATCTGCAGCAGGTGATCGAGGGGATCGTCGAGCTGGACGCGGTGGTCCGCGCCTCCACGACGATCGCGACGGAGAACCCGGTGCCGTATCGGGTGTTGCCGCTGGTCGAGTGCGCGGTGACGGAGGGGTGAGCGCACGCGGTCGTGGCGGACGGGTGACGGGGCGCCGGTTCGGGTGACGGTCGTGCCCGCTCGGCCCATCTGGCGTTTTTCGGGCGGCGGGCGACGGTAACTGCCGGCGGTCGGCACCACGATCGCGGAAGAGCCGCCTGGATCGCGGGCATCGCACTCAAGGTGGCGGGCGCGAAGGTGATCGACAAGACCAACCCGGCCGGCGTTTGAGGCCAACAAAGCCCACCAACGCCCGGCGTCAGCCGAACGACCACCCAGCCCGGCCGGCGTTTGAGGCCAAAGGCGTCAGCACGACGGAACCTTGCCCCCGGCATTGAGCGCGTTCAACGCATCGACCGCCCCCGAGAGCGTCTCCACCGGAATCAGCTTCAACCCCGAATCCCCCACCCGCCCGGCCTCGCCACATTCACCCTTCGGCAGGATGAACACCGTCGCCCCCGCCCGCTTCGCCGCCAACAACTTCATCGGCAACCCACCGATCTCGCCGACCTTGCCGTTCGTGTCGATCGCCCCCGTACCGGCAATCGTCCGCCCACCGGTCAACGGCCCCTCGGTCATCTTGTCCACGATGCCCAGCGCGAAGAACAGCCCGGCACTTGGCCCGCCGACATCGGACAGGTGCAACGTGACCTTGACGTCCTCCGGCGACTTGCCCAGATACCGAAGCGCCGCGACCGTCGCGCTGTCCTGCGACTTGACCATGTCCTTGACGTTGGTCTCGACGACCTGCTCGACCGATTTGCCGTCCGGGTAGATCGACTTCCGAGGCACCACCGACTCGTCCTCGTCCCACCACGCGGAAAGCAGCGACCCGAGCCGATGCTTCTCGTTCCGCCCGCTCGCGTGGATCGTGGTCAGCAACAGGTGCCCGGTCGTCGGGTACACCGGAGCCGGCCCCGAGATCTCGACCACCGGCCGCCCCCCGTCGTCCCCGAGCGTGTCGGCGACCGAGCCCGGCGTGATCAGGACGTACGGCATCGGCACCAGAAACGCGAAGCCGAAAAGGCACGCGACGAGGAGCAGAGACACCGGCAGGGTGAGCTTGGTTCGGGCCACGCTTGGCAATTAAACACGGCGCGACCGCACGCGCCGTACCGGACTCGCCTCACCGCCTCCGCAGGCGTCCCCCAGGCGTGCCACGGCCACCCCACAGGCACCGCCCCGACCCCGACCCTACGCCGCGGACACCCGCACGCCGCCCAGTTCGTTGGACAGTTCGGCCGCCGCCTCGGCCACCCGACGCCCCAGGCGTTCGGTGTCCAGGTTGCCGAGCGAGACGATCCCGACGCTCGATTCCACCGCCGCCAGATCCGGCACCGCCGCGGCGATCCCCGGCACCGTGTTCCGACCGTCGCCCGGGGCGTACACATAGGACCTGGGCCCGTCCAGCCCGGCCATCACCCGACGCGCGGCCAGGATCGCCAACCCCGCAGCACCCGCGTCCAGCGCGTGCCGCGAGCCGACCCGGTAGGCCACGTGGTAGTCGGTCCAGGTGGGTTCGGCCACGGCGACCACGAGGGCCTCCATGCCGTCCACGATGGTCAGGTGCGCGGTGGCCCCGGTCTCCTCGGCGAGCCGACGCAGACACGGCACCGCCGCGTCGCGAACCAGCGGGTGGGCCCGACGGGCCAGTTGCAGCGCACCGAGGCCGAGCTTGGTACGTCCGCTCTCGTCGCGGCGGACCAGGCCGTGCTGCTCCAGGGTGGCGAGAATGCGGTAGACGACGGTGCGGTTGACGCCCAGCGCGGCGGTGATGTCGTACACCGACAAACCGTCCGAGGCATCGGCGAGCAGTTCGAGGACCTTGAGTCCTCGGTCCAGGGTCTGTGACGTCTCGGCGACCACCGGCCCCCCTCCCTTCGCGTGACGTTGCATTACGTCCAGCGGCGGCGTTCGATCCCCGAACGGAACGCCACATTCGCGAGGCTGTGCGGCGCCAGATCATGGGGCCAGGACACGTACTCGTCACCATTCGGCGGGCAGGCCGAACGGATTCCCACGCCCACGCAGGACGGTTTCTCCTGTGCGAGGCGTCAGAGGATCACGCTAACCAGAGGGGGAAGCTTTGGCACCGGATATCCGGGATACGGACAGCTAAAATATCAGATGAATCAGGACATAAGCTACAAATAAACCAATCCACAACATGCGATCCTCGCCACGTTGCGCACACGGCGGCATCCGGGCAGCTCCGTACTCACCAGTCGGACACCGCGTCCCAACCCCTGAGATCAAACGCAGTCCGTCCCCCGACCGCCGAGCGCGCCCCATCACCGAAATCAAGACAATCCCAGCCGCCACCATCGACCCGAAATCACCCGCCCCACCCGGAGCGATCACCCATCGCCGGGCTCAACTCCGGCTCGCGCGGCTCGGACTGGAGCGAGTGCTCGGGCTGGGGCAAGGGCTCGGGCTGGAACTCGGGCCGGGGCAGTGGCTCCGGCTCGCGCTCGGACGAGTGCTCGGGCTCAAACGAGCGCTCGGGCAGTTCGAGGCAACGACTCCGGCACCGGCCCCGGCAAGGGCTCGGGCCCGCCACCCCTCCTCGGCGCGCCACCCCGCCCCGCCTCACCGCCCCGACGTGGCCCACTCCCGGATCTTCCCGATCCGCGCCTCCAACTGCCCCGCCGAGGCCTGGGCCACCGCCGGCCCGCCGCACACCCGCCGCAGCTCGTTGTGGATCTGCCCGTGCGTCTGCCCGGTGCGGTGGTGCCACGCGGCCACCATCGTGTTGAGCTCCTTGCGCATCGCGGTCATCTGACGATGCGTCACCACTGGGCGCTGGTCGGCCGGTTTCTCCGACAGGTCGGCCTCGTGGTCCGGCCGGCGTCGGCTCTTGGCCACCTGCTTGGCCTGGCGCGACTGCAACAACATCTGCACCTGGTCGGGTTCGAGCAGCCCGGGCAACCCCAGGTATTCCTGCTCCTCCTCGCTACCCACGTGCGCCTGGAGCCCGAACTCCGCGCCGTCGAACAACACCCGGTCGAACCGGGCCTCGCTCTCCAGCGCCTCGAACGCGAACTCCTCCTGCTGTCCCGGCTCGTCCTTCTGCGCGTTGGCCTGGGCAAGGAGGGCGTCCTCCTCGTCGTACATCCCGCCCTCCTTCTTCGGGCGGTCCAGCACGTGGTCGCGCTCGATCTCCATCTCGTTCGCGTGCTGGAGCAGCGTCGGCACGGAGGGCAGGAACACCGACGCGGTCTCACCACGGCGGCGGGCCCGCACGAAGCGCCCCACGGCCTGCGCGAAGAACAGCGGCGTCGAGATCGTCGTCGCGAACACACCCACCGACAGCCGAGGCACGTCCACCCCCTCGGACACCATCCGCACCGCGACCATCCAGCGCTCCTCGGAGGCGGAGAAGTCCTCGATCTTCTTCGAGGCGCCGGCGTCGTCGGAGAGCACCAGCGTCGCGCCCTGACCGGTGATCTCCCGAATCATCCGCGCGTACGCCCGAGCCGACTCGTGGTCGGTGGCGATCACCAGACCACCCGCGTCCGGAATGGCCTTGCGCACCTCGCCCAACCGCTTGTCGGCGGCCCGCAACACCTGCGGCATCCACGACCCCTGCGGATCCAGCGCGGTACGCCAGGCCTGACTGATCGCGTCCTTGGTCATCGGCTCGCCGAGCGAGGCCGCGATCTCGTCCCCGGCCTTGGTCCGCCAGCGCAGATCGCCGGAGTAGGACAGGAATATCACCGGCCGCACCACGCCGTCCGAAAGCGCGTGGCCGTACCCATAGGTGTAGTCGGCCGACGACCGCCTGATGCCGTCCTTGCCCTCCTCGTACGCCACGAACGGAATCGGGTTGATGTCCGACCGAAACGGCGTACCGGTCAACGCGAGCCGCCGGGTGGCCGGCTCGAACGCCTCCATGCACGCCTCGCCCCACGACTTGCTGTCGCCCGCGTGGTGGATCTCGTCCAGGATCACCAGCGTCTTGCGGTTCTCCACCCGCCGCCGATGCAACATCGGATGCACACCGACACCCGCGTAGGTGACCGCGATGCCGTGATACTCCCGCGAGACCGGCCCCGACGAACTCGAATAATTCGGATCGATCCGCAGCCCTATCCGCGCGGCGGCCTCGGCCCACTGCTTCTTCAGATGCTCGGTCGGCGCCACGATGGTGATCTGGTGCACCACATGCGCATCCAACAACTCGGAGGCGATCCGCAACGCGAACGTGGTCTTCCCGGCACCGGGCGTGGCCACCGCGAGAAAGTCCCGAGGCTGCCGCTCCAGATACCGATCAAGGGCCCCCTGCTGCCAAGCACGCAACTTGTTCGCCGTACCCCACGAGGCACGGTTGGGAAAGGCCGGGGACAGATGGGACGCGGCTGCGGTACTCACTGCGACGGCTCTGCTCCAGACCGAAAGACAACCAAAGACAAGCGCTCAGGCTACCCGAGCGCCCCATCGGGGCCCTCCGAACACGACCCCACGCCCGGGCAAAACCTCCCCGCTCACTCCTGATTCCGCCCAAATCCCCAGGCCCTTCGCCCACCCAAATCCCATCCACCTCGACGTCCCAGGCGCGTCCCGACAAACCCCCCGCCCTCGACGGATCGACGCGTCGGCCTCGATGTCACTCCACGACGGCGGCGGCGTGTGCGCCCAGGATCCGGCGCGTCTCCTCGCCGGCCAACCGATCGTCCAGGCCCCAGACCGCCCTGGCCCGGTTCAGCTTCGTCGTCAACGAGGCAACGAGGCGAGCCTCGGTCCTCGGATCGACCGCCGCCGCGATCAACTTGGCGTACCGGACGGTGTCCACGAGGGCCGACTTGACCCGCTCGTGCCGGATGTACACGGGCAGATCCACCGCGGCCGCCGTCCGCACGTCGGCCGGCATCGCCGCGAGCCAGCCGCCGCGCACCGCCTCGGCCTCGTCCGGCCGCCCACCGCGTCCGCGAGATCGGCCAGGACGTCGCTCTGCCGGCGGGCCGCGACGTCGGCGAGTGAGATCTGCAGGTGCGGGTGGAGGCGCTGCCACAGCGCGAGGTAGGCGAGGTCGTAGCGAGGGAAGGCGGCCCCCTGGGCGCCGAAGCCCGACCGTAACACCGCGAGCGCGGCGTCCTGTTCGCGCAGCGCGGGAATCTGCAGGTCGAGCAGCACGGTGCGGGCCTCGGCCGTCGACCGTGCCTGGCACTCCCGCAGGAATCGCGACTTCCCGATGCCGCCGACACCGGTCACGTTCACGACGCGCAGGCCGTCCCCGGCGTCGGTCCACACCGCCTCGAAGGCCGCCGTGGCCTCTTCCCGGTCGACGAATCGCCGCTGCGAGCCTGCGGATCTGCAAAATCGCGGTTGCAACGGCATGAGGCCCCCATCCCCGATGGCGCGCGGTACCGCACGCGCTCGGGACTCAGGGTAGTCGCAGGAGTCGCTGTCCGTATCCGGAATCCCACCGCCGATCGACGAGCTCGCGACCGGGCCGGAGGGCTCTCGGTCAGCTTCGAGTGGGGCGGGGGCGGATTCGCGGGGGCAGGAACGTGCCCGCCAGGGCGAGGATGAGCATGATGGCGAAGATCAGGGCGAAGACGCCGCCGTCCTTGCCGGAACCCTCGTGGAGGGCGGCGAAGACGGCGTTGGAGATGCCGATCATGACGATCGTGCCGAGGGAGTCGGCGACCTGGAGGGAGGAGGAGTTGGTGCCGGATTCCTCCGGAGTGGACAGGTCGAGGGTCAGGACGCTCAGCGAGGAGACGGCCAGGCCCATGCCGATACCGCCGAAGAACCACCCCGCGGTGACCGTGTAGGGGGTCATGCCCGGCAGCAACGCCAGCAGCGCTCCGGCGATCGCGAGCGCCACGAACAGGAAGCCGACCCGGACCAGCACGGGGCGGCGCTCCTGGGACGAACGACCCTGGTACCAGGATCCGATCGCCCAGGACAGCGCTCCCACCGTCAGGGTCAGGCCCGCCTCGGTCGGGGACAGCCCGTGTTCGCTGATCAGCATCAGCGGAACGAACGACTCGACCGTGAAGAACGCGCCCGCAAGAACGCCCCGGGACAAAATCACCGTCGGCAAGCCGCGTACCGCGCGCATCGTGCCCGTCGGCAGCAGCCGGGGCACCGTCACGGCCATCAGCACGGTCCCCGCGACCAGGAGCGGTATGCCGACCACGTCCAGGTCCTGGCCGCCGTACTCCAGCATTCCCGCGCCCAGCGCGGCGCCGGCCGCCGCGCCGATGCGGCGTCGGTTCATCCGTACGTCGGGGGCCGACTCGCCCGCCATCCGCTCCAGTTGCGGCAGCATCATCACGATCGGCAACACCACGAGCACCGGGATCGCCAGAAACACCCAGCGCCAGCCGAGGTGATCGGTGACCAGGCCGGACACCGGCGGCCCGACGATCGAGGGCAGCACCCACGCCGCCGAGAAGGCCGAGAACACGCGTGGGCGCAGCGTGGACGGGTACGCCTTGCCGACCACCACGTACAGGGACACGATCACCAGGCCGCCGCCGAGGCCCTGAACGGCCCGGCCGACGATGAAGGGCCACATCGACTGCGCGGTGCCGGAGAGTACGAGGCCCGCGGCGAACGCCCCGATCCCGCCGAACAGCGGCAGTCGCGGTCCACGCGCGTCACACCACTCGCCGGAGACGACCATGGCGAGCAGGCTGGTGGTGAAGAAGCTCGAGAACGCCAGCGCGTACAGCTGCACGCCGTCCAGTTCCCGAACCGCCACCGGCATCGCGGTACCCACGGCCATCGCCTCGAAGGCGATCAACAGGACGACCGATACGATCCCGAGCGTCAGATGCCGGTAGGGCCGGGTCAACACCCCCGGCTCCCGCCCCTCGGATCCTGCGGCGCCACGTCGTGCGGCGGACTTCGACTCCCCTACGGCTGTCACCGAGACAGCCTAGGCCCTGTCATATCAACCGACTTATCAATGCAATCACCCCACCTTCTCAACGAACCACGCCCAAGGCGCGCCACATCCCTGCGCACACGGGCGCGGTCCGCGTCTGCCCGTGGCGGCGCCGGCGGGGGTCGTCAGTCCACCACTACGTCTCTTGGGCGCATGGGGAGGCGGGGGAGTTCCAGGCCGGTGGCGTCGCGGACGGCTGCGGCCAGGGCGGCCGGAACCGGGACGATGGCGGCGTCGCCGAGGCCCTTCGCGCCGAAGGGGGCGCCCGGTTGGGGCTCCTCGATCCACGCGGCGACCCGCACCGGCGGTACGTCCCACGGCCCGGGCGGCGCCCACACCGCCTCGGCGTCCTCCGTCAGCGCCAGCCCCACCCCCATCGCCACCGAACTCTCCACCCGCACCCGGGCCTGCGCCGGATCCAGCACCCGCCCCGCGTCGTAGGCCCCGGTCACGTCCACCACCCGGATCGTGCCCAGCTCCGGATCCAGGTCCACCACCACCCGACACGCCGAAAACGCCACCGCCGGGTATGCGTTGCCCTGCCCCGCGTCGTCCAACGGCTCCGTGCTCGGCGCCCGACACGCGCCCGCCGTGGTCACCGTCGCCGTGTCCTCGTACATCACATCCACCGGCAGGTCGATCAGCCCGTCGTAGGACCGGATCCGCCCGTCGCGCACATCCAGCAACCGCGCCGTCATCCCGTACCGCGCCGCCACCGGCGCCAACAACCGCTCCCGGATCTCCCGCGCCGCCTGCTCCACCGCCCCCGCGGTCAGCCACGTGTGCCGCCCCACCCCCGGCGCCCCCGCCGTCGGCAGCGCGGTCCCGGCCTGGAGCACGATCGCGTCCGGCACCCCCAGCACCTCGTCGACGATCTGCCGCACCAGGGTCACGAAGCCCTGCCCGACCTCGACCGCCGCGCACGTCACCGTCACCACCCCGCCGTCGAGCCGCACCGTCGCCGTCGACGACTCGTCGGCCCCCTCGATCCCGAGCAGCGGCATCAGCCCGACCGCGTACCCCGTCCCGCGCAACGTCCCCGGCGCGAGCGCCACCGCCGGCGGCGCCGCCTCGGCCACCGCCCGCAACGCCGCCCCCACCGGCACCGGCCCGTCCAGCACCTGACCCGTCGTCAACATCGTCCCGGTGCTCAGCGCGTTGCGCAGCCGCAGCTCCACCGGGTCCATCCCCAGCGCGTCCGCCAGCTTGTCCATCTGCGCCTCGTGCGCGAAGCACACCTGCACCGCGCCCGGCCCCCGCATCGCCCCGGCCGGCGCGTTGTTGGTCCGCACCGCCCACGCATCCACCGCCGCGTACGGCACCATGTACGGCCCCGCCGCACATCCGATCAACCGCCCGACCACCTCCGCCGACACCCCGGCGTACGCACCGCCGTCCAGGATGATCTGCGCCTCCACCGCGAGCAGCCGCCCGTCCCGGTCCGCCCGATGCGTGTACTTCATCCGCGCCGCGTGCCGATGCCCACCCGCGCGCAGCGACTCGTCCCGATCGAGCACCGCCTTGACCGGTCGCCCCGTGCGCAGCGCCAACAGCCCCACCACGGCGGTCAGTCCGACGTCCTCGCGGCTGCCCCCGGAGCCGCCCGCGCCGGTGGGCATCAGCCGGACCATCCCGGCCGGCAGTCCCAGACACTCGGCGACCTGATCGCGGTCCGCGTGCGGATACGGCGTGGCCACGTGCAACTCGACCCCGCCGTCGGGCGAGGGCAGCGCAAGCGCGGCGTCGGTGGCCGGATTGGCCTGATACTGCGCCGGCACCTCGTACAGCCCCTCGACCACCACCTCCTCCACGGGCGTACCGTCCCGACGCACCCTGACCGGCCGCCCGTGCCGCAACGCGATGTGCCGCAGCACGTTCCCGTCCGGATGCAACGGCGGCCCCGCGAAGGCGTGTTCGGGGTCGACGGCCGGCTCCAGCGGCTGGTACGACACCAGCACCGCCGCGGCGCCGGCCCGCGCCGCCTGCAACGTCTCCGCCGCCACCGCCGCGACCGCCTCCCCGGCAAACCGCACCACACCGTCGGCCAGGACCGGCCGATCCGCCACGATCGCCCCGTGGCACGCCCCGGCGGGCAGGTCGGCGGCGGTGACCACACCGCGCACCCCCGGCACCGCGTAGGCCGCCCCGGCGTCGATGCCCAGGATCCGCGCGTGCCGATGCGGCGAGCGCACCAGCACGCACCACAGCAGCCCCGGCGCCCACAGGTCGCCGGTGTACGAGAACCGCCCCCGGGCCTTGGCGTCGCCGTCGGGGCGCGGCGCGGATTCGCCGATCACCGGGTCCGCCCGCTCACTCGGCGCCGCCGGACGTCGGCGGCGCGATCACGTTGAACATCATCGTCGAGTGGGTCTCCCGCGGCACCCGCCGGCGCGCCGCGATCCGCACCGCGTCCACCATCGGATGCGGCCCCGCACACCGACACGGGTGCCCGTCGAGCGCCCGCCGGATCTCCACCTCGCTCGGCTCGGGCGCCCGGGCCAGCAGCGCGCACACCGACGCGACCACGCCCGGCACGCAGAACCCGCACTGCACCGCGCCGGCCTCGATCAGCGCGCGCTGTACGTCGGCGGTCTCCGGGTCGTTGTCCAGGTCCTCGATGGTGCGGACCTCACGATCGCCCAGCGTGGCCGCGGCGATCAGGCACGCGGCCACCGCGACCCCGTCCAACTGCACGGTGCAGGTGCCGCACACGCCCTGCCCGCAGCCGTCCTTGGCGCCGGGCAGGCCGAGCCGCTCGCGCAGCACGTACAGCAGGTTCTCGCCGATCCAGGCGTTCTCGATCAGCCGGGCCTCGCCGTTGACCCGCAGCACGTACGACGTCGTCGGGTTCGTGTCACCCCCGAGGACGTCCCCGAATCCGGGCCCGCTCATCCGCCGAACGCCCGTTGTACCGCGCGCCGCGCGCACACCGCGACCACGTGCCGCAGATGCGCCCGGGCGGCCCGCTGCTCGGCATCGGGGCGCACCTCGTCGGCGACGAGCCGGCCGAAGTCGGCCGCGTCGCGCCCGTCCGCGAGCCGCCCGGTACGCGCGTCCATCCGCCCCGCCAACCACCGCTCGGCCTCGAACGCGCGCACCGGCCCGGGGTGCGCCCCGCCGACCGCGCAGCGCACGTCGCCGACCACGGGCCCGGCCACCAGGGCCAGGGTCAGATAGCGGCCCGCGCCCACCGGCGCCTTGACGAACTCCTGCACCCCACGCAGCAGCGGCACCCGTACGCCGGTGATCAACTCCCCCGGCCGCAACAGCTGTTCGGCGATCGGACCGGACCGGGGTTCGAGCAGGTGCGGTGCGACCTCGCGCACCCCGCCGGGCGAACGGCACGACACGGTGGCCTCCAGGGCCGCGAGTACGGGCAGCGAGTCGGCGGGTCGGCCGCTCGCGAGGATGTTGCCGCCGAGCGTGCCCATCGCGCGGACCTGCGCGGTGCCCACCTCGTTGGCGGCGGCGGCCAGCGCCGGGACGAGCGCCGCCAGGTCCGCGTCCGCGAGCCGGGCCCAGGTAAGCCCGGCGCCGAGCATGGCGAAACCGTCCTCGTAACCCCATCGCCGCAGGTCGGCGACCTTCGCCAGGCCCACCAGGGCCGACGGTCGCACCAGTTCGGCGTTGACACGGGGCATGAGGTCGGTCCCCCCGGCCACCGGCAGTGCCCGGGGATCGCGCGCGAGGGCGTCCACGGCCTCGTCGAGCGACAACGGCATCAAGATCGTCGCGTCCACAGCGCCGCCCACCCTATTGCCACGCGGCCACGAAACGAGCGGACCCGGCCGAGATTTGAGCCAACCCGAAACCCCACCCGGTGAACCGGGCCCCGGAACCAAAACACAACGGGTGAAAAGCGCGTCGAATCCCACCCCGACCGGCACCACCCGCACCCACCCGAGCCACGACGCAACGCAACGCAAGAGGCGCCGACCGAATCGGCCGACGCCCCACGCACACCTCAGCGACTGTTGTTGCCGCTACCGCGACCGCTACTGCTTGCCGCCGCTCTTGCCACCGCTCTTGTCCTTGTCACCCGACCCGCCCGCAGGCATGGTCTCGTAGATCTCCTTGCACATCGGGCAGACCGGGTACTTCTTCGGGTCGCGACCCGGTACCCAGACCTTCCCGCAAAGGGCGATGACCGGGCTCCCGGACATCGCGCTTTCCATGATCTTGTCGCGCTGGACGTAGTGCGCGAAGCGTTCGTGGTCACCGTCGCCGTGGGAGAGCTTCGGCGTCTCCTCGATCAGCGTGCCGGTGCCCGTCCCGTGCTCCGGCTCCGGGAAGCTCTGGGGAGTGGTCATACCCACCAGGATAGCCAGACGCCGACCGCATCGATCGGCGCGTGCGCACGAGCGCGGAGCCCGCGCGTGACCACCCCTCCGACCACCCCCACAACCGCGCTAATTCAGCGTCGGATCCTCCGGGTACGTGGCGACCATGGCCAACTCGCCCACCTGCCGCCGCAGTACCGCCCGCCACAACCGATCCGGCGTCGGCGTGAAGGCGTCGCCCGGCTCGGAGTCGACCACGTACCACGCGCCCGACCGCAACTCGGTCTCCAACTGCCCGGGACCCCACCCCGCGTAACCCGCGAAGACCCGCATCGACCCGAAGTCGGCGGCCACCAGCTCCGGCGGCACGTCCAGGTCCACCAGCCCGAGACCGCCGTGCACCCGACGCCACCCCAGCGGCTCCGCGCCGCCCGGCACAGAGGCGATGGCCAGCGCCGAGTCCATCGCGACCGGCCCGCCCTGGAACACCACCGACGGCTCGCTGACGATCTTGGACCAGGGCACGAGCACGTCGTCGACGTCCACCGGGCTGGGTCGGTTGATCACCACGCCGAGGGTGCCGTCCTCGTCGTGCTCCAGGAGGAAGACCACACACCGGTCGAAGTTCGGATCGGCCAGCGCGGGCGTGGCCACGAGCAGGCGTCCGGTGAGCGATACCTCGGTCATAGGGCTCATGATCCCGCAACCGCCGCGTCAGAGTGTGCCGCCCGGCGAGGAAGTCGGCCGGCGAGGGCGAGTCCGGCGCCGATCCCGCATACGTCCGCGAGCACATCGAACGGGTCGCCGCTGCGGTGCGGCAGCAGGAAGTGCTGGATCAGCTCGCTCTCCACCGCGTGCCCCACGAGCAGCACGCCGAGCGGCAGCGCACCGATTCCGACACGCCGACCCGTCCAGGCAATGGCGGCGAAGGAGAGAAAATGCACGATCTTGTCACGATGTGGAACGAACGGCGCCGGGTCACCCGGACTGCCGGGATTGAACAGGAGGTAGAGATTCACCAGCACCGCCACCACGAACGCGCAGTACGCGAGCCTGCCGCCCCTCGTTCCCCCGGCCATCCCCACTCCTCGTCCACGGGCCCAAAGACCCTTCTCCCCGGGCCCTTCGGCACCACAACCCGCCACGGGCCCGATGCGGATCCGACTACCGTGTAGCGCTGTCGGCCCATCTTCCCTGTCGGTTCCGGCACCCACAGAAGTGCGAGGATTCATGCAAGACGACGTGCTCTTGGTTCACGGCGGTTCCCCGCTGGAAGGCGAGGTTCGGGTCAAGGGCGCCAAGAACCTGGTGCCCAAGGCGATGGTGGCCGCACTCCTGGGCGAGGCGCCGAGCCGACTGCGCAACGTCCCGGAGATCAGCGACGTACGCATCGTCAAGGGCCTGCTGCAACTGCACGGTGTCGCGGTGCGCGACGGCGACGAGCCCGGCGAACTGCTGATGGACCCCACCCAGGTGGAACAGGCCAACGTCGCGGACATCGACGCGCACGCCGGCTCCAGCCGGATCCCGATCCTGCTCTGCGGCCCGCTGCTGCACCGCCTCGGCCGCGCGTTCATCCCGGACCTGGGCGGCTGCATGATCGGCGACCGGCCGATCGACTTCCACCTGAGCGTGCTGCGCGAGTTCGGCGCGGTGATCACCAAGCGCCCCGAGGGGCTCTACATCGAGGCGCCCAACGGCCTCGAGGGCGCGAAGGTGCGGCTGCCGTTCCCCAGCGTGGGCGCCACCGAGCAGGTGCTGCTCGCGGCGGTGCGCGCGGAGGGCACCACCGAGCTGTCCAACGCGGCGGTGGAGCCGGAGATCATAGATCTGATCTGCGTGCTCCAGAAGATGGGCGCGATCATCTCGGTCACCACCGACCGGGTGATCCGAATCACGGGCGTCGCCAAGCTCGGCGGCTACGACCACCGCGCCCTGCCGGACCGGCTGGAGGCCGCGTCCTGGGCCTGCGCGGCGCTGGCCACGCACGGTGACATCTACGTCCGCGGCGCCCGCCAGCTGGACATGATGACCTTCCTGAACGTCTTCCGGCAGGTCGGCGGCGCGTTCTCGATCGACGACGAGGGCATCCGCTTCTGGCACCCGGGCGGGCCGCTGAACGCGATCGCCCTGGAGACCGACGTGCACCCCGGCTTCCAGACCGACTGGCAGCAGCCGCTGGTGGTCGCGCTGACCCAGGCCACGGGCCTGTCCATCGTGCACGAGACGGTGTACGAGCGGCGGCTCGGCTTCACCTCGGCGCTGAACCAGATGGGCGCCACGATCCAGCTCTACAGCGAGTGCCTGGGCGGTACGCCCTGCCGGTTCGGCCAGCGCAACTTCCAGCACTCCGCGGTCATCTCCGGGCCGGCCAAGCTGCACGCCACCGACCTGGACATCCCGGACCTGCGGGCCGGTTTTTCGTACCTGATCGCCGCGCTCGCCGCGGAGGGCACCTCGCGGGTCACCGGCATCGACCTGATCGAGCGCGGCTACGAGGACTTCCAGGCCAAGCTGGAGGCCCTGGGCGCCCGCGTGGAGCTGCCCATGCGGGTCGCCGAGAGCGTCGCCTAGCCGTTCGTCGGCCGTTTGCCGCGGCCCCTCGGATCACGATGGCCCCTTCCCGGGGCCTCAGGGGCCCGAGGAGGGCCGCGCAGGACCGCTCGGGTCCCACGACGCCGGAAGGGGGGGGTGCCCCCCCCGGGGAGCCCCCCCTCCCGGTTGGACCCGGGGGGGTAGGGGGTTAATTTGCCCCGGGCGCGGGCGTGGGCGTCGTGGCCGGCGCAAACATGTAGCCGGGGGCGGC